>DATFPD010000716.1:0-30300 GCA_035265005.1 Gemmatimonadaceae bacterium | reverse complement strand
TTGGCGATACGCTCTTCGAGATCGAGCGCGTCCGCCACGCCGCGCACGTGTCGGGTGCGGTCCTCGACCCCGACGAGCAGCGTTCCGCCGGCGGTATTCGCGAAGGCGACGATGGTCTTCAGGGCGCCGTCCGGGGACGAGAGGTCGCGCTTGAATTCCAGCGTCTTTCCCTCCGGTCGCCGGAGGAGGTCAACAAGGTCCATACTCGGAAGTGTACTACGAAGTCGGAAGGGGCGTCAATCTTCCGAGCACGAGGCCTTCGGACCGCCCACGAAGCCGCCTCCAGGCGCACATGGTCAGAGCCCGCATATATCTCCCTACTCGCTTGCGGGGCGGAAAAGGTCTGATCCGCGGACATCTTCATGGCGTCGCAGGAATGGCGGCGCGGGGCCCTCCAGAGGGACCCCTGGAGGGCCCTGCCCTCTAGCTTGCAGCGCTCGGGAGCTGGTCGAACCGCGGTGCCTCGCCAGGCGAGGACGCGCGGCCTGCGTCACGCGTCGCCAGGAACGGGCGGGCGACTCGCGAGGTACTTCCGGGTAGAGCCAAAGAGTCCGCTGCAGTCGCCCGATGGACACCCTCCACCACGCCCTCGCCCAGATTCGCGCCAAGGCAACGGAGCTGCGCGACAGCTTCGCCGACGAAGCTCGGGCCCGCGCTCTCGAGTGGGCCGCATCGCTCATGGAGTGCGCGATCCGCGAGGGTGCCGATGAGCGGTTAAGCCTCTCCGAAGCCGCCCTCCGCTCGGGCTACTCCGCCGAGCATCTCGCCCGTCTCATTCGCGAGGGTCGCCTCCCCAATGCCGGCCGGCGCGGCTCCCCGCGCCTCCGCGCCGGCGACCTCTCCGTGCGCCTTCACCGCGCCGTTGCCTCTGCCCGGCCGCGCGCCTATGATCCCCTCGCCGACGCTCGGGCCATTGCCGGCCGACGGTGAGGAGGCGCAGATGGCGACTCGCAACCGGCGGAACGAATGGCATCAGGTCAATGAGAAGTGGACGCGCAGCCTCGGCGAGCGGGGCATGCGCGTCCGGCTGTTTCAAAAGCGACGGGATGGGACGTTCTATCGAACGGTGTGGATCCCGGGCCGCGGTCGGGACCACGCGTCGATGATGACGAAGGACCGCGGAGAGGCGGAACGGCTCGGGCGTCTACTGCTGGCGGAGCTGCTCCGGCAGGAGGACCTGACACTGCCGGGCCGTCTCACGCTCGGCGCCCTGTGGGACCGCTACAGGCGCGAGTGCGCCGCGTTCCTGGACAACAAAGCGGATTCACGGCGGGACGACGAGGGCCGCGCCAGGGTGCTGCTCGCGTTCTTCGGCGAGCGGTGCGAGGTGCGGACGCTCACCGCGGGCGATCAGGCTACCTACAGCGCACGTCGCAGGGCGGGCGGTATCCTCCAGCCCAGCGGCGAGAAGACAGGGCCAGTTCGGGCGCGGTCGGTGGAGATGGACCTCGTGCTGCTCCACGCGATGCTCTCGTGGGCGACGACGGTCCGGCTGCCGAATGGCTCACGGCTGCTCGACGCCAACCCGCTCGCGGGCGTGCGGCGTGAGCGGGAGCAGAACCCGGTGCGGCCCGTCGCCTCGTGGGAGCGGTTCACGCGCACCCGCAAGGCGATGCGGCAGCTCGGCGCCGACTCCGAGTCGGAGCTCGAGCGCACGCGCTGGGCGAAGATGGAGCTCGCCCTCGTCCTCGCCGAGGCAACGGGCCGGCGGCTCGGCTCGATCCGTCAGCTTCGCTGGGAGGACATCGACGTCGCGCGCAGCACCATTCGCTGGCGCGCGGAGGCGGACAAGAAGGGCCGGGAGTGGGTCGTTCCCTGCCCGGCCTCCCTCGTCGAGGAGCTGAAGCAATTCCGCAAGACAGTCGGTGCGATCGGCGGCTGGCTCTTCGCCTGCGAGCGCAAGCCGGAGCAGCCGATGGACCGCCACCTCTTCGACAAGTGGCTCCGCGTCGCCGAGGAGAGGGCGAAGCTGCTCAAGCTGGTGGGCGGGCTGTGGCACCCCTACCGCCGGAAGTGGGCGACCGAGCAAAAGCACCACTCGCTCAAGGACGTCGCCGCGGCGGGCGGCTGGAAGGACACGGAGACGCTCCTCACCTGCTACCAGCAGCCGGACACCGAGACGCTGCTCGCGGTGATGAGCGAGCAACGGAAGGTGCGCGACGCGGCGCTCGCCTCGCCGAACCGCTGAGAAACGGCACCACAAACAGCACCTCAGCAGTGCGCACGAAAAAGCACCGCGGGCCAAGTGGCTGCGGTGCTCTCTCTTACACCATCGGGACGGCGGGATTTGAACCCGCGACCCCCTGAACCCCATTCAGGTGCGCTACCGGACTGCGCTACGTCCCGTCCGCCGCGATACCCGCGGACAGAGCAGATAACTTAGCGAGCCGAACCGCCTATGGCAACACGCGTGGGCTCCCGGCAATTGAGGGCAGTGCGGGGCAACGGCAACGGCTTTGACAGGATGGACTGCGACAGGATGCACAGGATGGTGAACAGGATAGGTGCCCCGGGATGCTTCCCGAGCGGCTTCCATCCTGTTCACCATCCTGTCCATCCTGTCGCAGTCCATCCTGTCAAAGCCGTTGCCGTTGCCGCCGCCGCTGCCTGGCCGACGCCTCGAGCCAATCCCCGTTGCTAGCTCTGGACCGTTGCGCGGCGAGCCCGCGCGGTGCAGCCTCATGAGCCCCCGGCGCGCGCACAGCGCGGCCTCGACTCGGTCGACTTCGTACCCGCCACCAGCGTCCATGTCGCAGCCCGTCGTCCAGATCACGCTCCCCGACTGGGTCGACAGCGCCGTCGACTGGGAGCGGCCGTACCGCGGCGACGAGGCGAAGGTCGCGCTCGCGATCGAGCTGGCGCGCGAAAACGTGCGGCACGACACCGGCGGCCCCTTCGGCTCGGCGGTCTTCGAGCGCGACTCCGGGCGGCTGGTGGCGGTGGGCGTGAACCGCGTGCTGCCGCTGAACAACAGCGTGCTGCACGCCGAGATCGTCGCGTTCATGATGGCGCAGCAGCGGGTGGGCTCGTACACGCTCGGCGCGCCGAACCTGCCGCGGCACGAGCTGGCCACCTCCTGCGACCCTTGCGCGATGTGCCTCGGAGCGGCGCTCTGGAGCGGCGTGAAGCGGGTCGTCTGTGGCGCGACGCGCGAGGACGCCATGGCCCTGAACTTCGACGAGGGCCCCGTCTTCCCCGAATCGTTCGACTACATGGCGCGCCGAGGCGTGGAGGTCGTGCGCGGCGTGCTGCGGGAGGAGGGCGCGGCCGTGCTCAGGATGTACGTGGAGCGGAGCGGCGAGATCTACAACGGGTAGGGCGATTCGCGAATCGCCCTACCCGATCGTTCCCAGCCACTCCGTCGCCGACGCCACGCGGCCCACGTAGAACGAGCCGAACTCGGCGTACTTCGCGCTCACCTCGTCGAAGCGCATGTCGGTCACGAGGCGCTTGAAGTCGAGCGGGTCGCGGCCGAAGAGCGTGACGCCCCACTCCCAGGCGTCCAGGCCGATCGCGCCGGTGATGACCTGCTGGACGCGGCCGGCGTAGCGGCGGCCGGTCGTGCCGTGCGCCTGCATCAGCGAGCTGCGCTCGTCGAGCGAGAGCGTGTACCAGTTCTGCCCGGACTCGCGGCGCTTCGACATGGGGTAGAAGCAGACGTACGGCATCTCGCTCGGCAGCGTGGGGTAGAGCCGGCGGTGCACGTGGGCGCTCGACCGCTCGGCGGCGCTGCGCTCGGCCAGCGCGGCGGCGTACGCCTCATCGCCCACGCGGCCACCGCGCGCGGCGGCCTCGCGCGCCAGCTCGGCGGTGATGTGGTAGAGGCCAGCTTCGGTCACGCTGAGGAACGAGTAGACCGGCGTCAGCGTGTCGAGCAGCGGCTCGGCGGCGAGCCGGCCCTGCACCACCCCCAGCTCGTCCAGCGATGGGCGGAAGTGCATCAGCATCAGCGACGCGTGCGACCCGATCAGCGGGACGATCGCGCTCCATCCGCCGCCCACCGGCGCGGCCACGTCCTCGAACGCGGAGCGCGCGCCGGCCTTGAGGTCCGAGAGCTGCGCCGCGTCGTGACGGCGGAGCGCGGCGCGGTCGAACGCGTAGATCTGGTGCAGCGCGTACCAGCCCTCGAGCGTCGCGGGGGCGTGCGCGGGCGATGTCATGGACTCGGGATCAGGGTGCGGGGTTCGTCGTCGAATCTAGCGCCGGTGCGCGGACAGGATGAACGGACGAAGGGCTCCGGGAGCCAAGATCTCCCGGAGCCCTTCCGTCTTCCCGGTCGGCGATCCGACTCGCGCTAGGCGGCCGGACTCGCCGAATCTTCGTCGAACGGTCCCGGGTCGCCGAATGGGGAGTGGCCACCGCGCAGGCTGCCCGGACGCGCCACTTCGGGCTCGACCGCGATCGGGATCAGGATCGCGGGCTGCTCCCACTCGTCGGCCGCCGCCGACGCCGCCAGCTCGGCCGGTTGCTCCTCCGGGAGGCCGGCGACGACGACCTGCGCGCGGCGCAGCACACGGCCGCCCAGGCGGAAGCCGCGGCCGCGGACCTCGACCACGCTGCCCGCCGGGTAGTCGTCGCTCGCCGGCACGTACGCGATGATCTCGTGCTCGGCCGGGTCGAGCTCCATGTCGCGCACGGCGATCTCCTCGAGCCCGGCCGCGCCGGCGAGACGCTGGAGGCGCCAGCCGAAGCGTACGGCGTGGTCGCGCGCGCGGTCGTCGGTCCACGTCATCGCGTCGGCGATCATGTCGTCCAGCGCTTCCACCATCGACATCATCTCGAGCGCGCGACCGCGGCGCTCGGCGTCGATTCGAGCGGTCATCTCGCGGCGGACCGACTCGACCGCCGCCTCGCGCTCGGCACCGGCTCGCTGGAGCGCCTCGACGTGCGCGGCGGCCAGCTCGCGCTCGCGCTGCTCGGCGTCGCGCCGGACGATGCGCAGCTCCTCGCGGCGGGCGGACAGCTCCTCCTCGCGGCTCGCCAGCAGCGACGCCGTCTCGGCCAGCTGCTGCCGACCCTCGTCGAGCCGCGCCCGAAGCTCCTGCAGCTCGGCGCCCACCTGACGCTCGCGCGACTCGAGAGTCTCGATCGCCGACGCGTGCTCGGCGCGCAGGCGCTCCAGCTCACCGGCGTGCGATGCGGCCAGCGCGCCGTACCGGTCCTCCGCGGCCTGGCGGTAGCTGGAGAGCTCGGCGCGCTCCTCCGCCAGCTCCGCGACGCGCTGGAGCAGCTCCTGCTCCCGCGCCTCGAGCCCGTCACGGGCTGCCGCCAGCTCTCCCAGTCGGACGGACAGCTCCTCCTCGCGCGCGGCAACCGCGGACCTGGCGCCGCTCAGCTGCTCCTCGACGCTCTGCAGCTGGCCGTGCAGGCCCGCGAGCTCGAGGTTCAGCTCCCGCGCGCGCGATTCGAGCGCGGACTCGGCCGCCTCGTGCGCCCGCTCGCGGCTCTCGAAAGCCTCGCGCGCCAGGCGAAGCTCCTCGACGCGCGCCGCGAGCTCGGTCCGGGTGGCCGCGAGCGCGCTCTCGGCCTCCGCCTGAACGACGCGCAGCTCCTCGCGACGCTGATCCAGCTCGCGAAGGCGGACGCTCAGCTCCTCCTCGCGCGCCGCGGTAGCCGCGCGGGCGCCGCTCAACTGGTGCTCGGCCTCGCGCAGCGCATCGCGGACCGCGGCCATCTCCAGCGACAGCTCGCGCTCGCGCGCCTCGGCGCTCTGCCGGGTCGCGCGCAGCTCGTCGCTGCGGGCGGACAGCTCCGACTCCCGCGCCGCGAGCGACGCCGCGGTCTCCGTCAGGCGCTGCTCGGCCTCCCGGAGCTGGTGGCGCACGTCGTCCAGGTCGTGCGACAGCTCCTGGCGCCGCTCCTCGAGTGCGTCGCGCGTCCGAGCCAGCTCGCGCTCCCGCGCCGCGGCGCTCGCCCGCTCGTGCTCGAGAATGGCCTCGTGCTCGGCGCGCTCCTGGCGCAGCGCTTCGGAGTGCGCGTGACGCATTCCGCGCTCCTGCTCCGCCACCTCTTCGCGCAGGGACTGCAGTTCCTCGCGCCGGCGGTCGAGCTCCTCCAGCCGGACCGTGAGCGCTTCCTCGCGAGCGGCGATGGACGCCTTCGCGCCGCTCAATTGCTCCTCGGCGTGGCCGAGCTGCACGAGGACGCGGCTGAGCTCGAGCGTCAGCTCGTGCTCGCGCTGGGAGAGTCGAGCGCGCTCCTCGCCCGCCTCGCGGTCGCGCGCCTCGGCGGCAGTGCGCAGCGCGACTACGTCGTCGAAGCTCCGGCGCTCGCGCCCGGCCGCCTCGGCCAGCGCCTCGGCCACCGCCGCCCGCGCGCGCTCGGCGAGCGAGCCGGTGAGCTGCTCGACCTCGGCCGCGAGCGCGGCCGCACTCTCGCGGGTCGTGGCCGCCGCCTCGCGCGCCGCCTTTGCGGCGTGGACCACGTCGTCGCCAGCCGCGCGCATCAGCTCGGCGGCGCCGATCGCCTCCTGCGCCGCCCCGCCTAGCGAGTGGCGCGCCGAGCCGATGACCTGGTCGGCGTGCTGCCAGACCGTGTCGAGCTCCGCGCGCTCGGCGCGCGTGACGTGCCGCGCCTCGTCCACCAGCTCCTGGATCTGCGCCATCAGCGAGACGCCGAGCAGCCGCGACTGCGTGCGCGCGCGCTCGGTGGACTCCTCGGCCTCGCGCGCGCGGACGGTCGCCTGCTCCGCGTCCTCGCGAATCCGCTCGGCGAGCGCGTCGAGCTGCGCGACCAGCTCGCGCGTGCTGGCCGCGGCCTGGCTCGCGTCGCCCGAGTGGCGCCGGGCCGCGCGCGCCACGCGGCGCGTGCGCCGCTCCAGCCGCTGCATGACGCGGGTCGTCACCTCGCGCAGGTCGGCCAGGGCACCGGCGGCGCCGTCGCGCAGGCGCTGCACCTCGCCCTCGAGCGCGGCGGCGGTGCGCGCCAGCGCCTGGCGCGTGTCGACCAGCTGCCCTTCGGCAGACGTGCGGACATGGTCGTACGCGTGGCCGAGGTCCGCGCGGGCCCGCGTCATCTCGTCGCTGGTCTGCTGGCCGAGCCGCGCCAGCTCGACGCCGAGCGCCGCGGTCTCGGTGCGCGCGCCCTCGACGGCGCGCATCAGCTCTTCGGCGGTGCGCGCGGTCTGCTCGATGGCCTGGGCCAGCGCGCCCTCGCGGCCGGCGCTGGAGCGCGCGGTCGACGCCTGGAGGTCACGCGTCTGCTCGACGAGCGACGTCAGCGTCGCCGAGAGCGACGCGATGTCCGCGCCGACGCGCTCGACCGAGCGCGCGACGGCGTCCGTCCGCTCGGTGCCGGCGCCCACGGCACTGAGGATCTCCGACTCCTGCCGCTGCGTCGCCGTGTCGATCGCGGCGGCCGTGCGCTGCAGCTCGGCGAGCGAGCCCTCGAGTCCCGTGCGGAGCGCGTCGACCGAGGTCGAGAGCCCCGCGACGGTGTCGCGCACGCCGGCGATCGCGCCGGCGGTCTCGCCCGCGGCGCGGCCGGTGTCGCGCTCGACCTGTTCGGCCAGACGCGCGCCCACCTCGTGCGCGATGCGCTCGATGGTCTCGTGCATCGCGGCGATGGCGTCGAGCGCGGCCTGTCGGACGCCGGCCAGCTCGCCGCCCGCCTGCCCGGTGGTCCGCTCGCCGAGCGCCTGCGCGGTCTCGGCGAGCGTCGCCACCTGCGCGCGCATCGCCTCGGCGAGGCCGGTGAGCTGGGACGCCGCGCCGGCCACCATCTCGACGTGCGCCTGCGCCGCCGGGTCCGCGGGCGCGGTGCGCGGCGCCTCGACCACTTCCTGCATCCCGCCGACGAGCGCGCGCAGGGAGTCGACCAGAATGCTGGTGCGACGCGCGAGCGGGGCCATCTCGTCGGCGAGCGCGCGGCGGTGCTCGCGCAGCTCGGCATCGTGGCGCTCCAGCGCCGCGGTGAGCTCGGGCCCGACCTCGGCCGCGGCCGCCTGACGAGGCGCCGCGCCCGCCGCGAGGGTCGTCTCGCGCAGGTCGGCGATCGCCTGTCGCAGCTGGCCGAGCAGCTCTCGCGCGGCCTCCGCCTCGGCCTCGGTGGCGAAGCCGGCCGCCGAGTCGGCGTCGCCGGCCTCGATCACCACGTCTTCGACCACCTCCTCGTCGGGCCGCGCGTCGGGGGCCCAGGGGAGGAGGGGCGTGGGGTGGGCGCGCTCGGTCCGGGGGCGCGTCGCGCCGAGCCGACCGTCGAGCTCCGCGGCCGCGACGTGCAGCCGCCCCAGCAGGTCTTCGGGCTCGTCGGGCGCGGCCCCGGTGCCGGTCACGTCCAGCTCGCGCGTCGCCTCGTGCCACGCGCGCAGCAGGTCCACCGTCGCGTCGCGGCGCGCTCCGGCGCCGCGCGTTCCCTGATGCTCGCTCATCTGACCCCCACCACCTTCGGCGTCACCGGCACGTGCGGCACACCAGTCGTTGCGTATCCATCGAGGTAGGCGTAGTACCGGAAGGCGCCTTCCGGCTTCACGTCGTTCAGCACCGCGCCGACGACCCGCACCGGCAGGCGGTCGAGCACGTCGAGCTTGGCCGCCGCCATCTGGCGGTCGGTCACGCCGGCGCGCAGCACCATCAGCACGTTCCGCGTCGTGGTGCCGAGCACCATGGCGTCCGCGCCGGCGCCGAGCGGCGGCGCGTCGACGATGATGACGTCCAGCAGCGGACGCACGGCGCTCAGGAGTCGCTGGAGCGACTCCGACATCAGCAGCTCGGGCCCGTTGTCGAGCCGGGTGCCGGCGGGAATGACGAGCAGCTTCTCGTGCGTCCCTCGGCGCGCGATCTGGTCGGGCGTCGCGTCGCCGGCGAGGAAGTCCGTCAGTCCCGGCGCCGCCTCGACGCCGAAGGTCGTGTTGAGCTGGCCGCGGCGGGTGTCGCCGTCGATCAGCAGCGTGCGGTACCCGGCCTCGGCGAACGCCAGCGCAAGGTTCGACGAGAGCAGCGACTTCCCCTCCCCACCGCCGGGACTCGTGACGGTCACCTGGAGCGGGCCGGGCTCGCGCTGCGCGTGCCGGAGGGCGACGCGCAGCTCGCGGAACGCCTCGAACGCCTTCGCCGCCTCCACCGGGTCGGTGTCCATGGCGGCGAGCGACGCCTTCATCTTCGGCACCGCCCCGAGAATGGGCAGGCCGAGCTGCGTGACGTGCTCCGGGTAGCGGACGCGCGGGTCTCGCCGGTCCAGCAGCAGCGCGAGCCCGATCCCGGCGGCGAGCCCGCCGAGCAATGAAGCGGCGATCAGGAACGGCGCCGTGTTGCGCGTCGGCTTGAGCGGCGCCACCGCGCGGTCGAGCAGCGTCATTGGGGCGACGGTGCTCGCCTGCGCCATCTGCGCGCTCTCGTAGCGGCGCTGGAGCGCGGTGTAGAGTCCCTGCTTCACCTCGACGTCGCGCGCCAGCTCCTGCTCGCGCTGGGCCCGCGCGGGGATGCCCCGCAGCGTGCCGGTCGAGCGGGCGAGCTGCGCGTCCAGCTCCCGCTCCCGCGCGCGCAGCCGGGCGACCACGTTGCCGGCGGCGGCGGGAATCGCCTCCGTCGTCAGGCGCTGGATCGTCGCGCGCAGGTCGCGCAGCGGCGCGTACTCTTCCGTGAAGGTGCGCCGCAGCGCCTGCGCGGAGTCCTCGGCGGCGGCGAGCTGCGCGGCCAGGGCGCGAACTTCGGGCGCCTCGCGCACGCTGGGGATCGTGAGCAGCTGCGCGCTCCCCGCCGAGCCCGAGGCGGCGAGCGTCGCGATCGCGTTCTCGACGCGCGTGCGCTCGTTGCGGACGCTGTCGAGCTGGAGCCGCTGCACGAAGAACGCGCCGACGGTCGGGTCGCGCTGCGCCTCGGCGAGCGAGCCGGCGGTCGGCATGGTGATGGCGCCGGAGCGGAAGCCGGCGAGCGCCTGCTCGGACGCGCGCAGCGCCCGCTCGGCCTCGGCCACCTGGCGGCCGAGCAGCGTGGCCAGCTCGGCGTCGCTCTGGCCCTGGAGCGTGGTCGCGGTGCCGGTCAGCTCGGCGGCCAGCGCGTTGAGGATCTGCGCGTCGCGCTCCGGCGAGGTGCCGGTGAGCGTGAGGGTCACGAAGCGCTCGTTCGCGAAGTCCAGCTGGAGGCGCTCGCGCAGCATCGACGCGGCCTCGCGCACGCTGGCGAGCGAGAACTCCAGCGTCGACCCGCGCGCGAGGTCGGCGGGCGCCCAGCGCAGACCGACCGTGCGGCCGATCGAGTCGCCGAGGGCCCCGGCTTCGACCACGCGCCCGTCGCGCTCCAGCGTCCAGCGGCCGTCGTTGCCGACGGTGAGCTCGTACGGTCCGGGGAGGTACTGCGGCGTGACCGCGAAGTCCTTGAAGAAGGGGCGCTCCGCCTCGCGCTTCGGCTGCAGGTAGAGCCCGAGCCGCTCGGCGACCCGGTCGAGCACCGCGTAGCTGGTGAGCAGGTTCCCCCACGCCGTCGCCGGCAGCACCGGGTTGCGGCGGATCGGGCCCGTGCTGTCGGCGCGCTCGGCCGCGTTCGCGATCCAGAGCCGCGCGGTCACGACGTACGACGCCGGAACGAGGCGGGTGAGCGCCACGCCCACCGCGCCGCCGGCCACGCCGAAGGCGAGGATGATCCAGCGGTAGCGAAGCAGGGCCGCCCGGTAGCGCGGCCAGCGAGGCGGCCGCGGCGGCGTGGCGCCCGGACCGGGCGCGCCGGAGGTCATCCCCGCGTTCGCCTGCACCGCCGCGATCGCGGCGGCGGCGGGCGAGGAGGGTACGAGTTCACGAGACATACTACTTCTCGCCTGTCATTCGGCGTGGGTGTCGAGCGATACGCGCGGAACGCGAGCGCGGCCGGGCGGCTAAACATTCGGACTAGAAAGCAAGTATCCGGCCATGTCCTGTGATGTCGATCACGACACGCACGCGACATGGCCGACGTGCCGATGGTCCCGATGGAATCGGGCTGATCCGATGCGCGAAACAGCCTCGAGCGCGATCCGGACGCACTCATCTGTGTGCGACCAACGGATGCGCCCGGTGACGGGCGCGCGGAAAGCTCGCCGTCCCAACCGGATTCGGTGGCGGGACCGTAAGAGGCCAATTCGCATAAACTTACGCATCGGCGAACGCTGGAGACGGGCCTCTCGTCAGCACGAGCCAACGCCCCGCTCTCACACCATCTATGTGACGCACGGCACTCGTGGTATGCGGCGTGCAAATGGAAACACGTGATGACTTCCGGAACGTGTGTATGCTGATGTGGTCGCCAATCGCTCGCCGGGCTCGCCGTCAAACAGCCGCGGACGTTTTCCGCCCGCGCTGGGCTCGGTTCATCGTCGCGCTGACGCTCGCCGCGGCCGCGCTGGGCGCGTCGAGCCGCGCCGACGCGCAGGCGCCGGTGACGGCGGGGGCGGGACAGTTTCAGGTGGGGGACGTGGTCGTTCTGGACGTGGCGGGGGTGCCCACGCTGAGCGACACGTTCCCGGTCCGAGACGGGCTCGTGCTCCAGCTCCCGAACATTCCGCCGGTCTCGCTGGCCGGGGTCCGTCGGGCGGACGTGCAGGCGCACCTCTCCCAGGAGCTCGGCCGCTACCTCGTGAACCCCGCCGTGCGCGCGTACGCGCTGATCCGGCTGGGCGTGATGGGCGCGGTCGAGACGCCGGGCTACTACGTGGTGCGAAGCGACGCGCCGCTCAACGACGCCCTGATGCAGGCCGGCGGGCTGACGCGCGAGGCGAACCCCGACCGCATCAGCATCCGGCGCGACGGCAAGACGGTGATCGAGGAGCAGCCGATGCGGGGCGCGATGGCGATGGGCGCCACCGTCGAGACGCTTCAGCTCCACACCGGAGACCAGCTGATGGTGAAGGAGCGCCGCCGCGTGAGCTGGATGGACGTCCTGCGCAACAGCGCGTTCGTGGCGGGCGCCGTCGTGAGCCTGTACGCGGGACGAGCAATCTTCTGATTCACCCGCGGGCCGCCGCGCCGCTGCGGCCCGCGTGACAACTTCATCCTGGATAGCCGCACCGACCGGGACAATGCTGCAGCTTCAATCGTACTCGCAGGTTCTCAGCACCCTCCGCCGGCGCCGCGGCGCCCGCCAGCGCGAAGAGGCTGATCGCATCGATCAGAGTGTCGACCTCTCGGCGGCCGCCGCGTCCGTCGCCGCCGACCCGGCGTCCGCGGCGCAGCTGAGCGCCGACCCGACGGTTCGCGTCGAGCTGATCGACGCCGTTCCCTCGCTAGGCACGGGGCGCGACCGGGCGATCCGGGTCGCGAACGTGATCATCGCCGCGCTCCTGCTCATCGCCTTCTCGCCGGTGATGCTCCTGGTGGCGATCGCGGTGCGCCTCACCTCCCCCGGACCGGTGGTCTACCGTCAGGTGCGGGTGGGCGTGGACCGCCGCCGCTACCGGGGTCTGAGCCCGCTCGACCGCCGCGCCGAGCGCGACCGGCGCGGCGACTCGCGCTCGAGCCCGGGGCGACGCCAGTCGCTGGCCTCGGCGATGCCGACGTCGAGCGAGCGCCGCGCGCGCACGGACCGGCGCCACCGCGAGCTCGACCGGCGCGTGGTGCAGATGGCGGTAGCCCAGGACCGGCGCCGGCACGAGCGGCGCGATAGCGTCCACGCCGGCTCCGACCGCCGCAGCCGCATCGCCACCGCGCTCTCGGACCGCCGCTCGTGGAACGTGTACGGGAAGTCGTTCGTGATGTACAAGTTCCGCACGATGCGCGTGGACGCCGAGACGGGCACGGGCGCGGTGTGGGCGCAGAAGAACGACCCGCGCGTCACGCCGATCGGCGGCTTCCTCCGCAAGACGCGCCTCGACGAGCTGCCGCAGCTGATCAACGTCCTTAAGGGCGACATGAACATCGTCGGCCCGCGCCCGGAGCGCCCGCCGATCGTCGTCAACCTGGTGTCCAGCGTCCCCGAGTACCCGATCCGCCAACGCACGCGCCCCGGCATCACGGGCCTGGCCCAGATCAGCCACTCCTACGACCAGTGCCTCGACGACGTCCGCGCCAAGGTGCGCTACGACATCGAGTACCTGCGCCGCCGCAGCGTGATCGAGGACCTGCGCATCATGTGCATGACGCCGATGGTCATGTTCTTCAAGAGGACGGGACAGTAAAGGAGGGACCGAGGGAGTGAGGGGCTGAGGGGCTGAGCAGGAGCCTGGATGCCGGAGATGTGGGGTAGTGGGTCAGTTTGAGGCAACGACAACGACAACTCCAACTCCAACTCCAACGGCAACGGCAACGGCAACGGCAACGGCATTTTGACAGGATGCACAGGATGGTGAACAGGATGACGGGCCCCGGGAGACCACGCATCCCGAGCGGCCCTCATCCTGTTCACCATCCTGTGCATCCTGTCAAAATGCCGTTGCCGTTGCCGTTGCCGTCGCGGCGGCTGCCCTCGAACTGACCCACTGCCGAGATGTGGTGGGCCCTTGATTCATCAAGGGCCTTCTGCATCCCGGCCGGGCTGCCTGGGGCCCTTGATGAATCAAGGGCCCACCACAGCCCTGGCATCCGGACTCCTGCTCGGTCCCTCAGTCCCTGTCCTAAGCCGTGCGCCGCGTCGGCTCCCAGGTCGTCGCGTGGCGGCGGCGGAAGAAGTGGAGCCAGGCGAGGGCGCCGGCCGAGGCGGTGACGACGGCGTAGGCGGAGAGGGCCAGCACGGTCGGGAGCTTGCCGCGCTCGGCCAGGTGGACCGAGCGCCAGCCGGTCAGGATGCCGAGCGCGGCCAGGGCGAGCAGGGCGCGGGCGGCGACGTACTGCGGCGCCAGGAGGAGCAGCCCGACGATCGCCAGCGGCGCGAGGAGGAAGACGAGCCAGCGGCACATCTTGTGGCTCCACGTCATCATCGCGAACGTGCCGGCGACGCGCGGGTCGAGCTGGTGGCGGAAGTCCCAGGTCGTGTCGAGGCCGTTGACCATCGTGCGCACCTTCCGCCGGAACTCGGCGCGAATCGACGCCGAGCGGCCCACGTAGCAGACGGCCTGGTCCTCCTGGATGGTCCGGAGCCGGGTCTCGGCGGCGATCAGCGCCGACGCGAAGTCGCGCGTGGCGTACCAGGAGATGGGGGAGTTGAACACCTCCCGGCGCGACGCGTAGAGCCCGCCCGCCGCGCCGACCGCCGAGCCGAGGTGCGTCTCCATGGAGCGCACCCACATCTCGTAGCCCAGGTAGCGTCCGTCGGCGCGCGTGCTCTCCGTGGCGTCGGCGTGGTTCGCCACGCTCACGCAGCGCCCGGACACCACGCCCACCGTCGGGTCGGCGAAGTGCCTGACGAGGAGCTTGATCGCCTCCGGCGGGACGACGATCGACGCGTCGGTGCTGACGACGATCTCGCCGCGGACGTGCGGGCGGGCCTTGAGCTCCGCGGCCTGCTTGCCGGCGCGCGGCACCTGCAGCAGCTCGACCCCCTGCCCCGCGTAACCGCGCACGACGTCGTCCGTGCCGTCGGTGGAGCCGTCCGAGACGATGAGGATCTGCCGCCGGTCCGCCGGGTAGTCGGCCGCGAGCAGGCGCTCGATCGTGCGGCCAATGGTCCGCTCGGCATTGTACGCGGGGACGACGATGCTGATCGTCGGCCAGCGCGACGGCTCGGTCGGGCCGCGAGGCGCGACGCGGCGGCGAGTCACGAGCTTGAGCAGCAGCGGGTAGCCGAGATAGGCGTAGGCGAACATCGCGATGGGCGCGAGGACCAGCGCGAGTCCGAGAGACGTCGTGGCGAGTGCAGCGGTCGGCATGACTACGAGTGAGACGCGACTCCCGCGACGCGGCGCGCGACGGAGCGGTAGATCGAGAGGTAGCGCGCCACCCACGGCGCGAGCGCGTAGTCGCGGTCCAGGCGGGCGCGGGCGGCGCGCGCGCGGTCCGCGGCCTGGTCCGGCCGCGCGCGGAGCGACGCCGCCGCGGCGGCCAGCTCGTCGGGCCGCTCGGGCGAGACGAGCCAGGCCTCGGCGTCGCCGAGCATGTCCGGAACTCCGCCCACGCGGGTGGCCACGATCGGCACCTCGGCGGACATCGCCTCGAACAGGACGATCGGCGTCCCCTCGGTGCGCGAGCTGAGGACGAGGCCGTCGAAGGCGCGGATGAAGCGCGCGGCGGACGGCAGCGAGCCGTGCCAGCTCACACGGCCGGCGACGCCGAGCCGCTCGGCGAGCGCCCGGGCCGCGCCACGCTCGGCGCCGTCCCCGACGACCGAGAGCCGGACCCCGGCGAGCCGCGGGTCCGCGAGCGCCGAGAGGGCGACGTCGACGCCCTTCTCGTGGCTCAGTCGGCCGATCCAGCCGAGCCGGAAGTCGTCGCCGGTAATCCCGAGCGCCTGACGCGCGTCGGCGCGCGGGAGGGGCGGGTCCACGACGGAAAAAGCGTTCGGGACGACGTGCAGGCGATCCGGGCGCAGGCCGCGGGCTCGGAGCGCGTCGGCCATCGAGGCCGACACGGCGACGACGGCGTCGAAGTGTCGCACGGCGCGCCGCTGGATCCACTCGTACGCCCGCATCTTCCAGTCGCCGCCGACGAACCCGTGCAGCGTGGTGACGGTGGGCGTCCCGGTGGCCCTGGCGGCGAGCCAGCCGAGGATGTCCGAGCGGTGGCCGTGGGTGTGGACGACAGCCGGGCGCAGCTCGCGGCAGAGCGCGGCCAGTCGGCGGGTCTCCTTCACGTAGTCCCGCGCGCGGCCGAGGATGGGCGTGACGCGCACCCCCGCCTCACGAAGCCTGGCGACCCATGGCTCCGAGGCGGCCGGCCGGAGCAGCGTCGGCAGGACGTGGACGTCGAGCCCGGCCCTCGCCTGGCCGGCGGCGAGCAGCAGCAGCGCGCTCTCCAGTCCGCCGAAGGCGGCCGGCGTGACGACGTGCGCCACGGAGAGCGGGGCGCCGCCGAGGTCGGCGTGCGCGGCACGACGGTCGGCGTCGCCCGGCTCGGACGGACGACGAGTGGCGAAGCTTGCGGCTGACATCATCTGTTTTCAAGGCAAGAAGCGCGCTCTCGTCTCGAATCCGCGTGGGCACAGCATCTGCCTTGTCTGTTTGCGTAGCCGAGACCGGCGTGGGACGACGGGGCGCCGGCCCTGGCGCGACCCGCAAATCTCCTGGAGCCGGACCGGTGACTCGCCTTCGCTGCACGCACAGCCTGCTTCGCTTCGCCCTGGCGCCGCTCGCGGCGCTGTGGGCGGCGTGCCGCTCACCGACCGGGGACGCGGACAGGCCCGACGCGCCGACCCAGCTCGCCGCGCTCGCGACGTCGCCCACCTCGGTGCGGCTCGACTTCGCCAGCGTCGACGGCGCGAAGAGCTATCAGGTCGACCGCGCCCCGGAGAGCGGCGACTTCCAGAGCGTGGGAACCTCGACCGATCCCTGGTTCGAGGACGCCGGGCTCACGCCGGGGACGACGTACCGCTACCGCGTGGCCGCGCACGACGCGTCGGGCACCGGTGATTACGCGGAGCCGGTGTCCGCGACCACCATGCCCGCCGGCACCCGGATCGCGCTGCTGGCCGGCTCCACGAAGAAGGACCGCACGCTCCGCGCGGACACGACCTACGTGATCCACGGCTGGGCGTTCGTCCGCGCGCCCGCCACGCTCCGCATCGACCCGGGCACGCAGATCGTCGGCGACACGCTGACGCCCGCCGCGACGCTGCTCGTGGACCGCGGCGCGAAGATCGTGGCCGACGGGACCGCCGGCAGTCCGATCGTCTTCACCTCGCAGCGCCCCGCCGGGCAACGCGCGCCTGGCGACTGGGGCGGGCTGTCGATCGTCGGGAACGCCCGCGACAACCTCCGCCAGAGCGCGTTCGTCCAGACGGAAGGTCCGTCCGGCAAGACCGTCATCTACACCGGCGGCACGAACGACGCCGACAACAGCGGCGTGCTCCGGTACGTGCGGATCGAGTTCGCCGGGGCGCCTTACGAGGGGACCCTCAACAGCAACAGCCTGTCGCTGTACGCCGTGGGCAGCGGGACGACGATCGACCACGTGCAGATCGCCAACGGGCTGGGCGATCACTTCCGCTGGTTCGGCGGCACGGTGGACGGGCGCTACCTGGCCTCCTACGACGCCGGCGACCACCACTTCGACGCGACCGAGGGCTACCGCGGCCGCAACCAGTTCCTGGTCACGCTGCAGACGCGCGTGACGTCGTGGTCGGGCGGACGCACCACCGACACGCCGTCGGCGTTCGTGCTGCAGGGGTGCGAGCCGTACATCCCGGGGTGCGACAACCTGGACCAGGGTCCCCAGACGATGCCGGTCTTCGCGAACTTCACCGCGATCGGTCTCCCGCCCGGCGCCGCCCCGACGGGGGTGTACAATACCGGCGCGCTCTTCGTGTACGGGGGCGGCGGCGTCTTCGTCAATGGCATCTTCGCCCGCACGGACGGCCGCGCGGTGACCGCGATCGACCGCTGGGCGCAGACGATGATCCAGCGGGACAGCGTCGCGTTCTACCACGTACTGTTCGCCGAGAACCGGCTGGACTTCGACCCGGAGAACGAGTCGACCTTCCGCTTCGCCCAGGCGGCGCACTTCGCCGAGGGGCAGAACGAGATGTCGGGCGCGACGCTCCAGCACATCGTCACCGCGCTCCCGTCCGCGCCCGCCACCTCGCCACTCGACTGGTCGCTCCCGGCCAGCTCCCCGGCCCGCACGGGCGGCCTGACGAGCTTCCCCACCGCCGTCGCGTCCCGCGCGGGCAGCGCCATCACCCCCACCGCCTACCGGGGCGCGTTCGACCCGAACGGGGGCAACTGGCTGGCGGGGTGGACGAGGTTCGAGAGGAACTGAGAACGGCAGGGACCGGGAGGGGAGCGTCCCGGGCGTTTGTCATCCTGACCCTGACCCTGACCCTGAGCGCAGCGAAGGGGAAGGGGAAGGACCCACTCGCCTTGGGCCGACCCCAGACCCGGTGACGGTAGGTCCTTCCCCTTCCCCTTCGCTGCGCTCAGGGTCAGGGTCAGGATAACGACACCGCCCGGGACGCACCCCCTCGGTCCGTCAGCCCCTGCCTTCATACAGCCGCTCGTACGCGTCCACCATCGGCGCGATGTCGAAGCGCTCGCGCACCAGGCGCTGGGCGGCCTGGCCGAGGCGTTTCCGCTCGGCGGGGTTCTCGAGCAGGCGGCGGATGGCGGCGGCGAGCGCGGAGGGATCGTCGGGCGGCACGAGCAGCGCCGTCTCGCCGTCCTTCACCGCCTCGGGGACGCCGCCGACGTTGGAGGCGACGATCGCGGCGCCGGCGAACATCGCCTCGAGCAGCGCGAGCGGCAGCCCCTCGGAGAGCGACGGCAGGACGAAGACGTCGGTCGCCGCGTGGATCCCGGCGACGTCGTCGCGGTGGCCGAGAAAGCGCAGCCGGCCGTCGAGCCCCTGCTCGCGCGCGAGGGCGACGACGCGCTCCTCCTCGGGGCCGGAGCCGGCGATCGCCGCGAGCCACGGCGGGAGCCCGGACGCGCGGGACAGCTCGCCCAGCGCGCGCACGAACACCGCGTGCCCCTTCTCGGGGTAGATGCGCCCGACGGAGGTCACCACCAGCTCGCCCGGCCGAACGTCCAGCTCCCGGCGCACCGCGTCTCCGCTCGCCTGCTCGAAGCGGATTCCGTTGTCGATCCGCCTGACGAGCTCGGGGCCCAGCCCCAGCACGTCCGAGATCTCGCGCGCCGTTGCCGCCGAGACGCCGACGATTCCCCGGCTGCGACGCGCCGCCCAGCGCAGCGCCTTCACGCGCAGCGGCCGCTCGGCGTAGTAGTGCGTGCCGTGGAGCGTGATCACGTGCGGGAGCCGCAGCACCGTGCTGCAGACGCCGCCGACGACGGCCATGTAGAACTCGTGGCTGTGCACCACGTCCACGCGGCGCCGGCGCAGCGCCATCGTCAGGCGCCAGAGGAGGAGCACGTCGTACGGGCCGCGGACGGTGAACGGCTCCGGGACGAACCCGAGGCCGGCGAGAATGTCGTACAGCCAGCTCCCGCGCTCGGCGTCGTTCGGCACGAACGGTACGACCTCGTGGCCGCGGTCGCGAAGCTCCTGCGCGAGCTGGATCAGCACGCGCTCCGCACCGCCGGGAGTTCCGGTCTCGATCAGGAGGGCAATCGTACGCGCGGCGGCCGGCTCGGCCGCCGCGCCGGAGCGAGGCGCCACCGCCGGCGCTGACGTCTGCGCGGTCACCTGCGGATCACCTGCGGGGTCACCAGGCCCCGCCGCGGCCGGTGGGCAGGCGCGGCTCGGGTCGCGCCGGCGTCGCACCCCGCACCAGTCCGCCGCGGCCGGGGAGCGACAGCGCCGCGCGCCAGCCGCGCGGCGGCGTGTCGACGTCGGACCCGGCGGGCGCGGCGGCCGTGGCAACGGGCTCCGGCACTGCTGCGCGCTCCAGACCGATCGCGAGACCGAACAGCAGGTACAGCAGCGAGAAGTACGGCGCCGACAGGAAGAGCCCGCACACGACGAACCCGAGCAGCGCGCCGGTGAGCGCACGCGCCAGCGCCGCCGCGCGGTCCGCCGCGTCGGCGCCAGCGGCCCGGCGCGCCCGCCCCACCAGTACGAGCCCCTTGCGCGTCCGCCACAGAATGAAGAGGAACACGCCCACCGCGGCGAACCCCAGCTCGGCCGCGATCTGGATGAACGTGTTGTGCGCGATCAGCAGGAAGTTGAGCGGGCGCGCCTGGATCCGGCGCTCGTGCGCGATCGGCGAGAGCTCCCGCTCGGCGACGATGTAGGCGTTGAGTCCCACGCCGAGCACCGGACGGCTCACCGCGTACCCGAGGCCGCGCTTCCAGAGCTGCAGCCGCCCGGTGGGGTCGTTCCGGTCCAGGTTGTAGTCGGTCTTCGGCTGGAGCACCGTCTGGATGCGGCTCCAGTACCGGCCCGTCGCGAGCCCCCCCAGCGCTAGCACGCCGCCGACCAGCCCCAGAATGCGCACGCGTCGCGGAATCGCCTCGAAGGCGACGAGCACGTATCCGCCGACCACGGCCAGGCCCAGCAGTCCGCCGCGCGATTCGGTGCGGACGAGCGCGAGGAGGTAGAGCCCGATCGCCCCCGCGGCGGCGGCGCGGACCATCAGGCTGGTCCCGCGCCGGAAGTAGTACGCCGCGAGGGGCGTCACCGCGACGAGCTGCAGCGCCAGGTCGTTGGGGTCGTAGAACGCAAAGCCGGTCCAGCGGCCGTCCTGCCCGGAGTAGCCCACCGCGAGCGCGTGCAGCGAGAACGCCGCCGCGCCGAGCACGGTCGCCGCGACCAGCCACTCGACGTCGCGCGCGCCGCGGATGGCGACCGCGACACTCCAGGCGAGGACCAGGCTGGGGACGATGCGCTTGAGGAAGAAGCTGCTGCTCGCGCGAGGCGCGATGCTCGTCACGACGCTCAGGAGGGCGATCACCGCGAAGACGATGAGCCCACGCGCGATCGGGCTGGTCAGCACGTCGGTGCGCTGCCAGACGGTGCGGCCGACCATCGCCGCGGCGAGCGCGAACAGCAGCGACGCCCACACCGGCTGCACGAAGCCGGGCACGTGCAGCACGTCCTGCGCGCGCCAGATCACGGTCGCGATGAGTCCCGCCGCCCCCCAGAGCGGGAGGTCCTCCACCCAGTCACGCGACTCCCCGCGCCGGACGCTCCGCGGCGCCACCACGAGTCCGCCCCTCACGGCTGGTCGCCTCGCGGCTGGTCGCCTCGCGGCGCGGCCCGGACGAGAACTGCGCCCTCGCCGGGGCGCAGCGCCAGCCGGTCGGCCGACGGCCCGAGCCGCGCGCCGGCGTCGAGCGGGAAGAGCGGCTCGCCGGCGGGGAGCGACACGCCCACCGCGCCCGCGTCCCCGAACGCCTCGTCGTCGCCGACGGCGGGGCGCACGACCACCAGCGCGTGCTCGAAGTCGCGCGCCCAGACGCGGTACGGCTTGCCGTCCCGCGCGCGCCCTTCCGCGAGCACGCGCCTCGCGCCTAACGGGCGGCCGACGTTCACCTCCGCGGCCGGGAACCAGAGGCGCTCGAACGGCTGGTCGAACTTGGTCCCCGGGCCGAAGCCGAGCAGGTCCGGCGGCGACGGCACCACCAGGTAGTAGCTGGCGAGCTGGAAGAGGTTGCGGCGGTCTTCCGGGGTGGCGGAGCTCCCTCGCGTGAACCCGTCGGGCATTCGCAGGTCGCTCACCAGCTCCACCAGGGCGCCGGCGGCCAGCGCGCGCTCGATGAACGTCCAGCGCTCTTCCATCCGCGGGCTGCCCACGGCATTCGCGTGCTCGGCCTCGGTGCCGCCGGCCGCGCGCGCCATCTCGAGGTCCCACGGCTCGACCGACTTCGCGGTGTTGATGAGCAGCTGCCGCGTCGGCGCGAGCGCGCCGCGGATCTCGGCGAGCAGCGCGGTGACATCGCGGCGATAGGCGCCCCACTCGGGATACTCGCGGAGCCGCCACTTCTTCATCAGCGCGTCCTCCATGTCCCACGCGCCGTGCTCGTCCAGGAAGATGCCGTCGGCGTCCGACGCGAGTCCGCGGAGCCGGTCCTTGTGATAGGCGCGAAGTCCGGCGTCGCCGGGGTTCATGGCCCAGCGCTTCTGGTTCCAGATCCGGGGCGCGACCCGGCACCCCTCGGTCGGCGCGGCGGGGCGCGGGCAGATGTTCGCGTCGTGGAGGAACGCGTCCTCCAGCGTGTACTGCGGGTGCTTCGCGTACCAGGCCCGCATGTCGGCGTAGTACGCCGTCGCCGGGTACTCGCGATTGAGCTCGCCCGGCTGGATCATCGTCCACTCGAGCGCGTACCGGAAGATCCGCGCGGCGGGGTTCAGCCGGCGGTAGTGCGGCACCGAGCCCTTGTCGCCGAAGTCCAGGATGACGCGATCGAAGTGCGCCGCGGTCCACGCGAACTCGCCGCGCTGCACCGCCTCGTCCTGATACGAGATGCGGAAGTCCGAGATGTGGAAGCGCGCGTGCGGCCAGTGCGGCGACGACTCGCGGGGCGCGGCGCGCAGCCGCTCGACGAGTCCACCGGGCGGTGCGACTTGCGGGGCTGCGCCGCGGCCGGCCTCCCGCGCGCTCACCGTCTGGGCGTCCGAGTCCGAGCCGCGCGCGCACGCCAGGATGACGGCTGGAACGAGGGCGGCGAGCCAGCGGGGCGCTGGGCGAGAGCGTCCGGGACGCATCGTCCTGTGCATCAGGCCAGCACCGCCTCCGGCACCCGCGGCCGCTCTCCTCTCCGTCCGACGCTCTCCACGCACTCCAGCAGCCGCGCCGAGTCCCGTTCCCAGTTGTACTTGTCCCGCACCGCCTGCCGGCCGGCGCGTCCGCAGCGCTCGCGCTCGGCGGGGTCGAAGAAGCGAGTCACGGCGCGCGCCAGGTCGGCCGGATCGCCGGAGGCGAACACCTCGCCGGCGCCAGTCTCCCGCACGATGCGCGCGAACGGGACCGGGTCGGAGGTGACGACCGGCATCCCGGCGGCCATGTAGTCGAACAGCTTGTTGGGGATCGTCGTGTTCCACATCTCGTGCGTCCGGTGCGTTAGCAGCCCGACATCGGCCCTGGCCACGAGCGCCAGCGCCTGCTCGTGGCCGGGCACGAATCCGTGGAACGTCACCGCGCTCTCACCCAGCCCGAGCTTGCGGGCGTGCGCCCGGCAGTACTCCAGGTCCCCGCCACCGCCGATCACGTCCAGGCGCACTTCCCGGCCGGCGTCGCGAAGGATTCGCACCGCCTCGACCGCCACGTCGAGCCCGCGCGAGAGCTCCACGAGCCCCAGGTACGTGAGGCCGAGCGGCGCACCTTCGGCGCGCGCGCGCGGCATGGCGCGCGCCGCCGCCGACGCCGGCGGCGTGTTCGAGACGAGGGTGATTCGTTCGGCGGGCAGCCCCATGCGCTGGAGCCGCTCGCCGTTCTCCTCGATCACCACCATCACGCGGTCCAGCCGCGGCACGCAGTAGCGCTCGACCGCCGAGATGAACGTCGGGTTCCGCAGCAGGTAGTCCGCGGGCCCCTTTCGCCCCAGCTCCCAGTTCTGCCGCCAGAGCGCCGGGTAGTTCTCGGCCATGTCCAGCACCACCGGCACGCCGAGCGCGCGTCCGACCCAGATCGCGGAGGGACAGAGCGGCAGCTCGCGCGCGATGATGACGTCCGCGCGCGTGCGCCGAACCACGCGCGAGAGGTGCGCGAGCCAGCGGGGACTCGCGAACGCGGGGAACGACAGCGCCGCGTCGAGCCGCCGGCCGAGCCAGCGCCACGGCGGCAGCCGGTGCACCGTCCCTTCCGGGCGGAGCTCTTCCAGCGGCTCGCGCTTCCGGTTCCGCGCGAGGATGTGCACGTCGTGCCCCGCGTCCGTGAGCGCGCGGCAGATCTTCTCGACCCGGACGTCCCACGGGTACTCGGAGAAGTACAGGTACGCGATGCGCATGGCTACGCTCCCCCGACGGGCGCCGCGGGGGCGGCCGGCGCCACCGGCGTCACCGGCGTCACGTCCTCCGGCGGCGAGCCTGGCCCGGGTCGCAGGCGGCCGAATCGGCTCGTCCGGACGAGCTCTCCGGCGCGCCGCAGCCCCAGCCGCTCCAGCGCGTGCGCGAGCGGCGTCGCGCCGCCGGGGATCGCCACCACCACTCGCCGCGTCGATGCGGTGGCCGCCGCCTCCGCGATCATCGTGCGGAGTATGCCCTCGGCCTGGCCGTTGAGCCGCCCGAAGTCGATGCGCACGTCGTGCAGCAGCGCCGTGCCTGGCGAGAGCGTGACCGGCTGGTCATAGCCGGAGAGGGAGACCGGACGCTCCCCGGTCGCGACCCACCCGACCGCGACCAGCGCGTCTCCGAGCATCCGCGTGAGCGCGACCTGGCCGCCCTCCAACCGCCGCAGCGCGCTGGACATCCACTCCTGCCGCGGCGCGTCCATCGCGCCGCGGGGGGCGTACGCGACGAGCGCCCGGACGTCATCCCGGCCCAGCGTGTCATCGTGCGCGCTCCCGACGGGTGCGCGCGCCGCGTCCGCATCGGCGGCAAAGAGCCGAACCGTGTCCGTGCTCCACAGGTAGTGCGCGACCGCGCGGGCGGTGCGCCGCGGCGCCCGGACGGCGGCCGAGAGCGCGTCCAGTCGCTCCCGCGCCCGCTCGGTGGACCCGCCGGCACGGGCGAGCAGCCGCTTCGCCACGGCGCGCGCGCCCATCGACGCCACGTGCACGGCGTGCGCCCTCCCGCTGAAGAAGACGTGGAGCACGCCGACCTCGTCCCAGCCGTTCGCCAGCTCGTCCTTGTAACGGTCGCCCGGCGTGAGATCGATCGCGCGCCACCCGTCCCGCGCCAGCTCGCGCGCCAGATACAGGGTGTGGAGCGCGCCCGGCGACCCGCGGGAGAGCGACGGCGCGTGCGTCAGCACGCCGATCTCTAGCTCCCCGCGGTTGTTGCCGTCCACGTGCACCGAGGCGATCCGGTCGCCGGCGCGCAGCACGGAGACCTCCAGCACGCCCCGCTCACGCATCAGCGCGCGGTAGAATGGCGCCTTGAGCGGGTCGTCGTGGAACGCCAGATGGTTGTAGCGCGCGCCCTGACGCAGGTCCACGAGCGGCGCGATCTCTTCCAGCAGCGCGTCGAAGGCGGCCGGATCGGTGATGCGCTCGATGCGAATCTCGCCGCCGTTGCGGCGGAGCCAGTTCTGGCGACGCCGGTAGTATTCCCCCTTGAGCAGCGCCTCGACCGACGTCAGGTCCCGCAGGTGGATGAGCGGGCGCCGCTCGCTGCGGCGGGCCACCCGGAAGGCGCGCGGGCCGCGCCGGTCGAGCCACGCGGACGGCGCGCCCGGGGCCGTGTACATGAGGCGCAGCGTCGCGCCGGCCAGCTGACGACCGAGCGCATCGAAGGCGGCCAGCGGAAAGTCGTCGCCGTCCTCGGGCGCCGAGAGCCACGTGTGGTACTCGGCCTGCCCCGCCCCGGCGGCGACGAGCTGCCGACCGCCGCCAACGGTCTGGGCGAGCGTGAGCAGCCCGCGCAGCCGGCCCCCGTCACCGCGGGCGAGCACGACCAGGGGGCGGTACGCCGGCCGGTACGACGCGTACCAGGTCCGCGCGAACGCGGGCGACTGAAAGACAGTCGCCCATGGGCAGTCCCGGTACAGGCGCTCCCACTCGGCTGAAAACTCATCCGTCGCCAGCAGCTGGCGCGCGGCGTCGTCGCGAAGAATCTGAATCTGCATCTCGCTTCCATTGGGGCGCCGTCGGCGACACCTGATGTTTCCTAGTTCAAGCCGCGTGCCGCCCTCCGCACTCGGCGGCGCGCGGGAACGCCGCTTGCCATGCATGCTCGCGGTGGCCAGTTGTTTGCGCGTGTCACGGAGCGCGCACGCGGCCGCATTTCCGAGCAGACTCACTATGACCAGCAGCGTCTCCCCCGGGGTCGTCGAGCCGGGCGCCTCGTCCGACGGTCTCGGACTCCACGGCACGGTTCCGGAGCTCCCGCCGCAGGTGGGGCGGTCGTTCCCCGAGCCCGACATCTGGCTCCGGCTCCGGCAGGTTCGGCAGCGCCCGGGGCACGCCCTCGACACGCTGCTCGCGCTCGCCCGCGGGCAGTACTACAAGCTCAAGTTTCGCCTGCTCGGCCGCCGCTTTCGCGCCGGCAAGCACTTCCGCGTCTACAACCGGCTGTTCGTCGAGGGCCCCGGCGAGGTCGTGCTCGGCGACTACGTGCTCTGCGAGCGGAACGTCTCGCTGTTCACGCACTCGCCCCGGGCCAGGCTCATCATCGGCCACAAGGTGAACATGGGCGGGACGCAGTTCGGGTGCGTGCGCGAGATCAACATTCGCGACAACACCGTGCTCGCCGACGCCAACATCATGGACTCCGATTTCCACAGCATCTTTCCCAACCGACGCTCCCCGGAGGCGCCGGTGCGGGTCAAGCCCGTGGACATCGGCCCGAACGCCTGGATCTGCGGCCGCGTAGCGGTCCTCGCCGGGACGAGGGTCGGCGAGAACTCGGTCGTCGGGTACGGCGCGGTCTGCGCGCGCAGCTACCCCGCCAACTCGATCATCGTCGGCAACCCGGCCAAGGTCGTCGGCTCGATCCCCGCCGACCCGTCGGAGCGCACGTCGAAGAACCCCGACGAGTGGATCACGCAGCACGACATGGCGAGGTAGGGAGCTGCGAAGTACACCTGCGAACTACACCTGCGACCTGCGACCTGCGACCTCACTGCCTCGGGACGCCAGGAGCCTCCCGAGGCAGTGAGGTCGCAGCTCGCAGGTCGCAGGTCGCAGGTGTAGTCGGTCGCAGGTCGCAGTTCTCATCTCTTCCGCACGATCGCCACGAACGACCTCACCCGGTCCCAGTACCGCGCGCGCATCATGGCGCCGTAGATGGCCGCGCCCGTCAGGCACTCGGCGGCGAGGGCGGCACCGGCGGGGAGCCGGTTGGTGGCGAGCCACTGGACGAGGAGCACCCCCGCCGCCATGACGGCGGTCGAGACCAGCGCCGGCTCGAGGGCGCGCAGGTAGTCCACGGCGCGCACGTCCAGCAGGCGGAACACCAGCCGGAAGAGCGGGAGCGCGACCACCGGGAAGCCGACCACCCACGCCACCGCGACGCCCGTCGTGCCCCAGCGGGTGCCGATGTAGAACAGGACTGGGAGGACCAGCGTTGCCAGCATCGTGAAGCGCATGTCGCTCCGCGCGTGCCCCGTGGCGACCAGCACGGGCGCGGTGACCGTGGTGAGTGAGCGGAACGCGGCGTAGAGGCTCAGGATCTGGAGCGGCACGATCGCCATGCGCCACTTCTCGCCGAGCACCACGAGCACGAAGTCGTGCGCGGTCAGCGCGAGCCCCACCGACGCGGGGACCGTGAGGATCGCCAGCCCCTGACTGATCGCCAGGAAGTAGCGCCGGATCTCCGCCCTCTCGTTCTGCACCGCCGAGAAGACGCTCGGCGCCACCTGCGTGAGCAGCTCGCTGATGCGCTCGACCGGGATCGTCGCGATCGTCCAACCAATCGTGTAGAGGCCGAGCGCCGTCTTGCCCAGCACGCGGCCGACGATCAGGAAGTCCGAGTCGCCGTAGAGGTAGCGCCCGATGCGCGCCGTGATGACGTGGTAGCCGAAGCGCACCGTCTCGCGCAGCGTCGTGCGGTCGCGCGGCCAGGCGACGCGGTGGCGGCGCATCCGGAGCGCCATCGGCGTCGTCACGAGCGCGGCGGCGATGGGGCCCATCGGCAGCGTCCACACGCCGAAGCCCATCAGTGCCAGCGTGAACATCGAGATCGTGGCGACGATCTGCGAGGTGCCGTCGAGCAGCGCGAGCTGGCGGAACTCCAGGTCGCGCGCGAGCAGGCTCCGCGGGAGCACCTGTAGCGAGCGGATGAGCTGAAAGACGCTGATCAGCAGGACGATCGGGACTACCGCCGGCTCGTGGAAGAACCACCCGATCGGCCTCGCGGCCAGCAGCGTCAGCACGAACAGGATCGCGCCGAAGATGAGCCCGATCCCGCCGACCTCGGCGACCTGGCGCGGCCCGTAGTCGCGCCGCTGGATGACGGTGGCGCCGGCGCCGAAGTCGTAGATCGGCCCCAGCAGCGCCATGAAGACCTGCGCCATCCCGAACAGACCGTAGTCGTTCGGCGAGAGGATACGCGCGAGCACGAACGTGGACGTCCAGCTCAGAACCTGGGCGAGCCACTTCACCCCCGCCGTCCACGCGACGCCAACCAGCAGCGACCGGTCGAGCGAGCGACCGGTCGCGGTGAGCTGTTTCGTGCCGGGCGGTGTCGCCTCCGCCGCGGCCTCCGCCGCACCCGTCTGGGCGTCCACTGTCACTCCGAGTGCCGGGAGACGGCGCTCACCGCGCCGCCCCCACCATCACGCCGCCGCCGCCGGCTTCGCGTCGCCGCCGCTCTTCCGCAGCACGTAGTCCGCGATCCGCCCCAGCGTCGCGAAGTTGTCCTCGGTGATCTCGTCGTCGGACGGCTTCACCGCAAAGGTGTCCTGCAGAAAGGTGATCAGCTCGACCATCCCCATCGAGTCCACGATCCCCTTCCCCATGAGGTTGTCATCTTCCTCGATGGGGTAGTCCGGCCGCGTGTAGAGGAAGTTCTCGCGGATGTAGTCGCGGGTACGGCTGATGATCTCCTGCTGCGTCACTAGGCTGCTCCTGAAATGTCGACGGCCGGCTCGGGGGCCATATGAACAGATGTCGTGCCACCACGGTCGGCGCGGCCCTCGACGAGCGAGCGGTACCAGAGGTGAGTCGAGAGAATGGCCACCAGCGCCTGGTTCTCGGCGAAGCCGGTCGCGCGCCCGGCCTCGCAGCGGCGCACGAGCGCGGACACGGCGCGCGGGCTGAACAGGCCCACCCGGGCGACGGCGTCCGGCGACAGCAGCTCCCGGACGTACTCGGGCTGGGTCTCGCCGAAGAACGCCGGCACGTCCGGCGCCCGGTACGGCTGCTTCGAGCGCGCCGTCACCCCGGGCGGCACGACGCCCCTCGCCCAGCGCTTCAGGATCTCCTTCTCCTTGAGCCCGCGCAGCTTGCTCCCCACCGGGAGGCGGGCCGCCAGCTCGAACACGCGATGGTCGAGGAAGGGGAAGCGCGTCTCCACGCCGTGCGCGAGCCCCATCCGGTCGCTCTGCGAGCTGAGCAGGTACGGCGAGAGGAGCGTGGTCATCTCCAGGTACGCCGCCTTGTGGAGCGGGTCCCAGCGCGCGAAGCGCTCCGGCAGCGCCGACCGCAGCTCGCTCAGCGCGTCGAAGCCGGCCAGCGACTCCGCGACCCCGGGCGCGTAGAAGTCCTTGATCCGCGACGTCGACTGGAAGCGCGGGATGTGCGAGAAGAGCGGGTCGTCGGGCGAGCCGGCGTCGAGGAAGTACTTGCGCCAGAACTCGCCGCCGCGACGCGCGCCGTCCAGGTACGGGTACAGCCGGTCGAAGAGACACGGCCGCATCATGGACTCCGGCCGCCGCGCGCAGAACTCCCGGACCTTCGTCTCCTTGAACAGGTCGTAGCCCAGGAACAGCTCGTCCGCGCCCTCGCCGGTGAGCACCACCTTGATGCCGCTCTCTCTCGTCAGGCGCGCGAGCAGGAACATCGGCGCCGGCGCGGTGCGCACGAGCGGCGTCTCGGCGTGGTAGACGACCTCCGGAAAGACCTCGGCAATGGCGCCGGCGCCGATGTGCTGCACCCGGTGCTGGCTCCGCAGGTCGCGCGCGACCAGGCGCTGGAACTCCGACTCGTCGAGCGCCGGGTCGGCGAAGGTCACCGAGAAGGTGCGCAGCGCGTACGGCGAGAGCCCGGCGGCCAGCGCGCAGGTGATGCTCGAGTCCAGCCCGCCGCTCAGGTAGCCGCCCACGGGCACGTCCGCCCGCATGCGCAGCGCGACGCTCGACCGCAGGAGCTCGTCCAGCTCCCGCACCGCGCCGGCGGGCTCCTCGGCGGCGGCGGCGCCTGCCCCGCGCGGAGCCCCGGGGTAGTCGAGCGCGTAGTAGCGCGTCGTGCGCAGCCGCCCGTCGGACCACACCGCGCAGGTCCCCGGCTCGAGCTGGCTCACGCCGCGGAAGACGGTGCGCGGCGGGCGCGCGCCCCAGAACGTAAAGACCTCGTCCAGCCCTTCGAGATCCACCTCGGGCCGCACCCCGCCGCCCGCGAACAGCGCCTTCACCTCGGAGGCGAAGTGGAGCGCGCCGCCGCGCTCGGCGTAGAACAGCGGGCGTACGCCGAACCGGTCGCGCGCCAGCAGCACGCGGTCGCGCCGGCGGTCGTGGATGGCGAAGGCGAACTGGCCGTTCAGCCGCTCGGGCAGCGCGTCGCCCCACTCCTCGTAGCCGTGCACCAGAACTTCGGTGTCCGAGCGCGTGCGAAAGCGGTGTCCGCGCGCCACGAGCTGCTCGCTCAGCTCCAGGTAGTTGTAAATCTCGCCGTTGTAGACGACGACGACCCGCCCGTCCTCGTTCGCCATCGGCTGCGCGCCGCATTCCAGGTCGATGATGCTGAGGCGCACGTGCGCCAGCCCCACGCCGCGCTCGGCGCAGACGCCGCTGCCGTCCGGCCCGCGGTGGCGGATGGCGTCGGCCATGGCGCGCAGCGCCACCGCGTCGCCGTGCCCGGAGGCGGGATCGCGCGCGACCCCCGCGAAGCCGCACATCAGGCACCCGCCCCGGCGTCCGACGCCGTGCGCGCCAGCAGCGCCCGCGTCTCGCCGCGCGCGTCCCGCACGCGCTCGATTTCGACGTAGCCTTCGCGCTCCAGCCGCCCCGCCATCGGGTCGCCCTGCCCCATGCCGGTCTCGAAGCAGAGCCACGAGCAGGGGCGGAGGAAGCGCGGCGCCTCCTGCACCAGCCGGAACAGGATCGCGATGCCGAAGGCGCCGCCGTCGAACGCCAGCCGCGGCTCGAAGCGCGCGATCTC
>DATFPD010000715.1:0-4920 GCA_035265005.1 Gemmatimonadaceae bacterium | reverse complement strand
GGCCGCGCCCCTACCGGGGGAAGCTGACGCTGATCTGGCCCTCCGAGCGGCCGGAGATCGAGGAGGCGTTCGTGGACTCGCGCGCCGAGTGGGCGAAGATGGCGCTCGGCGGGGTGGAGAGCCACGAGCTGGTCGGGACGCACCACTCGATCTTCCTCGAGCCGCGCGTGTCGGAGCTGGCGTCGCTGGTGGCGGCCATCCTGGAGCGCGCGCGGGCGGCGGCGGGCGCCTAACGTTCCAGCTCGAGCACCATCTCCACGTCGCAGGTGGCGTAGCCGGACGCCGCGGCCGCCTCGGCGCCCTGCCTGGCGAGGGCGAAGCCGTGCTTGCGGTAGAGTGCCAGCGCCGGCGCCAGGCGCGTGGTCGAGAACAGGTAGAGCCGCCGCGCCGAGCGCTCGCGCGCCGCGGCGATTGCCGCGCGGACCAGCAGGTCGCCGTAGCCGCGGCCGCGCGCCGCGCGGTCCACCGCCAGCTTGCACAGCTCGAGCACCCGCGCGTCGTCGTCGTCCTGGCGGAGCGCGAAGGTGCCGACCACCGTGTCGCCCCCGCCGGTGAGCAGGAAGTACACCTCGCCGCCTCCCGCCCGGATGGACGCCTCCGGGTCGCGGAGCTGGACGAGGTCCGACTCCTCCATCAGCTCGTAGTCCTCGAGCCACTGCCGGTTCAGCCGCTCGAACTCGGCGCGCCACTCTGGGCGGTAGGGGAGGACGGCGGGTGAAGTTAGCGTGCCGGCGACCTGGTCTTCAGGCATGCTCGCTACGCTAGGCCGCAGCCCATGTATCGAGGACCTCGCGGGTCCGCTCCCGAATCTCGGGCACGGAGAGACCTCGCTGTGAAAGTTCTCGCTCGAGAATGCTGGCGATGACTTGATTCAGGTACTGTGCTTCGTCTCCGAGCAGCTCGAGCCGACTCGTCAGGCCGCGGGCGCGTTCCGGCGCACTCAACTCGGCTTCGAGTTCGTACCGGCTGTGGTGGACCAGCCAGTTACGCTCTCGAAGCAGCATCATGAGCCGCTGTTGAACTTCTGCCGAGAAGTCGCGAGGAAATCTGGTGCCCGTCTCTTCGATCAGGTGTCGGAGATGGGAACCGGCATCATGCTCGAGGATGCGAGCCGTCTCGACGGCTGCGGCGCCGGGCGACATATCGAGCACCAGTGACAAGAACGCGACGATCGTGCTCGCCAGCGCCTGCGTTTGCCATAGCGCATAGCCGAGGCGCGACTGAATCTCGTAGAACCGAATTGGATCGATCGGCGGAAGCTCGCGCACCGAGACTCCTTCCCTGTACCGATGCACGTACTTGCCACGAACGCCTCCAGAGAAGTCGATGTTCTCCGGGATCTCGTCCTCGTCAGGGGCCTGGTTCTTCATACTGCCTTCGCTCATGGGAAGTGGCGAGACGTGCGCTGATGATCCGGATGACTTCTCCGTCGGTGTGTGCCACAATCAGCAGGCCCAGAGGTGCGACTCGAGCTGGCGCTGGGTGAGTTTCGCGGTAGGGATACGTCGTGGTGCGGAGACCTGCGGGTGCTATGCCCGCGGTGCGGAGCTGCTCGATGGGCGGGAGCGCCTAACCGTAAGATACAGAGCGGGAGTGCGGCGCCGCCATTCGCCTCACCGCCCGGGCGTCTGCGGCCGCGCGTCCCGCGCGTCCCGCGCGTCGGCCGCCGCCCGCCGCGCCGCGCCCGCGACCACCGGCCGCAGCTCGACGTCGGCCACCTTCCAGAGGCTGACGAACTTCTTGTAGTGCCCCGCCGCGCGCACGCGGTCGCCGGCGCGCTCGAACAGCTCGGCGCGGCGGAGGTGCGACGGCGCCAGGAAGATCAGGTCGTACACCGACGTCTCGCCGAACGAGTTGTACCACCGCGCGGCCTCCTCGGCGCGCACCGGGTTCTCGGCCACCAGGCAGGCGCGCAGGAAGCGCTCGGCGGAGCGCGAGTAGAACGGCGAGGCCAGCGGCAGGTCGTAGCTCATCGACACCGTGGAGCGCTCCAGAATGGCGAGCGCCGAGGCGTGGTCGCCGCGGGCGGCGGCCATGTGGGCGCGCACCCCCTCGCTCAGCCCGCGCGGCAGCAGCGCCTCGCGGTGCTGCGCCGTCGCCGCGCAGCCCTCCAGCTCCGTCGCGTAGCGGTGCGCGGCGGCGAAGTCGCCGAGCCGGACGTGGAGCACGCCGAGCACGTACGCCCGCAGATGCGGGTAGACGCCGTGGTGGATGCGCACGAACATGCTCGGGCTGTCGCCGGGCGGGGAGGCCACGGCGTCGGCGTCCCAGCTCGTCAGGCGGTCGCGCGCGGCCTCGAGCACCGCCCGCGGGACCGCGGGCGCGGGGGGGAAGGGGAGCGACAGCATCAGCCCGCGGGCGGTGAGTGCGGCGGCCTCGTCGAGCGGCTCGGCGGCGTCGAGGTGGTCGCGCGCCGCGCCCCAGCGCCCGCGGGCGACCTCCAGGTACGCGCACTGGATGTGCCCGAGCGCGCGCACGCTGGCGGCGCGCGACGGCTCGGTGAGGAGCTGCGCGAGCCGGGCGGCGCCGGGGAGGTTGCCGCTGTAGGCCGCGACCGTGCGCACGGTGATGATCAGCGTCGCGTCGCTCGACGCGCGCAGCCCCTCGGCCGCCCGCCGCTGCTCCTCCGCGTCGCCGGCGGTGAACGCGTGCAGCGCCGTCATCTCGATCGCCCGCTCGCCGTCGGGAGAGACGCGCAGCAGCCGCCGGGTCAGGTCGTCGAGGTCCGTGCGGCGCCCCTCCACCGCCGCGATGCGCGCCAGGTGGTGCAGCGCGCCCACGTGCTCCGGCTCGAACGCCAGCACGCGCTCCCACGCCGTGCGCGACTCGGCGATCGGCCGCCCGCACAGCGGCCCGAGGTGGAAGAGCACCTCGCCGAGCTGGAACCACGCCTCCACGTCGTTAGGCCGCACCGTGACCAGGTCGCGGTACATCGACTCGGCCGCCGGGTCGCCGTGCCGCCAGGCGACGAAGGCGGCCAGGTGGCGGCGGTCGTACTCGGACAGCCGCCCGCCGTGCTTCAGCGCCTGCTCGGCCGCCGCCTCCTGCATCCCGCGGTGCCCGCTCCACTCGGCGGCCAGGCTGAGCCGGTACCAGGCGAGGGCGAACGTCGGGTCCTCTTCCACCGCGCTGCGGAACGCGTCCACGGCGAGGGTGAACTGGCCGGCGCGGAAGAGCCGCTCGCCGTCCAGGTAGGCGCGGAGTGCCGGGAGCCGGTGGGTGGTGGACGTGGCCAGCCCCGGCCCGCCGCCGCCGGCGACGCCGCCCGCCGTGGCGGCCGTCGCCCGCTGCTGCCTGACGTCGCGGCCGGCGAGGAGCTGGATCGCCAGCTCGTCCACCAGCTCGAACAGCTGCGCCTCCTCGTCCGCGGTCGCGCGCGCCGTCGCCTCCCAGGCGCCGCCGTCGGTGGCGTACAGCGTCGCGCTGGCCTGGAGGCGACCGCCCGCCTCCACCAGGCTGCCGAGGACGAAGCGCCCCGCGTTCACGCGCTGGGCGATCGCGCGCGCCTGCGCCGGGTCCGGCGCGCGCCCGGCGGCGACGGCGCCGCCCTCCTGCGCGATCAGGCCGAGCACGGCCCGCGGGTCCGCGGTGCAGAGGCCGCCGGCGCCGTCGAGCTTCGCGCTCAGCAGGTCCACCATCCCCTCGCCCAGGTACGCCAGCCGGTCGGTGCCGTGCACCGCGAACGGGAGCACGGCCACCGTGCTGTCGACGTTGCAGACGGGCGAGTTGAGCGCCAGCACGAGCTGCTGCGACGGCGTTCCCGAGGTGGCCGGCTCCGCCGGCTCCCCGAACGCGCCGCGCAGGAGCCGCCGCGCCGCCGACAGCCCCTCGCCCACCAGCGCCGCGAGCGCCGTCCCGGTGCCCCGCCGGCGCCCGCCCGACGCCCCGCCCCCCGCCTCCTCGGCGAACGACGCGTCGAGCACGTCGCGGAACTCGGCCGCCGTCCGGAAGCGCGCCTCGGGCGCCCGCTCCAGGGCGCGGTGGATCGCCCGCACCGCCCCCGGCGGCGCGTCCGGGCACAGGCTGGCGAGCGGCGTCGGCGCCTCGGTGAGCTGCGCGGCCAGCATCGCCTGCGCCGTCGCCCCCTCGAACGGTGTGCGGCCGGCCAGCATCTCGTAGCCGACCACCGCCAGCGCGTACACGTCCGCCCGCGCGTCCACCTGCCGCTCCCCGGCCGCCTGCTCCGGCGCCATGTACCCCGGCGTCCCGATCGAGACCCCGCTCACCGTCAGGCGGTCGGGGCCGTCCTCCTTGCCGAACAGCGCCCCGCGCGCGATGCCGAAGTCGGCCAGCACCGCGTGCCCCTGCTCGAGCAGGATGTTCTCGGGCTTCACGTCGCGGTGCACGACGCCGGAGTGGTGCGCGTAGGCCAGCGCGTCGGACGCCTCGCGCAGCAGGCGGAGCGCCTCCGCGGTCGACATCCGCCGCTCGCGCATCAGCCGCTGCCGCAGCGACTCGCCGGGCACGTACGGCATCACGTAGTACAGCAGCCCGTCGCGCGTGCCGGCGTTCAGCACCGGCAGGATGTTCGGGTGCCGCAGCTGCGCTGCCAGCTCGATCTCCCGCCGGAAGCGCGCCGCGCTCACCTCGCTCGTCAGCTCGCGCGGCAGGAGCTTGATCACCACCGGCCGCTTGAGCGCCCGCTCGGTGGCGAGGAAGAGCCGGCTCATCCCCCCGCCCGGCAGCTCGCGGTCGATCTGATAGTCGTCGCCGAGCGTCCGCTTCAGGACGTCGCGCAGATCGGGGAGCGGGGTGGAAAGCATCAGAGGCTCGCGGGACGGCCGGGACGCCGGGACGCCGGGACGCCGGGATGCACTGCCAGGGCGTGGGCAGTGCATCCCGGTGTCCCGGCGTCCCGGCGTCCCGGCTTCATTGGTCCAACTCGTCCAGCAGGCGCCGCACTTCGGGGTCCGCCTCGCG
>DATFPD010000714.1:0-18942 GCA_035265005.1 Gemmatimonadaceae bacterium | reverse complement strand
CAGCGCCCGCCGCCCCGCGCGCGGCGACGCCCGCTGACCAAAGGCTACGAGCGAGATGAACCGTCCGGGCAAGATCGTCTGCGTGGGGCGCAACTACCGCGAGCACGCCAGGGAGCTGGGCAACGAGGTCCCGGCCGAGCCGCTCATCTTCCTCAAGCCGCCGTCGAGCGTGATCGCCGACGGGGCGCCGATCGCCCTTCCGGGCGCGTCGTCGCAGGTCGAGTTCGAGGGGGAGATCGGCGTCGTGATCGGGCGGCGGCTGCGCCGCGCCTCGGAGCGCGAGGCCCGCGAGGCGGTGCGCGGCATCGCCGCGCTGAACGACGTCACGGCCCGCGACCTCCAGAAGCGCGACGGGCAGTGGACGCGCGCCAAGGGCTTCGACACGTTCTGCCCGATCGGCGAGGAGCGGCCGGCGCCGGCCGAGCTGGCTTCGCTGACCGTGGTCACGCGGGTCAACGGCCAGGAGCGTCAGCGCGCGCCGGCGTCGGACATGGTTTTCGACGTTCCGACGCTGCTCGTGTACATCTCCCGCATCATGACGCTGGAGCCGGGGGACGTCGTGGCTACCGGCACCCCGGCGGGCGTCGGCCGCCTCTCCCCGGGCGACACCGTCGAGGTCAAAGTGGTCGGCGTCAGCCGGGTGTCCAACCCGGTGGAGGCCGAGAGGTAGCCGGACCCGAGCCGCGACCGCTCCTTTTCGAATTGCGACCCATGCCCAAGCCCGTCCCCCGTTTCAACACGCTGCCCGCGTACCCGCTCGCCCACATCCCCCAGAAGAAGCGCGAGCTGGCCGCGAAGGGGGTGGACGTGATCGACCTGGGCGCCGGCGACGCCGACCTGCCGGCGCCCGCGCGCGCGGTCGAGCGGCTGGCCAGCGCCGCCCGCGAGCCCGCGCTGAGCCGCTACGGGTTCGGTCTGGGGCTGCCGGCCTTCCGCGAGGCCGTCTCCGGGTGGATGCAGCGACGCTTCGGGATGCGCTTCGACCCGCTCACGGAGATCGTGCCGCTGATCGGGTCGAAGGAGGGAATCTCGCACCTGGCGTTCGGATTTCTCCAGCGCGGGGACGTGGCGATCATCCCGGAGCCGGGGTACGGGGCCTATCTGGGCGGCACGCTGCTCAGCGAGGCGACGCCGTACCCGTACGCGCTCAAGCCCTCCAACGACTTCCTGGTCCAGCTCGACGAGATCCCGCAGGACGTGCTGCGGCGAACGCGGCTGCTCTACCTGAACTACCCCAACAACCCCACCGCCGCGGTGGCGCCGCGCGAGTACCTGGAGGACGTGGTCCGGCGGTGCAGGGAACTCGACATCCTGCTGGTGTATGACAACGCCTACTCGGAGATGGCGTTCGACGGCTACGTCCCACCCAGCATCTTCGAGATCGACGGCGCGCGCGACATCGCGATCGAGTTCCATTCGCTGTCCAAGACGTACAACATGACCGGGTGGCGGTGCGGGTGGGCGGCGGCGCGGCCGGAGATCGCCGGGGTCCTGTCGAAGCTCAAGTCGTTCATCGACACCGGGCAGTTCATGGCGGTCCAGGCCGCCGGGATCGCGGCGATCGAGAGCTGGGAGGAGTTCCTCCCCGGCAACCTGGCGGTGTTCAAGGAGCGGCGGGACGCGGCGGTTCGGTCATTTCGGGACGCGGGCTTTCGCTGCGAGACGCCGCGTGCCACCATGTACCTCTGGATGCCGCTGCCGGAGGGCGTCTCGAGCGCGGAGTTCGCCGACCGGTTGCTCGACGAGGAGGGAGTCGTCGTGCTCCCGGGCTCCGGCTTCGGCGCGGGCGGGGAGGGGTTCTTCCGGATCTCCTTCATCCAGCCGCCCGAGCGGATCGCCGAAGCGGCGCGCCGGGCGGGTAGGGTGCTGAGCCGCTACGGTGTCGAGATCGGGTAGGCGCGAGCGTCACGACGGTTTCCCAACTTTCTTGTCAGGTCGTTCATCTTGAAGCTGCGCCGCCCGGAGAAGGCATCGGGGTCCACGTGGATCGCGTCCGTCGTCCTGCACATCGTGCTGGGCGCCGGACTGATCCGCGTGCTCATGATGCCGCTCCCGCTCGGCACGCTCTTCAGGAAGGTCCAGGGCACGCCGGTACAGGTCGAGCGGGTCGGGTTCATCCGGCTCCCGAAGCCGGACCCCACGACCCCGCCGACGCCGGGCCGGAGCGGGGGAGACGGCCGGCCGGAGTCGCCGACGCGCAGCCAGCCGATAGCCGCGCCGACCGAGGTCCCGAGCGGGATCACGGCGTCCACAGCGCCAAAGACCGACGGCGACGGCGGGAGCGGCCGGGTGATCGGCGCCGGCGGCTCGACCCGGGGCGTGGTCCCGTCGTACAACGATCCCCGGATCTGGGCCCCGCCCGGCCCGGTGGCCACGGCGCCGCTCACGCGGGAGCAGCGGATGGACAGCTCGCTCGCGGTCGGAATCCAGCGCGCCAAGGACTCCCTGGCGATCGTGGCCGCCGCGAACAGGGCGCCGGACTGGAGCTTCAACAAGGGCGGGAAGAAGTACGGCATCGACTCCAGCGGCAAGATCTGGATCGCGGGGGTGCAGATCCCGATTCCCGTCGCCGTGCAGCCCTCCGCGAGCACGTACGAGCGTAACCAGGTCTTCTCCCGAATCCGCACCGAGATCCTGGAGCAGTCCCAGCGGCGACTGACCGAGGACGAGTTCCGCGAGACGGTGAAGCGGATCAGGGAGCGGAAAGACCGGGAGCGCGAGCGGTCCCGGACGGGGCAGCCGGACCCCGGCCGGCCGATCTCCCAGGCCCCCTGAGACGAAACGCCCGCCTCATTCTAGGCGGGCGTTCGTGTATCCGGGCGCGGCCTGGGAGGGCTCTACTGAATCGTCCGGACGGTGGGCTTGTTGAAGGCGTCCCTGTCGAAAAAAGGGCGGAAGATCCCGCACACCACGCCGAGGACCTTGAAGTCCTCCTTGGCCGGGTCGACGTGGATGTCGCGCTCGTTCGGGTTGGCCGCCTGGAGGACGACCTTGTCGGCGTCGTGGGCCAGCGTCTTGACGGTGGCCTCGTCGCCGATGCGGGCCGCGACGACGTCGCCGTCGTGCGCGTCCACGGACGGGTTCACCATGACGAAGTCGCCGTCGTTGATGCCGCGGCCGATCATGGATTCGCCCTTGATCTTCATGAAGAACGCCTCGTCACTGGGGACGAAGCGTCGGTCCATCGTGATGAAGCCGTCGCGATGTTCGGGCAGCAGCGCCGGCTCGCCGGCCGCGATCTTCCCGTAATACGCCACCGGCTGGGTGCCGCCGGTGCCGTTGTAGCCGAGGATGCGAACGCCGCGGGAGCGCGACGGGTCACGCTCGATGTAGCCCTTCTGAGCGAGCGACTGGAGAATGTCGGAGACCGTCTTGGTCGACTTGATGCGAAACCGCCTGCCGATCTCGCGGATGCTTGGCTGATAGGTATTCTCAGCCAGAAAGTCGATCAGATAGTGGTAGACGCGCCGCTCGAGGGACGTCAGAGACTCGGTCATGGCGACCTCGGGGATAGTCGAACGCCGGGCCCACGGGGTCCCGGCGACGCGTACTTTAACGACGCCTAATGTAGCGTTCGCTTCTGAAACTCGTCAACTGTGAGCTTTCACCCCTGGTCCGGTGCCGCGCCGTTGCGACGGAGCCACGCAACAGCATCGTCGAGTCGGCGCAGCGTCCGGTCGCGGCCCAACAGCACTAATACGTCTGATATGCCAGGTGACACAGTGATGCCGGTCACCGCCAGGCGCAACGGCTGAAAGATCTTCCCCGGGGCGACGCCCCGCGCCTCCGCGAAGGTGCGCAGCGCCGCCTCGGTCGTTTCCAGCGTCCACGGCTCCACAGACGCGAGGGTCTCGCGGGTGGCGCCCAGCAGCTCGGCGCTCGCCCCCCGGTCCTTCCACGTCTTCGACACCGCATCGGGGTCGTACCCTACGGTCTCGCGGAAGTAGGGCTCGGCGAGCCGCACGATGTCGTCGATCGTGCGCGAGCGGACGCGGAGCAGCTCCAGCATCTGGTGGAACCAGGGGCGGCGGCGGTCCAGCTCCTCGTCCGTGGCGAGCCCCGCCGCCAGGAGCGCCGGCCGGACGTAGCGCTCCAGCTCCTCGATCGCGATCAGCGCCAGGTGCTGGCCGTTCATCCACTCGAGCTTCTTGAGGTCGAAGACCGCGGCGCTCGTCTGGAGCCCGTCGAGCGAGAACAGCTCGATCATCTCGGGGACCGTCATGACCTCGCGGTCGCCGCCCGGCGACCAGCCGAGCAACGCCAGGAAGTTGAGCATCGCGCTCGGCAAGATGCCCTGGCGGCTGTAGTCCGCCACCGCCACCGCGCCGCGCCGCTTGCTCAGCTTCTTGCCGTCCATGCCGTGGATCATCGGCAGGTGCGCGAACCGGGGGACGGAGGCGCCGAGGGCGCGGTAGATCAGGATCTGCTTCGGCGTGTTGGAGATGTGGTCGTCGCCGCGCATAACGAGCGTGATGCCCATCGCGACGTCGTCGGACACCACGGCCATGTTGTAGATCGGCGTCGCGTCCGAGCGGAGGACGACGAAGTCCTCGATGTCCTTGTTCGGGAAGTCGATCCGGCCCTTCACCAGGTCGTCCCAGCCGGTGGTGCCGTCGGCGTCGGGGATGCGGAAGCGGATCACGTGCGGCTCGCCGGCGGCGGCGCGGCGCGCGACCTCGTCGGCGGGGAGGCGGTCGCAGCGGCGGTCGTACTTGAAGGCCTCCCGCCGAGCCTCGGCCGCCTTGCGACGCTCGTCGAGCTCGGCCGGCGTGCAGAAGCAGCGGTAGGCCGCGCCGCGCTCGAGCAGGCGGTACGCGTCTGCGCGGTGGCGCTCGAGGTCCGCGCCCTGGTAGACGACGTCCTCGTCCCACGTCAGCCCGAGCCACTGGAGCCCCTCGAAGATCGCGCGCGTGCTGGCGTCGGTGCTGCGCTCGCGGTCCGTGTCCTCGATGCGCAGCAGGAACTGGCCGCCGTACTTCTTCACGAAGAGCCAGTTGAGCAGCGCGGTACGGGCGCCGCCCACGTGCAGGTAGCCGGTCGGCGACGGGGCGAAGCGGAGGCGGTTCGAAGCGGTCGTCGGGGCGTCGTCCATGGCCGGGCGGTACAGAAAATGGGACCGGGGACCCGGGACTAGAGGTGCGAGCCGTCTAGTCCCGAGTCCCCAGTCCCGCTGTTCTTCACGAGCGGAGAGAGAGGGATTCGAACCCTCGATAGGGCTTTACAACCCTATGCCGGTTTAGCAAACCGGTGCCTTCAGCCACTCGGCCATCTCTCCAGCGCGCGGCCGCGTGTGTTCTCGCGGCGCGCCAGACTGTTCATTTTAGTTTGGTTACAGGTGTCCGTCAACCAAGGGGACGCGGGATGCGGGACGCGGGAGGCGGGACGCGCACGGAGGGTCGGGCGGCGCGACGCGGGCCGCCCGGCCGGGACGTAGGCGGGGCGTCGCGCGCGACGCCCCTCCGACATCCCGACCACGAACCGTCCCGTGCGCGTCCCGCGTCCCGCGTCCCGCGTCCCGCATCCCGCATCCCGCATCCCGCATCCCCTGTCCGCGCGCTGGCCGCGCCGGGCGCGGGTCTGTAAACTGTCTCCGCGTAGATGAAGGAGACCCCCCGCGTGACCGACATTTCCGGAGCCCAGCGGCCCGAGAGCTACCAGGCCGAATCCGGCGACCGATACGAGGTCGTGCGGGAGATCGGGCGCGGGGGTACGGCCGTCGTCTATCTCGCGCGCGACGTGCGGCACGGGCGCGACGTGGCGCTCAAGGTGCTGCGGCGCGAGCTCACCGAGGCCGTCGGCGTCGACCGGTTCCTGCGCGAGATCCAGATCGTCGCGCAGCTCCAGCATCCGCACATCCTGCCGCTGTACGACTCGGGGATGCTGAACGGCTCGCTGTACTACGTGATGCCGTTCGTCGAGGGCGAGTCGCTGCGCGACCGGCTCCGCCGCGCCGGGCCGCTGCCGCTGGACGAGGCGCTCTCGATCACCCGCGAGGTGGCGGTGGCGCTGGGCTACGCGCACGCGCGCGGCGTGGTGCACCGCGACATCAAGCCGGCGAACATCCTGCTCTCGTCCGGACACGCGCTGGTCGCCGACTTCGGCCTCGCGCGCATCGTCGGCGGCGCCGCGGAGCTGGGGCAGCTCACGCAGGAGGGCGTCCCGGTGGGCACGCCGGCCTACATGAGCCCCGAGCAGTGGAGCGGCGAGGCGGGCGCGGTCGACGGCCGGGGCGACCTGTACAGCCTGGCCTGCGTGCTGTACGAGATGCTGATCGGCGAGCCCCCGTTCCCGGGGCCGAGCGTGCACGCGATGTTCGCGGCGCACCTCATGGACACGCCGCAGCCCGTCGCGAGGCGGCGCGCCGACGTGCCGGACGACGTCTCGCGCACCCTGGCGCGCGCGCTCGCCAAGTCGCCCGAGGCCCGCTTCAAGACGGCCGACGAGTTCCTGGAGTCGCTCGGGCTCACGCGCATGTCCGGGCAGCGCGCCGCTCGGCGGTCGAGCGTGGCCGCGGCGCAGCAGTGGTGGCGCGACCGCCCGCGGCTCATGCGGCAGCGGACGCTGCGCCTGGGCGCGGCACTGGGGCTGGCGGCGCTGCTCGGCGCCGGCGCGTACGCGGTGTGGCAGTCGCGCCAGGTGCCGTTCGCGCGGCGGGACTGGGTGCTGCTCACCGACTTCGAGAACGCCACCGGCGACTCTGTGTTCGACCGCTCGCTGGCCACGGCGGTCTCGGTGAGCGTCCAGCAGTCGGCGCACGTCAACGTCGTGCCCGCGGCGCGCTCGCGCGAGTGGCTGCCGCGCATCGGCAAGAAGGAGACGGACCCGATCACCGAGGCGGTGGCGCGCGACCTGGCCCAGCGCGTCGGCGCGCGGGCGGTCGTGTCGTTCGCCATCGCGCGGCTGGGCGACGTCTACATGCTGAGCGCGCGGATCGTGGACCCGGAGAGCGGAGCCACGCTGAGCACGCAGGCCGTCCGCGCCAGCGGGCGCGAGAACGTGCTCGACGCGCTCGACGAGCTGTCGCGCGACATCCGCCGCGCGCTGGGCGAGTCGCGCCGGTCGGTGCGGCGGACGGTCCCGCTGCCGATCGCCACCACGTCGTCGCTGGAGGCCCTCAAGCGCTACGCGGAGGGGCAGCGCGAGTACGACCAGGCGCACTACGAGGAGGCTCGCACGCTCTGGCAGGCGGCGGTCGGCCTGGACTCCAACTTCGCGCGCGCGCACGCCTCGCTGGGCGCGCTCTTCTACTACGGGTCCAACGACCGGGTGAGCGGCGAGCAGCACTTCGCGAAGGCGCTGGCGCTCCGCGAGCGGCTCACCGAGCGCGAGCGGATGTGGATCGCGGCGCAGGTGGCGACGGCGCGGGACAACCGCGAGGAGGCGCTGCGGTTGCTCGCGATCTACACCGAGGCGTACCCGGACGACGAGGCCGCGTGGGCGAGCATCGGCTACAACAACATGCGCCTGGGGCGCTGCGCGGAGTCGATCAAGGCCTACCAGCGCGTGCTCGAGCTCGACCCGCAGAGCGACGGGGCCTACACGAACACCGGCACCTGCTACATGTCGCTGCGGGACTCGAAGCGCGCGCTGGAGGCGTTCCAGAAGGGCACGGCGCTGCGGCCGAGCGCGATCATGCACCCGAGCGTGAACGACAACTACGGGTCGGTGCTCGGGCGGCTCGGACGCTACGCCGAGGCCGAGTCGGTGTACCGGCTGATGCTCGGCGGCGAGCCGCCGCAGCGGGGGCGCGGGCGCCGCTCGCTCGCGCTGCTGGCGATGCTGCGCGGTCGCTACGACTCGGCGGCGCTGCACCTGCGCGAGGGCGTGCTCCTGATGCGCTCGGGTCGCTCCCCGACCGGCGAGATTCGCAACCGGCTCTACCTGGCGATGGCGTACGACCGCGCGGGTCGGGGCGAGGCGCAGCGCAGCCAGCTCGACTCCGCGTTCGCGCTCTCGCGGAGCAAGTACATCGAGCCGACGTTCCTCGCGCTTCTCGGCCAGGCGCTCGCGCGCTCGGGCGACGTGGCGCGCGCGCAGGCGGTGCTCGACACGGTGACCGCGCGCGCGAACCTCGACAGCCCCACCGACCGGGGGATGCTGGAGCTGCTGCGCGGCGAGCTGCTGCTGGCGCAGGGGAAGGCGGCCGAGGCGGTCGGACACATGGAGCTGGGTTTTACCGTAGACAGCTCGAGCTACCTGCTGGAGGCGCTCGCCAACGCGCTCGCCGAGAAGCGCGACCTGGACGCCGCGGCGACGCGCTTCCAGCAGATCGTGGAGCGCGAGGACCGCGGCTACGAGGGGCAGGAGTTCTGGACGATGTCGCACTACCAGCTCGGCCGGCTCTTCGAGGCGAAGGGGGACGTGGCCGAGGCGACTCGCTGGTATCAGAAGCTGCTCGACATCTGGAAGGAGGCGGACCCGGGGCTGCCGCTGCTGCGGGACGTTCAGGAGCGAATGGGCCGGCTGCGCGGCGAGCGAAAGCCGAGCTTCAACATGGGCTGAGGAGAACGGACATGCTCGAGGGACCGGCACTGGCCATCATCGTCATCGGCGGGACGTTCCTGTCGACGACGGTCGCCGCGACGGTGGCGTGGATCCGCGCCCGCGACCGCGCGATTCGCGCCGAGGCGAAGCTGGCCGCCCGCCCCGCGCCGGCCGCGGGCGATTCGGCGGACGTGATGCGCGCGCTCGACGCGATCGCGATCGAGGTGGAGCGCATCTCGGAGGGGCAGCGGTATCTCACCACTCGACTCGGCGGGCGCGAGAGCCAGAGCGTGTCGCCGCGGTCGGCGCTGCCGGCGCAGGGGAGGACGGGGCGGATCAACACGCCTTCCTGACGCGGGCTCTGTGTAAGTTCGGATCATCCGTTTAAGATTCATCCGGACCGCCCCGGGCGATGCCGCTCGGCCGGTCGGCCTCGAGGAAGCTTGTTGGAGGGGGTCCGGATGCGTCGTCGGTCGCTGTCGATGGTCGTGCTGGTCGCAGGAAGCCTGTTCTCGCGCTCCGCGCGCGCGCAGGCGATCGCGGGACGGGTGGTGGAGGGCGAGGCGCGGGCTCCGGCGGCGCAGGCCGTCGTCATTCTGGTGGGCGACAGCGCCACGATCGCTGGGGCGGCGCAGACCGACAGCGCCGGCCAGTTCGCGCTCGATCCCGGCCGCCCGGGGAGCTATCGCCTCCTGTTCTTCCGCGCCGGTGGCGGCTCGGTGGCGACCCCGGAGTTCGAGCTCGACTCGACCGATCTGGAGCGCCAGTTCCTGATTCCGGGCGACGGCGCCGCGCACCCCGCCCTGTACCTCGCCGGGGACGTCGACCAGACCGCCCACGATCGGCCGGTGCGTGGACTGATCCCCGGCTACCCGGACGTGGAGGCACATCGAGGCATCCGTGGGCGGGTGCGAATCCTGTTCGTCATCGACGAGACCGGGCGGCCGGACAAGAGCTCGCTCCAGATCCTCGGCGCAACCAGCGAGGCGTTCGCGAACTCGGTCCGCAGTGCCCTCATGCGGTCGCGCTTCATGCCGGCGATGCTGCACGGCGGGGTGGTCCCGCAGCTCGCACAGCTCACCATCCACTTCCGCTGCGCGACCGATCCGATGCCGCCCGACGGGAACGTGGTGGTCACCACGCTCTACGCGGAGTGCACGCTGCGGCGGTGATGGCAAACGCACGAAGGGGGCGCCTGGTAATCCAGGCGCCCCCTTTCGTCGTGGAGATGCGGAGCGGAGGGCACAGGACTCGAACCTGTAAGCGCCGTTAAGCGCGGCGGTTTTCAAGACCGCTGCATTAGCCATTCTGCCAGCCCTCCGGAGATCGAAAGGTAAGACGCCGATTCGCAGGCGGCAATTCCATGCGAGCCGCGGGCGGACGTCTGGCACGGCTCGTCCCGGTGCTCTATCGTAGAGCGCCGCGCGACCAGGAGCCGCCGTGGACGACCTGCTCGAGAGTCTCCGCAGGGAGCTCGCCGGACGCTACGCCGTGGACGCCGAGATCGGCTACGGCGGCATGGCCGTCGTATTCGTCGGCACGGACCTGCGTCACGACCGGCAGGTCGCGATAAAGGTGCTGCGGCCCGAGCTGGCGTCCGAGGTGAGCGCGCAGCGCTTCCTGCGCGAGATCCGAGTCGCCGCGCGGCTCCGCCACGCGCACATCCTACCGCTCTTCGACTCGGGTGCCGCGGACGACCTGCGGTACTTCGTGATGCCGTTCGTGGCGGGAGAGTCGGTGCGGCATCGACTGCTCCAGGAAGAGCGGCTTCCGCTCGCGGACGCGGTCCGCGTGGCGCGCGAGGTCGCGGACGCGCTCGGGTACGCGCACGCGCAGGGCTTCGTCCACCGCGACATCAAGCCCGAGAACATCCTGCTGGACGGGTTCGAGCGAGGCGCGACGTCCGCGCCCGATGCGGCCGCGGGGTCGCTCTCCGGCGGAGGCTGGCACGCGCTGGTGGCGGACTTCGGCATCGCGCGGGCGGTGAGCGACGCGTCCGCGGAGGAGACGCTCACCCGCGCCGGCGTCGTCATCGGCACGCCGGCCTACATGAGTCCGGAGCAGGCGAGCGGCGAAGGACGCATGGACGGGCGCAGCGACATTTACAGTCTGGGCTGCGTGCTGTACGAGATGCTGGCCGGGGAGCCGCCGTTCACCGCCGACTCGGTGATGGCGATGTACAGCGCGCACATGCACCAGACCGTGCCCGACGTCTGCCGGACGCGCCGCGACGTGCCTCGCGCGGTGGCGGACGTGATCGGCGTGGCGCTGGCCAAGTCGCCGGTCGACCGGTTCGCCACGGCCGGGGAGTTCGCGGCGGCGCTGAGCGAGGCCGCAGGGGAAGGGAGCAGCCCGACGCGGGCGCGCCGACGCAGGCGGCGGGCGAGGCTCCGGACGGCGGTTGCCGCGAGCGTCATCGCGGGTCTGGGCGCCGGGGCGACGCTGCTCGCGCGCCCCTCCAGCGGCGTGACGCTCTCGGCGCGCGACCAGGTGCTGATCGCCGAATTCGAGAACAGCACCGGCGATGTGGCGTTCGATCGATCGCTGGTGCTCGCGCTCGGCGTGGGGCTTCAGGAGTCGCCGCGCATCAGCGTGCTCTCCCGCTCGCAGGTGCGCGAGGTGATGGCGCGGGCCGGCCGGCCGGCGGCGGCGGACAGTCTGAGCGAGAGCGTCGCGCGGGAGGTGGCGCTGCGGGCCCGCGCGCGGGTGGTGATCGCCCCGGCGATCGCGCGCATCGACAGCGCGTACGTGTTCACCGCGCGGGTCGTCGACCCGTCGACGGGTGAGGACCTGGCCACGGAGACGGTGCGCGTGGACGGACGCGCGAACGTGCTCGCGGGGCTCGACCGGCTGGCCGGCCGACTGCGCCGTGCACTCGGCGAGCCGCTGTTCGCCCGCGTTCAGCCCCGATCGCCGCTCGATCACGCGACCAGCTCGTCGATCGACGCGCTGAAGCGGTACACCGAGGGACAGCGCGCGTGGAACAGCGGCGACATCGACGCGGCCGCCGCCCATTGGCGCGAGGCCGTGCTCCTGGACTCCAACTTCGTCCGCGCCCACGCGGACCTCGCCGGCTACCACTATCTGCAAAACGACAGGCCTTCGGGGGAGCGGCACGCGCGGCGCGCGCTGGCGCAGCTCGCCCGCCTTCCGGCGCGGGAGCGGCTCTGGGTCGAGGCGTACGTCGCCGGGATGCGCGGCGATGAGGAGGGCGCGATACTGGCCTGGAGGACATACCTGGCCGAGTTCCCGTACGACGCGCCGGCCCGATTCAACCTCGGCAACTCGTTGATGCGGCTCGGCCGGTGTCGCGAGTCGCTGGCCGCGTTCGACAGCGTCCTGGCCCTCGACTCCACCGACGCTAGCGCCCACATCAACTCCGCGGTGTGCCACGTCCAGCTCCGCGAGATCGACAGCGCGATCGCGGAGTATCGCGTCGCATTCGCACTGCGACCCGGCTGGGAGACCAGCGGCAACCTGAACCACGAGTACGGGATCGCGCTGATACGGGCCCGCCGGCTCGACGACGCGCGGCGAGCGTTCGAGAAGATGCTGTCGGGAACGGTCGACCAGCAGGCGCGCGGCTACCGCTCGCTCGCGCTCCTGGAGATGTACGGCGGCCGATACGACTCCGCGGCGGCGCTCCTGCGCCAGGCGATCGCGGGCAATCGGGCGTCCAACGCCTGGCTGAGCGAGTACCGCAATCTGCTCTTCCTCGCCGCGGCGCACCGTCGCTGGGGACGGTCCGCCGAGGAGCGCTCGGACCTCCGGGCCGCGCGCGCGATCTTCCGGCGCGCGTACATCGAGCCTGGATTTCTGGCGCGCGGCGCCGAGGCAATGATCGCGGCCGGCGACGTGTCCTCGGCCGCCGAGATGCGAGACTCCGCCGCCCGCCGCGCGAGCGACCGCAACAGCTGGGACCGCGCGAACGTGGAGATCGCCCGCGCCGCGGTGATGCTGGCCGGCGGCGACGGGGACGCGGCGGTGCGGGCGCTCGAAGTCGCGGTCAAGCTCGATAGCTCGGCGCTCGTCCTGGCGCCGCTGGCGCGGGCGTACGCAACGGTCGGCCGCGCGCGAGACGCGGAGGAGATCTACCGACAATTGATCCAGCGGCAGGAAGTTGGATGGGAGCGGCAGGAAGACTGGGTCGACGCGCACCTCGCACTGGGCCGGCTCGCGGAGGCGCGTCGGGACACCGCCGAAGCGCTTCGATGGTACGACGCCCTGCTCGCGCTCTGGCAGCACGCCGGCGACGATGTCGCGGCGGTCCGAGCGCTGCGGCGACAGGCCGCAGCGCTACGCGGCGCTCGGTGAGGGGATGGCGAACGGCCTCGGGACCACGTGCGTCCCGAGGCCGTTTCGATAATCGTCGACGGCGGGGGCGACGCGGGCGACGCGGGCGTCGCCCCTACATGTGGGTCATTGCTTGATCGGGACCTGCTGGCGCGCCGCGCTGTCGCCTATTGGCACGGCCGGCGCGATCTGCGGACGCGACGCCTGGAAGACGTCTTCCAGCCGCGTCACCTTCGCGACCCGCTCCGCGGTCGTCAGCACCTGCTCGGCGAGCTGGTTGTCGCCCTGGGCCTGGAGGGCGGTGCCGAGGAGGAGGCCCGTGTGCATGTAGAGCGCCGGGATGCCCACCGACGGGCGGTCGACCCAGTCGCCCTTCTTGATGATCGACTTCTGGGCCTCGAAGACCTTGGTCCACAGCTCCTTCGTGCGCGGCAGGTCCACGAAGCCCTCGCCCGGGACGAGCAGCGTGTCCCTCCCCGGCGTCGGCATGGCCGGCAGGAGCCGGCGGGCGAGCCCCTGCGTGAGCAGGTACGGGTGCAGGCCCAGCTGGCCGCCGTAGTTGCCGGAGGTGCGGCTGAAGTAGACCGGGCGGGCCGGGAAGGCGTCGAGGATCATCTTCAGGACGAAGTAGTCCGCGCGCTCCAGGACGCCGTGGTCGAGCTGCCGCGGGTCGATCGTCGCCGAGATCTGGGTGCCGGGGACGCGCATCACGCGCGGGCCCGGGAGCTCGGTGAAGAGCTGCACCGCATCTGCTTCGGCCATCGACATCTTGAGCGGCGGACCCGACGGCTTGGGCCACTGCTTGCCGCGGTAGACCTCGGGACCCTTCGCCGCGTCGTACTCGTAGACCGGGCGGCGGATGATCTGCCGCGTGTACCAGTCGGTGTTGAGCAGCGACGTGTTGGCGATCACGACGTCGCGGCGGATGCCCTCGACCTCCTGCGCGTACCAGAGGGGGAAGGTGTCGTTGTCGCCGACGGTGACCAGGATGCCGTAGGGCTCGACGGAGTTGAGCAGGTCGTGCGCGAAGTCGCGGGTGTCGGTCTCCCCGTGGCGCGAGGCGGCCTTCCAGTTCGTGACCATGGGCACGAGCGCGAAGGCGAGGATCGGCGCTGACGCCAGCCAGCTGTTGCGGCGCGGCATCTCCAGCACCTCCCGGCCGACCTTCACCTGATCCGATCCGATCAGCGCCGCGATCGTCTCCCAGACGAAGACCAGGCCGAGCGCGGCCCAGACGCCCCAGGCGGAGAAGCTCCAGATGAAGAAGTAGTCTCGGTCGCGAACCTCGCGCGGCACGTCCTGGAGGTCGGGGGACTGCGACGCGCCGTACTTGAAGTTCATGTAGTAGACGAGCACCACCGTCAGCGTCCCCATCAGCGGCCCGTAGAACGCGAAGGAGCTTCGGTCTCGTCGCCAGTGTACGTATCCCCCGAGCAGGCCGAGCCCGAAGAAGAGCACGGCGAGCACGTTCTGAAGCGGCGCGCTGTTCCCGGACGGGTCGCGCAGCCACTGCCACTTGAAGTACAGCCACCACATGCCGAGCTGCCCGGTGATGAACGGCGCCTGGCGGTCGGCGAGCGGCGGCTTGCCGTACTGCTCGCGGTCGAAGTTGTACTTGAAGCGGTCGTAGGTGAGCTTGGTGAAGGTGCAGGACGCCGCGAGCTTGGTCTCGCAGGCGGTGGGCTCGCCCTCGTTGATCGCCGGGAAGTGGGCGGCGCGGATGGGCTGGGTGGCGAAAGGCGTCATCCCCAGGATCAGCGCGCCGACGCAGGCGAGGAGGAGCCGCCAGCGCAGGATGGTGTGCCAGCGGCGCACCATGACCGCGACCGCGACCGCCGGGCCGATGAGGAATCCGGCCGGGTGGTTGGCGTAGCCCAGCCCCAGCAGGTAGGCGATGAGGACGAGCAGGCGGTCGGTCTTGCGGCCTTCGGGCTCATCGCACCAGCGCACCGTGAGCCACGCGGCAATCGCGAAGAAGGCGAGCGAGACGGTGTAGACCTTCTCGTTCACCACGCTCTGGTTCCACACCGTGAACGCCGTCGCGCCGACCAGCGCCGCGACCGTGCCGCCGGCGATGCGCTGCCACCGCTCGGGGAGCCAGCTCACCAGCACCCGCTCGGTGATCAGGAACCACATCCCCGCGGAGACGGCGCTGCAGAGCGCCGCCAGGATGTTGATTCGCTCCGCGTAGCTGCCGAGCGGCAGCCGCCCGAAGACGTTGGCGAAGAGGATGAAGAACGGGTTGCCGGGCGGGTGCGGGAGGCCGAGGACGTAGGCCGCCGCGATGTACTCGCTCGTGTCCCACATCGCCGTCGACGGCGCGAGCGTGAGCAGGTAGAGCCCGAACACGACCGCCGTGACGATCGCCGCGGCGAGGTACGAGGGCCGGTAGTCGAGGTCGGTGTGGCCACCGCGCCCCGGTCGTTCGCCGCGCGCCGCGCGTCCGGGGCGCGACTGCTGCGGTTCGCCGCCGGCGGGCTGCTCGGCGCGGTCGGAGCGTTCGGTGCTGACAGTTCCCATTGAACAGCCGGTAGTGAGGTTGGACGGGGTTGACCTGTAAAGATATAGAGGGCGCTACGCGTTGCGCGAATCGCGTATCGCGAATTGCGGATCAGTGCCTGAACAGCCGCTGCCCGGTCACCACCATGGCGATGCCATGGTCGTTGGCGGCCTGGATGACTTCTTCGTCGCGGACGGAGCCGCCGGGCTGGATGATGGCGCGGACGCCGGCCTCGGCGGCCTGGTCGACGCTGTCGCGGAAGGGGAAGAAGGCGTCCGAGCCGAGGACGGCGCCGGCGGTCTCGTGGCCGGCGGACTTCGCCTTGTGGACGGCGACGAACGCCGCGTCGACGCGCGACATCTGGCCGGCGCCGATGCCGATCGTGGCGCCGCCGCGGGCGAGGACGATCGCGTTGGACTTGACGCTCGCCACCGCCCGCCAGGCGAAGAGCAGGTCGGCCTCCTCCTCCGGCGTGGGGCTGCGGCGGGTGGCCACCTTCCAGCCGTCCGCGCCCGCCGACACCGTCGTCCGCTCCTGCACCAGCACGCCGCCGCGCACGCGCTTGAAGTCGAAGCCGTCGCCCGCGCCCCAGGGGGCGCTCCCGCGAAGCACCCGCAGGTTCTTCTTGCGCCCCAGGATGTCGAGCGCGCCCTGGGTGAACTCCGGCGCCACGATGCACTCGACGAACAGCGACGACACGGCGTCCGCGGCGGCGTCATCCACGGGCACGGTGAAGGCGATCACCGACCCGAACGCCGACGCGGGGTCGCAGGCGAGCGCCTTCCGGTAGGCGTCCAGCGCCGAGTCGCCGGTGGCGAGCCCGCAGGGTGTGGTGTGCTTGATGATCGCACAGCAGGTCTCGTCCGCGAACGGGTCGCACGCGAGGAGGGCGCCCTCGAGGTCCAGCAGGTTGTTGAACGACAGCTCCTTCCCCCCCATCTGCTGGAGCCCGGCGAGTCCGGCGCGCGCCCGCTCGACGTAGAACGCCGCGCGCTGGCCGGGGTTCTCGCCGTAGCGCAGCGGCTGGGCGCGCTCCAGGGCGATCGTCAGGCGCTCGGGGAACGTCTCCCCGCGCTGCTCGGCGAACCAGGTGGCGATAGCGGCGTCGTAGGCGGCCGTGTGGGCGTAGGCCTTCCCCGCCAGGAGCCGCCGGAGGTCGATGTCGTCGTCGTCGGCCTGGAGCGTGGCGAGCACCCGGTTGTAGTCCGCGGGGTCCACGACCACCGTGACCGACGCGAAGTTCTTGGACGCCGAGCGCAGCATCGACGGGCCGCCGATGTCGATCTGCTCGATCACCTCGTCGGGGGAGACGCCGGTGCGCGCGGCCGTCTCGCGGAAGGGGTAGAGGTTCACCGCCACCAGGTCGATCGGCGTGATGCCGTGCTCGCCGATCACGCGCACGTGCTCCTCCACGTCGCGGCGCGCCAGGAGGCCGCCGTGCACCGCGGGGTGGAGCGTCTTCACGCGGCCGCCGAGGATCTCCGGGAAGCCGGTGACGTCGCTGACGTCGCGCACCGCCAGCCCCGCCGCGCGCAGCTCGCGCGCCGTCCCGCCGGTGGAGACGAGCTCCCATTTGAGCGCCGAGAGTCCGCGGGCGAAGTCGACGACGCCGGACTTGTCGGAAACGGAGAGTAGAGCGCGGGGCACGGTCAGAGAGTGGCTGACGAATGAAAGGTCGCGGCGGCGTTCACGGCTCCACCGCCAGCGCCGACACGAGCCGCGCGAGCGAGAGGAGGTCCCGCAGGTCGAGCACTTCGACCGGCGAGTGGCTGTAGCGGCCGGGCCAGGAGAGCGGGATGTCGACGGCGCCGTAGCGGACGAAGACGGAGCCGTCGTTGCCGCCGTTGGTGGTGCCGACCTGGATCGGGATGCCGCGGCGGCGCGCCACGCCGGTCACCCGGTCCACCTCGTCAGGCGGCGTGACCGAGGAATTGTCGAGCGCGCGGACCACGGCGCCGGCGCCGAGCGGGGCGTGGGCGAAGCGCGAGCTCTCGAGCGGCGAGTCGGAGGAGACGAACGTGTCCACCGCGTAGACGCGGCGCGTCGTCCGCCCGAAGCGCGCCGCGAGCACGCGGGCGCCGTCGAGCCCTGTCTCCTCGCGGACGGACCAGGCGAAGATCACCTTGCGGCGCAGACGCGCGGGGTCGATCTGTCGCAGCGCCATGACGAGCGCTGCGGTGCCGGCGCGGTCGTCCACGGCGCGGGCGGTGAAGCGCGTGCCGGCCAGGCGGAGCGGGTGCTTGTAGGCCACCACCTGCTGTCCGGGACGCACGCCCCGCGCGACGAGCTGCGCCGAGTCGAGCCCGAACCACGCGGTCACGGCGCGCGGCTGCCTGACGCCGGCGCTGTCGCGGGGGACGAAGACGCCGCGCAGTGGCGCCGACGTCGAATCGCTGGTGTAGAGCTCGGCCGGCTGGCCTTCCCAGAGCGACTGGTAGAAGCCGCCGCGGGTGCGCAGCGACACTATCCCATCGCGCTCGAACCCGACGACCTCGAATCCGACCTCGTCGACGTGGGCGACGAAGACGACGGTGTCCCGATCGGGGCCGGCGGCGACGATGAGGTTGCCCGCCGAATCGACCTCGGCCGACCTGGCGGCCCACGCCGGCAGCTCGGCGCGCACTATGTCTCGCACGGCGCCCTCGTGACCGGAGACGCCGACCGCCTTCGCCAGCCGTCCGAGCAGCGCGGCGGCGCGCGAGACCGAGTCGCGGGCTGGCGCCTCCCACCACGCACTGTGCCGCTCGGCGCGAGTCGCCGCGAAAGTAGGGATGAGGATCAGCTTGCGCGCGTTCCCCGCGGCGCGGTCCACGGCGTGGAGCACCGAGTCGATGCCAACCTCGGATACGCTCTCGGCGGTGGTGCTGGCGAAGCGGGCGGGGACGGGTATCGTCGACAGTCGCTCGATTCGCACGCCGGCCGGCAGCGGGAGGGACGCGGCGGGGAGCACGAGCACGACCGAGTCCGGCCGGCCAACGGCCTCGATCGCGGCGCTCAGGCCGGCGTAGCCGAAGCTGCTCATCGCCGACATGACGTACGTCGTCCGACCGGTTGCTGGGGCGGTCGTGGCTGCGGTCGCGACGGCTGCGCAGGCGATGCGGGCGGCCGCGTGCGGGCCGGCGGTGAAGTCGGCGAAGCCCCACGCCGGCCAGTCGCGCACTACCGGATCGAGCGCTCGCACGCCGAGCGCCCCGGCCTCGGCCGCGGATCGCGCGCCGACGTCCACCCAGAGGTCGCCGACCGACGCCGGCGCATCGAGGGCGGCGGCTCCGCGCGCCAGGTGCGTGCTGCGCACCGCGGCGACCGCCGGCAGGAAGCCGCGGCGCGTGAGGACGCGCAGCTGCTGTCCTTCATGAAGCTGGTCCCAGAGCGCGTGCGGCCGCTCGCCTCCCGCGCGCTGCAGGCGAAGGTAGCCCTTCTCGGTGACCTCGGACACGACGTACGCCGGCCCGAGGTCGAGACCGCAGGCGACGACGCGATGCGGCGTGCCGCTGCCGGCGGTGGTTACCAGGTTGCCCAGGGCGTCCGCCCGCCAGCCCAGTTCCAGCCCGCGGAAGTCGGCAGCGGCGCGCGATTCGTGACCGGGCGCGAGGTCGAGCGCGATCCAGGACCGCCAACCCGCGGTGTCGGCGTCGGCCTGCGCCGCGCCGCGGCCCGGCGCGCCG
>DATFPD010000713.1:0-11060 GCA_035265005.1 Gemmatimonadaceae bacterium | reverse complement strand
CCTCGCCGCCGGCGACCAGCGCCTCGATCGCCCGCTCGAGCGTGTCCGCGCTGGCGAAGAGCGCGTCCATCACGGCCGGCGTCACCGCCTGCGCCCCGCGCCGCACGCGGTCGAGCAGCGTCTCCATCTCGTGGGACAGCTCCGCGACCGAGGCGTACCCCATCGTCGCGCTCATCCCCTTCACCGTGTGCACGGAGCGGAAGAGCGCGCTCACGGCGTCCGCGCCGCGCCCGCCCTTGCCCCCCTCGCGCTCCAGCTCCAGCAGCGCGTGGTTGATGGCGGACAGGTGCTCGCGGCTCTCCGTGAGGAAGAGGTCGGCGTAGCGGGAGGTGTCCACAGGGGGGGAGGATCAGGCGGTGGAGTGAGCTTCCGTGGGCCCTTGATCAATCAAGGCCCCACGGACTCCCAATTCCGATCTCGATCACCCGAGGACCCGCTGCACGGCTTCCAGCACGCGGCTCGGCTGGAACGGCTTGACCACGAAGTCCTTGGCTCCGGCCTGGATGGCCTCGACGACGAGCGCCTGCTGACCCATCGCGCTGCACATCAGCACCTTCGCGTTAGGGTCGAACTTCGTGATCTCGCGGACCGCGTCGATGCCGCCCATGTCGGGCATGACAATGTCCATGGTGACGAGATCCGGGCGGAGCTGCTTGTACTTCTCCACCGCCTGGACCCCCGTCTCCGCCTCGCCGACGACCTCGAACCCCGCCTGCGTCAAGATGTCCGCGACCATCGTCCGCATGAAGATCGCGTCGTCGCAGATCAGCACCGTGTGACTCACGTACACCCTCTCGGTTAGAGCAGAGCCTGCTTCACGATCGCGCGGACGTCGAGCACGACGACCACCTCCCCACCCAGCGCCCCCAGCCCGAGGATCAGCCCGCCCGGGTCGGCGCGCGGCTCCTCGGACCCCGCCGCGCCGGCCGCGCCGGCGGCGCCGGCGGCGCCCGGCGCCTCAGGCAGTGGCACGGACTGCGCCCCGGGCGCCACCGGCTCGTAGGTGACCGGCTGCACGTCGCGCAGCTCGTCCACCCCGAGCCCCACGACCTTCGGGCCGTTCTCCACGAGGACGATCGACCCCTCGGCGCGGTTCACCGCGGCGCCGCCGAGCCGCACGCCCAGGTCCAGCACCGTGACGATCGTCCCGCGGAGGTTAATGAGACCGCAGACGTACGGCGGGGCGCTCGGCAGCCGCGTGCACGGGCGGAACGGGACGATCTCGCGCACCGCATCGATGTGGCAGCCGTAGAGCCGCCCGTGGACCGCGAACAGCAGCAGGCGGTTGGCCGCCGCCGTGGCCGCCGCGCGCGCGAAGGAGTCGCCCCCCGCGGCCGGCGGGGCCGGCGGGGCGTCGCGTCCGGCCGCCGCCGCTCCCGCGTCAGGCGCCCGCTCGGTAGAAGCCAAAGTAGTCGAGCGGGTCGGGGTGGTCCACGAGCTCGGGCATGCCCGCCGTCGTCACGAGCGACCGCCGCAGGTCCTCCGGGAGCGGCGAGCGCAGGTCCATCTGCGCGCCCGTCACCGGATGGCGGAAGACGAGCCACGCGGCGTGCAGGAAGTGACGGCGCGGCGGCAGCCCCGTGAGCCGACGCCCGCCGCCGCCGCCGTACACGTCGTCCCCCACGACTGGGTGTCCGATGGCCTGAAGGTGCACGCGGATCTGATGGGTTCGCCCGGTGTGCAGCTGTGCCTGCAATAGGTCTGCCGGGTCGAACCGCGCGAGCCGGCGAAAGGTCGTCTTTGCGGCGCGACCGTTGGCGACAACCGCCATGCGCTTGCGGTCGCGGGGGTCGCGTCCGAGCGGCTTGTCCACGTCGATCCGCTCCGCGTCCAGGTGCCCCCAGCAGAGCGCGGCGTACCTGCGCGAGACGTGGCGTCCGGCGATGGCCGCGCCCAGCACGCGGTGCGCGCGGTCGGACTTGGCGACCAGCAGCAGCCCCGACGTGTCCTTGTCAAGCCGGTGGACGATCCCCGCGCGGTCCTCGCCCCCTTCGGCGGAGAGCTCTCCCCCGCGGCCGACGAGCGCGTTTACCAGCGTCCCCGTCCAGTTTCCGGGCGCCGGGTGCACGACCATCCCCGCGGGCTTGTTGACCACCGCGATGTGCTCGTCCTCGAACACGATGTCGAGCGGGATCGATTCGGGGACGACCGTGCGGTCGGGCGGCGGCGGGATCTCGACCTCGACCGTCTCCCCCGCGCGCGCTCGATAGGCGGCCCGCTCCCGCCGGCGAAGGCCTCCGCCGGCGACGGTCACGCGGCCGGTGGCGATCAGCGTCGCGGCCTGGGTGCGCGAGATCTCCAGCCGGCTGGCGACAAGCGAATCGAGGCGGACATCGCTATCCGCCTCGACGAGAAAGGAGTGCCTCGCGCCAGCCGGGGTGGAGCCCGCCGCCGCCGCCGAGTCGCCGCGGGTCATCTCGGGCGCAGCGCGCCGCGTTGGCGGTGGCCCACCGCGCTACCCGACGTTCCTCGCCTGCTCGCCGTCGCCCAGCGCCGCGGGCGCGGCGCCGGTGCCCACCGGACCGCCGTCGTCGGCGCCACGCGGTTCGGCGGCGGGCGGCGACTCGCCAGGCACGTTCACCGCGGGCGCATCCGGCGCGCCGGCGGCCGCCGCCTGCTGGACGGCCGCGAGCTCCCGGTCCTCGCCCCAGAGCACCCACGCCAGCAGGAACGCGCCCACGCTCACCGCCATGTCGGCGACGTTGAACGTGGGCCAGCGCAGACGCTCGCTCACGCCGACGTCGATGAAGTCGACGACGCCGAACGGCGACCGGACGCGGTCGATGAGGTTGCCGACCGCGCCGCCGCAGACGAGCCCCAGCGCGAGCGTCCGCATCAGGTCGCCCGGACGTGTGCTGCGGTAGAGCCGCAGGAGGATCGCCAGGGCGCCGATCGTGAGGACCATGAAGATCCACCGCGAGTACGGCCCGAGATGGAAGCCGAACGCGGCGCCCGGATTGTAGACCAGGTTCAGCCGGACCGCGTCGCCCATGACCTCGCGCGCGAGCCCCCGAACGAGGTACTCCTCCGCCGCCCGCTTCGTGAAGACGTCCGCGGTGACGACGACCGCAATGACGCCCCAGAAGATCGCGGCGTTCCCGCGGCTCCTACCGCTTTCCATCTTCCTCGCGTTGCTTGCACGAGATGCAGTAGCGCGCGTGCGGCAGCGCGTCGAGCCGCTCGAAGGCAATGTCTTCGCCGCAGTTGTGGCACTTCCCGAAGGTCTCGGGCGACTTGTACAGCCGCCGGAGGGCCTGGTCGATGTGCCAGAGGAAGCGCCCTTCCTGGCTGGCGAAGAGGAACGCCTTCTCGCGCTCCATGGCGTCGGTGCCCTGGTCCGCCATGTGGAAGGAGTACGCACTCAGGTCGCCACCGGACTCCTGCTGACTCGAGCCGAAGGTCTCGCCGTGGTGGCCGAGCTCCTTCAGGACTCGCTTGCGCTCTTCGATGAGCCGCTTCTCGAAGTGCGCGAGCTGCTTCTTGGGCATCGGCTTGGACTTGCGCGCCGCACCGGTGCTCGAAGGCGAAGACGGCATCTCTACTGTATCCTGGTCAGGGCGATGCGAACGGTCAGCCCATCGAGATCGACCGTCGTCTGCACCGCGTGGGGTTGATGTGAAATCTCGCCGATCGCAAGCTCGCGCGCGAGCACCTCGCCGGCGATCCAGTCCCGGTGGGTGCGGACCGCCTCCTCGACCTCCGCGTCCCCCTGCACGCCAAGAATGATACGGTCGCTGACCGCGAACCCGGCATCCTTTCGCGCCTGCTGCACTGCCCGCACGACCTCGCGGGCGATCCACTCCGTCCGCAGCTCGGCCGTGACCGTCGCGTCCAGGGCGACGAAGTAGCCGGCCGACTCCTTCACCACCAGGCTGCCGGAGGCCCGCCGCAGGATGGCAAGATCCTCCGTGTCGAGCGAGTGGTCCACTCCGCCCACGGAAATGACGAGCGGCTCCCCCCGTTCGAACGCCCGGAGGGCATCGCCGGAGAGGGCCGTGATCGCCGCAGCCGCAATCTTGGTGTCCTTCCCGAACTTCTTGCCCAGCGTGCGGAAGCTGGGCTTCGCCTCGAGCGTGACTAGCTCGTCGGCCGAGGTCGCGAAGTCCACGCGCTTGACGTTGAGCTCCGCCGCCACGAGCCCCGCGAGCGCTTCCACCGCCCGTTCGTGCGTCTGAGGCACAACGCATACCACCCGCGGCAGAGGCTGCCGCGTCTTGATCGCTACCTCCTGCCGCGCCGCGTGGCCGAGCGTGGCCAGCCGCCGGACGGCGTCCATCGCCGCCTCCAGCCCCACGTCGATCGGCGCGCGCTCCTCGCGCACGTACGGCGCGAGGTGCACCGACCTTCCGCCCGTCAGCTCGCGGTGGATCCAGTCGGTCACGAACGGCGCGACCGGCGCCAGCAGCCGGCAGGAGACCATCAGTACCTCGTGCAGCGTCGCGAACGCCGACCGGTTGTCCTCGCCGTCCACGTCGTAGAAGCGGCCGGCGTTCCGCGCGAGCCGCACGTACCACTTCGAGACGTCCTCCTCGACGAACTCCATGATGATCCGGAGCGCGTCCGTCGCGTCGTACTGCTCGAGGTACTCGTCGGCCTTCCGCTCGACGGTCGCCAGCCTGGACAGCACCCAGCGGTCGAGCGCCGGCCGGCGCTCCACGGGCGGATCGTCGTCCGACGGCGCCCAGCCGAAGTTGGCCAGCGTCGCGAAGATCCCGTTGTAGAGGTTCTTGAGCGTGAGCAGGAACCGACCGGCGGTCTCGCGGATCTGGCTCTCGTCGAATCGGCGCGGCAGCCAGACCTGACTCGTACCGAGCAGGAAGATGCGCGTCGCATCCGCCCCGTGTCGACCGACGACCTCCCAGGGGTCCACGGTGTTCCCGCGGCTCTTGCTCATCTTCTGCCCCTGGGCGTCCAGCACCAGGTTGTTCACCACCACCGCCCGGTACGGCGCCGCCGACGGGCTCGCGGCGGCCGACTGCGACGCGCCCGCGTTCTTCGGCAGCGCGTCGCCGAGCCCGGTCGCGATCGCGAGCAGCGAGTAGAACCACCCGCGCGTCTGGTCGAGCCCCTCGGCGATGAAATCGGCCGGGTAGTGGCGCTCGAAGACGTCGCGGTTCTCGAACGGGAAGTGCCACTGCGCGAACGGCATCGACCCCGAGTCGAACCAGGCGTCGATCACCGCCGGGACGCGCCGCATGGTCCCGTCGCACTTCACGCAGGGCCAGGCGTACTCGTCGATGTACGGCTTGTGCGGGTCGAAGTCCTGCGGCAGCGGCTCGCCCGTCTTCTTCGCCAGCTCGGCGTAGCTGCCCACTGACTCGATGTGGTCGGCGCTCGCGTCGCACACCCAGAGCGGGAGGGGCGTGCCCCAGTAGCGGTCGCGCGAGACCGCCCAGTCGACGTTGTTCGCCAGCCAGTCGCCGAAGCGGTTCTCTCCGACCTCGGGCGGCTGCCAGTTCACCCGCGCGCTGCGCGCGAGCATCTGGTCGCGGTAGGCGGTCGTTCGCACGAACCACGAGGTGCGGGCGTAGTACAGGAGCGGCGTGCCGCAGCGCCAGCAGTGCGGGTACTTGTGCGTGAGGCGCGCGGCCTTCCACAGCACGTCGCGTCGCTTCAGCTCCTCGATGATCGCGTCGTCCGCGGCCTTCACGAACTTGCCGTCCACCAGCGCGTGCACGTTCTCGAACTCGCCGCGCGCGTTCACCGGCTGGAGGAACGCCAGTCCGTGACGCTGCCCGGCCGCGTAGTCGTCGGCGCCGAACGCGGGCGCCATGTGCACCACGCCGGTCCCCTCGTCCGCCGACACGAACGGCTCGGCGACGATGATCTCGTGCTCGCCGGCGGTGTACGGCACCCAGTCGAGCGGCCGGCGGTAGCGCATCCCGGCCAGCTCGGTGCCACGCATCCGCGCGACCTCGTCCCACCGGTCGCGGTAGTCCTCGCCCAGCACGGCGCCGGCGCGCGACTCCGCGAGGAGCACCGTCCACTGCGCCCCGCTCTTCTTCCGCAGCTCCACGTACTCGAAGTCCGGATGCACCGCGAGGGCGACGTTCGAGACGAGCGTCCACGGCGTGGTGGTCCAGACGAGTATCCGACGGCGGGATGGGGGACGGGGGATGGGGGATGAACCGCCGCTCGGGACATCCCGAGGCCCTTCATCCCCCGTCCCCCGTCCCCCATCCCCCACCAGGTCCAGCGCCACGAACAGGCTGGGGTCCTCGGTCTCCTCGTGGCCCTCGTAGCCCAGCGCCACCTCGTGGCTGGAGAGGGCGGTGCCGCAGCGGCCGCAGTACGGGAGGATCTTGTGGCCGCGGTAGAGCAGGTTGCGGTCGTGCAGCGTCTTGAGCGCCCACCAGACGCTCTCGATGTAGTCGTTGCTGTACGTCGCGTACGGGTTGGCGTAGTCCAGCCAGTAGCCGATCCGCGCGCTCAGCTTCTCCCAGTCGCCGCGGTAGCGCCACACGCTCTCGCGCGAGAGCTGGTTGAAGCGCTCCACTCCCAGCCGCTCGATGTCCTGCTTGCCGCTGATCCCGAGCTGCTTCTCGACTTCGATCTCGACCGGGAGGCCGTGCGTGTCCCACCCCGCCTTACGCGTGACGTGGAACCCCTTCATCGCGCGGTGGCGGCAGAAGAGGTCCTTGATCGTGCGCGCGAAGACGTGATGGATGCCCGGGCGGCCGTTAGCCGTCGGCGGGCCCTCGAAGAAGACGAACTCGGGCGCGCCCGCGCGCGCCGCGAGCGTCTGCTCGAACAGGCGCTCCTCGGCCCAGCGCGCGAGCAGCTCCTCCTCGACCGAGGCCGCCGGCCGGTCGGGGGGGAGCGACGCGTAAGGCGCTCCGGAGTCTCCGCCGGCGTCCGGGCCGCCGGTCGGGCGATCGACGGCCGTCACATCCGCTCCAGCACGCCGCTGATGAGCGTGGTGAGCTGCGGCTCGGCGCGCCCCGCGGTGGCGATGATGCGCTCCACGCTCGCCGGCTCCAGCGCGTCGGGCAGACACTGGTCGGTGATGATCGAGACGCCGAGCACGTGCATGCCGCCGTGCACCGCGACGATCACCTCGGGCACGGTCGACATGCCCACCACGTCGGCGCCGATCAGGCGCAGGAAGCGGTACTCGGCGCGCGTCTCCAGGTTCGGCCCGGTGACGGCGACGTAGACGCCCTCGCGCAGCACGATCCGGTTGTCCAGCGCGACGGATCGCGCGATCTGCCGCAGCCGCTCGTCGTACGGCTCCGACATGTCCGGGAAGCGCGGCCCGAGCGTGTCGTCGTTCGGGCCGACGAGCGGGTTGTCGCCGATCAGGTTGATGTGGTCGGCGATGAGCATCAGCTCGCCGGGGGCCCAGAACGGGTTCATGTTGCCGCAGGCGTTGGAGACGATGAGCGTCTCCGCGCCCAGGGCGCGCATCACGCGCACCGGGAAGGTGACCTGCTGGAGGCTGTACCCCTCGTAGCGATGGAAGCGCCCGCGCATGGCGACCACTCGCTTGCCGCCGAGCGTGCCGAAAAGCAGATGCCCCGCGTGCGACTCCACCGTCGACAGCGGCATCCCCGGGATGTCCGGGTACTCGATCACCAGCTCGCTCTCGATCTGGCCGGCCAGCTCGCCGAGCCCCGTGCCGAGCACTATGCCGACCTCCGGCCTCCCCTGGTAGCGCTGGCGGATGGCGCGCACCGCCGCGCCGATGCGCTCGGTCGAGTGATCGATCGGCAGCCGAACGGCCTGGTGCTCCTGCGTCGCGTGGAGCTGTCTGATGTCAGTCATTCTTGACCAGCGTGTCCAGCCAGGCAGGTGTGTGATGTTGCGGCCGCGGCGCCCCGTTCGTTGGCCCGTTGTCCCCCGCGCCGTCGGCACCGGCGCCCGGGGACGCCGCGTTCGGCGCCGGCGCCGCCGACGCCACCCCGGCGACGACGTCCAGCTCCACGAGCTGCCGCTCGATGAGCGAGCGGAGATGCGCGATGTAGATGCGCTTGGAGCGCTCCAGCGCGTCCAGGTCGCTCGAGATGCGGCGCGTCTCGGCGTGTGCGGCACCGATGATCCGCTCCCCCTCCGCCTGCGCCTCGCGGATGATGAGCTGCGCCTCGCGCTCGGCCGCCTCGCGGGTCTCGGCGCGGAGCTGCTGCGCGGAGATCAGCGCCTCGCTCAGCGCCTTGTCCCGCTCGCGGAACGCGCGGAGCTGCTCGTGGAAGTTGCGCGCCTTCTGCTCGAGGTCCTGGTTCACGCGCGCCAGCCGCTCCATCTCCTCGGCCACGCGCTCCTTGAACTGGTCGACCGCCTCCTTCTTGTAGCCGCGCATCGCCGGCTCGAAGGCCCAGCGTCGGACCTCGACCGCCGACAGATACATCCTTTCGTCGCTCATGCGGACCTCGCTCCGAACAGCGCCGTGCCGATGCGCACCAGGGTCGCTCCCTCCTCCACCGCGATCTCGAAGTCGTTCGTCATGCCCATCGACAGCTCGGTCGCCGGATGCCCCACCTCCGCGAGCACGTCGCGGGCGGCGCGGGCGGCGGCGAAAGTCGGACGCAGCACCCGCTCGTCGTCCGTGAACTGCGCCATCGTCATCACGCCCCTCACGCGCAGGCCGACGAGCCCGGTCAGCCGCTCCCCCTCCGCGCGCAGCTCGTCGGGCGAGAAGCCGCCCTTGGTCGCTTCGCCGGCGGGGTTCACCTGCACGAGCACGTCCACCGCGCGGCCGCGATCGACGCCGATGCGGTCCATCGCGTCGGCCAGGCGCGCGCTGTCGAGCGAGTGCACGAGGGCGAAGCGGTCCACCTGCTTCGCCTTGTTGCGCTGAAGGTGCCCGATGAGATGCCAGTGCACCGGCACGTCGACCGCATCCATCTTCGCCAGTGCCTCCTGCACCTTGTTCTCACCGACGTCGCGGACCCCGAGCTCCCAGACGGCCCGGACCGCTTCCGGCCCGTGCGTCTTGGTGACCGCGACGATGGTGACCTCCTGCCCGTGCCCTCCGCGCCTGACCGCCGCGTCGATGCGCCCGCGGATGTCCGCGAGGCGCTGCGCCAGGTCAGGGAATGGCATAACGTACAAAGCTACGGGGAGTTACACGTCGAATCAAGTAAAGCGCGCGCTGCCGAATCGGCGGGCTTGCGCAGCGCCGCGGACGGACACTGGAGCAGCCGGTACGTGAAGCGCGGCACGTGGTCGATTCCCTCCCCCGGCTCGCGCGCGAGCCGGGGGGCGAGCTCCGCCGCGAGTCGACCGGTGAACGCGCTGTCGACGCTCCACCCCTCGCTGTCGCTCGCGTAGACCAGGCCGCGGAGCCGCCAGCCGGGCGCGGCCATCCAGGCGCGCTCGTCGCGCTGCGCCGCGACGCTCGCCGCCACCGGCCGGCCGAGCAGCCGCGCGCTCGACGCCAGCGCGCGGACGGTCTCGTCCGTGCCGTACCACCGCGCGACGTGCTCGGCGTCCCCGAGTCCGTGGCGACGGCGAAGCTCGGCGCGGTACCACTCCGCGCCGAGCAGCGGCATGGTGATCGTCGTGACGTCGCGACGCAGGCCCTCCACCTGCTGGAGGTACCAGAGCGGGTAGCTGTCGTTGTCGCCGGCCACGAACAGCACGGCGCGCTCCGGCGCGGACTGGATCAGCGCCTGCGCGAACTCCCGCGGCAGCTCTGCGTCCGGCGAGCGGCGGCGGTCCATCGCCCGCCAGTTGAGCGCGACCGGGAGCGCCGCCGCGGCCAGCCCGGCGGTCACCGCACGCCGCCGGGACCGCAGTCGAGCCGCGAGCGCGACGCCGCCCATCCCCGCCCACAGCCCCCAGCACCAGAAGGCCAGCGCGAAGAAGTAGTCGCGCTCGCGGGGCTCGTGCGGCGCCGAGTCGGGCAGGATCCCCCACCCGATGCTCGGGCCCGCCTTGAAGTTGAGGTACGCCAGCACGCCCACGCTCGCCGACGCCTCGAGAATGGTCAGCGCCTCCCACGACCGCCGGTCGCGCCGGCGGTGCCACGCGAATCCGACGGCCGCCAGCGCGAGGTAGGCGACAGTGACCGGCGTGCGCCACGGCGACGGGGTCACGCCCGGCGCGAGCCCGAGCGCCACCTGCCAGTCGACGTACTCGAGGAAGTTGGCGGCCTGGAGCCAGACGGGCGCCTGACGAGGCCACAGTCCGGCGACCGCGTACTGCCGCCGCCCCACGACGCCGACCAGCGCCGCGAGAGTGGACGGGTTCCCCTGGTTGATCGCCGGATCGTGCGGCGCCCGCGCGATCAGAAAGCCGATCGCGGACGCGCCCACGAGCGCCGCCAGCGGGAGCGCGAGCAGCGGGAGCGCCGCCAGCGGCGCGCGTGGACGTCCGCGCGCCGCCGCCAGCGCGGCCGCCAGCAGCGCGACGGCGGCCGCGCCCGCGCCGACCGAGGCCACCCCGACGGCGATCGCGGCCGCGTACGCGGCGCCGAGCGCCAGGGTCGGCGCGACCGGCTCGCTCGGGCGGTCGGCGTCGCCGGTCCGAAGGCCCAGCCAGATCGCGGCGGGCCCGGCCACGAGCGCGCTGACGTGGAGGGCGGCGGCCAGCCCGAAACCGTACGCCGCGAGCAGCCGCCAGCGCGAGTCGCCGGGCCCGTGGGCGCGCTCGGCGGCCAGCATCGTCAGGCAGGCGAGGAGCATCGACGCGGCGTAGACCTCGGTCTCGGTGGCGCTGGACCAGACGGTGGACATCGCGCCGGCGCAGAGCCCGGCCGCGGCGCCGGCGACCCGGCTTCCGGTCCAGCGCGCCACGAGCCCCGCGCTGACGGCGCCGGCGGCCGCCGTGCAGACCGCGCTCAGCAGGTTGGTCGCGGCCGCGGTCGGGAGGAAGCCTAACGCGCGAGACCAGACGTGCGCGACCAGGACGTAGAGCGGGGTCCCCGGCGGGTGCGGGATGCCGAGCGTGTGCGCGGCGGCGATGAACTCGCCGGCATCCCAGAAGGTGACGCCGGGCGCGAGGGTGGCGACGTAGACGGCGAAGAGCGCGGCGCCGACACCGAGGGAGACCGGCAGCGAGCGCCCGCCCGCACGCCCCGTCACGCCCGCATCTGTATGATCGGATGCTCCGCCGTGGGCCGC
>DATFPD010000712.1:0-8042 GCA_035265005.1 Gemmatimonadaceae bacterium | reverse complement strand
GCGCAGCGTGCTCCACAGCTCGGCCGACAGCGCGGGCACGTTCTCGAAGCCGCGCGGCATCACGCCCACCACGGTGTAGGCGTCGCCGTTCAGCGTCACCTGCCGCCCGACGACGGCGCGGTCGCCGCCGAACCGCCGCCGCCAGAGGCGGTCGCTCAGGATCGCGACCCGGGGGGCGCCGAGCCGGTCGTCGGTCGGGTCGAAGTCGCGGCCGATCGCCGGCGGCACGCCCAGCACGCGAAAGTAGCCCGCGGTCACCCGTTGCCCGTCGAGCCGCTCGGGCTCCTCGGCGCCGCTGGTGGCCGGCTGCCAGAGCCGCATCACCGCCGTCGCCTCGAACAGCCGGCTGCGCGCCTCCAGCTCGCGATGCGTGCCGAAGGTGACGTCGAGCCGCGAGCCGTCCGGGGCGTGGTCCCAGATCGTGACGATCCGGCCGGCGTGCGGGTACGGCAGCGGCGCGATCAGCACCGGGTACACCGCGCTGAAGATCGCCGCGCTGGCCCCGAGGCCTAACGCCAGGGTGAGCACGGCGACGGCGGTGAAGCCCGGCGTCCTCGCGAGCTGGCGGAGGGCGAAGCGGACGTCCTGGCGCAGCCCGGCGAGCGCGTCGCGGAGGTGCAGGCGCCGCTCCCGGCGGGCGGCCGAGTGGTAGAGGCGCTGGCGCACCTCCTCCACCGTCGCGCCGCCGCCCAGCCGGCGCATCGCCTCGGCGCGCGCGGCGGCCGGGTCGGCGCCGCGGGCGATCAGGTCCTCGGTCCGCGCCGCGATGAAGCTCTCGAGCTCCTCGTCGGCGTCGGCGCGGGCGCGGGCCTCGGTCCGCGGCGGGAGGCGAAAGAGCCGGCGCACGCCGGCGCGAATCCCAGGGTCGAGCATGCGGGCTGCCTAACCTCGCGCGGTGCGGGTAGCGAGCACGGTCGTCAGGGCGTCGACGTAGCTGGTGAGCCGCGCCGTCTCCGCCTTCAGGTGCGCGCGCCCCGCCTCGGTCAGCCGGTAGTAGCGCGCGCGGCGCCCCTTCTCGGTCGTCCCCCACTCGGCGCCCAGGTGGCCGCGCTCCTCCAGCCGGTGCAGCGCCTGCATCAGCGCCGCGTCCTCGACGCTCAGCCGCCCGTCGGAACGCCCGCCGAGCCAGGTGGCGATCTCGAACGCGTGCATCGGCCCCCAGGACAGCGTCTTGAGCACGAGCACGTCCAGCGTGCCTTTGAGGAGGGACATCCGGGCCGGGTTTTGGGGTAGACTCTACCCCAAGACACTACCCCTTACGACTCCAGTGCGCAAGAGGCTCCTCGCGCCACCGCGGACCGCCGCCGGGGCCGCGGGGTACGGTCGCAGGTCAGTCCCGGGCAACAGCAACTGCAACAGCAACGGCGACCGCAACTGCATTTTGACAGGATGGACAGGATGGTGAACAGGATGAGGGCCGCTCGGGAGAGTCCGCCTCCCGGGGCACCTATCCTGTTCACCATCCTGTTCATCCTGTCAAAATGCAGTTGCGGTCGCCGTTGCTGTTGCAGTTGCCGTCGCCGTTGCCGTCAGCCGGGACTCAGCCACCTATTGGGAGCACGCATGACCGCTTGCCGTTCGACATACACGCCGCTGCTGCTGATGCTGGCCGCGTGCACCGCCGCGTCGCGCACCGAGTCGGACAGCGGGGCCGCGGCGCAGGGGCGCGGCGCGGCGCTCGACAGCACCGAGTGGGTGCTGGCGTCGCTGGGGGGAGCGCCGGCGGTCGCCGGCTCGCGCGTCACGCTGCGCTTCGCGGACGAGTCGGCCGGCGGCTACGGGGGCTGCAACTGGTACGGCGGGGGCTACACCGCATCGGGGGCGAGCATCCACTTCGCTTCGGTCGAGAGCACGGCGCGGGCGTGCCTCCTGCCGGACGGCGTCGGCGAGCAGGAGGCGCGCTTCTACGGCGCGCTGCGGCGCGCGGCGTCGTACCGCGTCGCCGGCGACCGCCTGGAGATGGCCGACAGCTCGGGCGCGTCCATCGTCGCGCTCACGCGCCGGGTCCCGGCGCCGATGCGGCCGCAGGATCTCGTGGGGACGAGCTGGCAACTTCGCTCGGTGGGGGACACCGCGCAGAGCGCCGCGGCGGGCCCGCCGCTCACGCTCCACTTCTCGCCGACCGGGATCGACGGCTTCGCCGGGTGCCGGCGCTACACCGGCACCTACGAGGCGCGGGGCGACGAGGTCCGGATCACGAGCCTTGCCATGGCGTCGACCGAGTGCGGCGCGGGCGACGCGGCGCTCCAGCGCGAGGGCCGCTTCACGACCGACCTGAGCGAGGCGTCGAACTACCGACTGAGCGGCGACTCGCTGGAGTGGCTCACGGCACCCGGGCGCCGGCTCGTCTTCGTCAGGCAGCCGCCGACGCGCTAGCGCAGTTGCCGCCTGCTAGAACAGGAACGGCACCAGCCGCTTCGTGGACGCCGCGTACCGCTCGTACTCCGGGTAGGTCGCGCGAAGCAGCCGCTCCTCGGCCCGGATCCGGACGACGGTGGCCAGCGTCGCCACGGCGGCCAGCGCCACGATTCCGGTCGTCGTCAGGCGGACGGGCGCGGCGGCGGCGGCCGCGCCGCCGGCCCGCGCGAGCAGCCGGTCGACCGTCCCCGCCCAGACGAAGAGCAGCACGGCCGCGTAGATCGGGTGCCGCCAGTAGCGGTAGGGGCCCGCGGTCACGAGGCCGCCGGCGGTGGGGTTGGCCGCGGCGTGAAAGCTCCGCCGGCCGAAGGTCCACCGCGCCCACAGCATCAGCGCGACGGCGGCGGCCTGCGCGGCGATCGCGAGCGGCGAGTGCGCGAGCAGCGCCCGCCCCAGGTACAGCGTGCCGATGGCGGCGACGAGCGCGAGGGTCGCGACGATGGAAGCGAGGCGTGAGGACATGCGCTGTAGATACGCCGTGCGCCGCCCGGGTTCAACGGCGCGCCCGGCTACTTCAGCAGCCCCGTCAGCCAGTGCAGCACGTTCAGGATGAACTGCGCGTTCCCCGCCGCCCGCGGGTCGTTGAGCCCCATCGGCTTCCCGTTCTGCCGCTGCGCCGTGAACATCCCCGCCTCGCCGAAGAACGCCACCCGCCCCCGGCCGACCGTGCGCACGGCGCCCTGGAGGAGGTGCGACCCGACGAGGTACGGCGTGCTGTCCGAGAACTGCCACGCCGCCTGCGGCATCATCACGACCGTCGGGTGCGGGAGCACGAACAGGCTGTCCACGGCCACCATGCGGGTCATCGCGCTCCCGGTGAACGTCGCCACCGAGTCCACGCGCTCGCCGGCGCTCCGGCCGTCGGTGATGGCGTGCCTGACGAGTGAGCCGTCGCCGCGGCGGAAGACCGTCACCCCGTCCCAGTCGTTGCGCGGGTCGATCGCGAAGCCGTCGACGTAGAACACGCCGAACTTCCCCGCCAGCTCCATCGCCGCGCCGGCCATCGGCATGTGGTCGGCGATCAGCAGCAGCGAGCCGCCGCCCTGCACCCACTCGGCGACCGCGGTCATCTCCTCCTCGGTGAACGCCGCCGCGACGGGGCGGCGCCAGGCGCCCACGTTCTGCCGCGCGATGGCGTTGGCGACGACGAGCACACGCACCGAGTCGAGCGACTCCCTGCTGAACGGCGCCTGGAAGCGCCGCACGCGGTACCCGTCCGCCTCCAGCAGCCTCGCGAACGGCGCGAAGCGGCCCGCCGCCGTGTGGAAGTTGTTGTGCGCCTCGTCGACGTACACGACCGGGCCGGCGCCGCGCCCGTGCGCGGGGCGGGCGACGCTGGGGCGCCAGGCGGTGTCCGCCACCTGCTGCGCGCCGAGCGGCGGCGCGGCGAGGGCGGCGGCGACGAGCATCGACAGCGAGCGCGTGGAGCGGCGGCGCATCGGGACCTCGTGGAGAGTGGCTCGGCCGCGCGCTCGACCCGGCGCGGCGCGCGGCGGCGGTGGATCCGGTCGAAACGATGCGGCCGGAATGACCGCGATGTGTCCGTCGCCGCGCGATGCGTCCCGATAGGCCGTGGTAGGGGCGACGCACGCGTCGCCCCTACCACGGCCCGCCGGGACGCATCCCGTCCCGGCGTCCACGTTACCGTAACGCCTGGACGACCGGCATCCGCGACGCCCGCCGCGCCGGGAAGAATCCGCCCGCCACGCCCATCACCACGGCGAAGACGATGCCGGCGACGAGGAGCTGCGGCGTGACGCGGAAGGCGAACGCGATCTCGCTGAAGCTCGCCCAGTTCGTCGTGCTCGTCACCACGCCGTTGATCGGCAGCGCCAGCAGGCAGCCGATCACGCCGCCGAGGAGGGCGATCACCGCCGACTCGGCCAGGAAGCTCGCCAGCACGCTGCGGGGGTGGAAGCCGAGCGTGAGCAGCACCGCGATCTCCGGCGTGCGCGAGCTGACCGCGGCGTACATCGTGTTCACCGCGCCGAACACCGCGCCCACGGCCATGATGCTCGTGATCATGATCGCGAGGAACCGCAGGATGTTGCCTAACAGCTCCGACTGGCTGGCGTAGAACTCGGACTCGCGGTGCGCGTCCACCTGGACGCGCTGGTCGGCCAGGAAGGCGCGCTTCGCCTCGTCGAAGCCGCCCGGGTCCTTGAGGCGGAACGCGACCGCCTGGAAGCTCCCGCCGCGGAAGACGTTCTGGAACTGCTCGTTCTCACCCCAGATCTCCGACTCGAAGCTCGAGCCGTCGGCGGTGAAGCGGCAGACGACCTTCCAGTCCCGGTTGGAGAAGCGCAGCACGTCGCCGACGCTCACGTTGGCGAAGCGCCCGGCGAGCTTGGAGCCGACGCAGACCTCACTCTGCCCCGAGGCGAAGCGGCGCCCCTCGATGACGCTGATGCTGCGCCGGACGTCGAACGCCTTCTCGGAGACGCCGCGCACGACGACGTTGGCGACGTCGAACTCGCCGCCGCCGGCGCGCGGGAGGTTGAGCACGATGTACGTCTCCGGGCTCACCAGCGGCCGCCCGTCGGCGCCGGCGGCGATGTGCGGCGAGGCGGCGATGATGCTGGCCGCGTCGCGCGGGATGCCGCTCGCCAGCTCGCTGTCGGCGCCGCGCCGCAGCAGGAGGACGTTGTCCGACGACCCGGTCTTCACCAGCGCCGCGATGAAGCCGTTCGCCAGCGCCAGCATCGCCACGAACACCGCGACCACCAGCCCGATGCCGAGCGCGGTGAGCGCCGTCGAGACCGGGCGCTGGGCGACGCTCCGCACGTTGTAGATGAGCGGGATCTTCATCACTCGACCCTCCGCAGCGCCTGCACGACCGGGAGCCTGGCCGCCTGCCAGGCGGGGAAGACGCCGCTGGCGACGGTGAGCAGCAGCGCGACCGTCGCGCCCACGACCAGCGTCCCCGGCGTGACGTGGAAGCCGGGGAGGAAGCCGCCGTCGCCGAAGCCGGTGGCGATCGGCAGCAGCACCGCCGCGCCCAGCCCCAGCACCGAGCCGGCGATCGAGACCACCGCCGCCTCGACGATCACGAGCCCGAACACCCGGCGGTCCGAGAAGCCGACCGTCTTCATCACCGCGACCTCGGACGTCCGCTCGCGCTGGTTCATCATCATCGCGTTGGCGGAGACGAGCAGGATCGCGAACACGACCGCCATGCCGATCGTGCTCATGAGGAGCTTCACGTTCCCCCACATGCTGGCGAAGCCGGCGGCGAACGCCTTCTCGGTCCCCGTCTTCGTCGGCGCGCTCGAGTTGCGGAACTGGTCGTCGATGGTCTTCGCCACCGTCGGCGCCGCGCTCGGGTCGTCGATCTTCATGATGAACCAGCCCGGCGTGACGCGGTCCGGCTCGCGCTCGTAGAGGTACTGGTAGTGGAACATGAAGGAGTCGTCGCCGTACTCCTTCAGCGTCGGGTGGTAGATGCCGCGGATGGTGAAGGTCCAGTCGCCGGGGAAGATCGTCCCCTGCAGCGTCACGTTGTCGCCGACCTTCCAGCCGAAGGCCCTCACCAGCCCCTCGCCGATCACCGCCGCCGAGCGCTCGCGCAGGAAGGCCTGCTTCTCCTCGTCGGCGATCTGGATCTCCGGGTACATCTTCAGGTACGACTCCGGCTCGACGGCGAAGGTGGCGAAGAACTTCTTGCCGTCGCCGTACTTCCCGCCGAACCAGTTGGCCCACGTCACCGCCTCCACGTGCGGCACCGAGGCGAGCCGCTGCGCGTAGCTCGTCGGCAGCGGGATCACGAACGCGGTCGAGTTCTGCACGATCATCCGCGACGCGCTGCTCACCTGCGAGCCGGCGTTGAGCGTCGTCACCACCGTGCGCAGCGACGCGAAGAGGAAGAGCGCCAGCGCCACGCTGGCGATGGTGAGCGACGTGCGCAGCCGGTGGCGCCGGAGGTTGGCGAGGACGAGCGGGAGGAATTTCATCGGGTCACCTCCGCCGGCACGCCGCCGCCGCCGCCGCCGCCATCGCCCACGCCGAGCGCGCCGGCCCCCGCCCTCACGGCGACGCGCTCGAGCAGGACGCCCTTCTCCAGGTGCAGCACGGTCTTCGCGCGCTCGGCCGCCTTGGCGTCGTGCGTGACCATCATGATCGTCTTCTGGAACTCGTCGTTCAGCCGGCGCAGCAGGTCCAGCACCTCCTCCGAGCTCCGCGAGTCGAGCTGCCCCGTGGGCTCGTCGAGCAGGATCAGCGTGGGGTCGGCGACGATGGCCCGCGCGATCGCCACACGCTGCTCCTGCCCGCCCGAGAGCTGCCGCGGGAAGTGGTCCATCCGGTCCTCGAGCCCGACGACGCTCAGCGCGATCGCGGTGCGCTCGGCGCGCTCCTTCTTGTTGAGGCTCGTGAGCAGGAGCGGCAGCTCGATGTTCTGCCGCGCCGTCAGCACCGGCAGCAGGTTGTACGACTGGAAGACGAAGCCGATCGTCCGCGCCCGCCACCCGGCGAGCTGCGCCGAGCTCATCCGGCTCACCTCCTCCCCCGCCACGCGCACGCTGCCGCTGGTGGGCTTGTCGAGGCCGGCCACGAGGTTGAGCAGCGTCGACTTCCCGGAGCCCGACGGCCCCATCAGCGCCGTGTAGCTCCCCTCCTCGAAGTCGATCGTGAGACCGCTGTAGACGTCGACCGTCTGCGCTTCGCGCCTGAAGGACTTGTGGACATCGCGGATTTCGACGAGGGCCATGGGCAGCGGCGTTAGGGGTGGGAGGGAGACGAGGGCTGCGTGCTGCGTGCTGCGTGCGGGTGACAGGTACGCAGCACGCAGCACGCAGCAGTTCTTACTGCACCTTCACCTTCATCCCCTCGCTCGGCGTCTCCACGCCGCCGACGAGGAGCTGCTCGCCGCCGTTGAGGCCGGAGCGGACCTCGCGGAAGTCGCCGCTCACCGGGCCGGCGACGACCGGGCGCCTGACGAGGCGGCCGTCGCGCACGACCCAGACGACGGCCGCGCCGCCGTCGGTCCGCACCGCGGCCGCGGGGACGCGGATCGCGGCCGCCGCGCCGGCGCCGTAGGCGAGCTTCGCGTCCGCCGAGTCGGGCTGGAGGAAGTCCACCTTCGCGCCCATCTCGGGCAGGATGCGCGGGTCGCGGTCGGCGATCGACACCTTCACCTGCACCGTCGCGCGCTGGCGGTCGGCCGTCGGGACCACCTGCCTGACGACGCCGCGGAAGGTGGTGTCGGGGTACGCGTCGAGCGTGATGCGCGCCGGCCGGCCGCCGCGGATGCGCGCGATGTACGACTCGTTCACGTCCACCTCGACCTCGAGCGTCGCCAGGTCGGCCAGTGTGACCACGGCCCCGCGCGTCAGCCCGCCGCCCACCGACGGCGCCACGACCTCGCCGACCTCGGCGTCCTTGCGCAGCACGGTGCCGGAGAACGGCGCGCGGATGACGGTGTTCTCGTCGTTCGCCTGCGCGACGCGGAGCCCGGCCTCGGCGGCGCGCTTGCGCGCCTCGGCGGCGCGCAGCCGCGCCTCGCCCTGCGCCGCCCGGCTCACCACCAGCTCGAGCTCCTGCTGCGAGATCAGCGTGGCGTTCTGGGCGTGGATGGACCGCGCGCGCTCGGCCTCGCGCTGGAGCTGGTCGCGGTCGGCGCGCGCCTC
>DATFPD010000711.1:0-6216 GCA_035265005.1 Gemmatimonadaceae bacterium | reverse complement strand
CCATGGCGACGACACTACAGGAGCTCACTCCGCAGCGGCTCTACGCGCGGCACGCGGCGGCGGCGGACCGGGGCGGCTGGTCGGTGGAGCGGGACGTCCGGTGGCGGGACGTGGACCGGGCCCGCGCGCTGGCGCAGCCGGAATTGCTGGCGGCGGTCCGCGACGCGGCGGTGATCGAGAGCTTCCATCCCGTCCACATGGGGGAGCTGCTCGACGCGGCGTGGGACGACGTGGACGCGGGCGCGGCGTTCTCCCTCGAGCTGTACGAGGGGTTCAAGCACTTCCACGCGCTGCGCACGTACCTCGACGTCGTCGGCTACGAGCCGGCGATCACCGACGACGAGCTGGTCGCGGTGCGGCGCTCGGCGCGCGGGGCGGGGGCCGCGGAGGCGCGGCGCGGGCTGGTGGAGCGGCTCGTCGACTTCATGCTCTCCGAGCACCTGGCGCACTACTTCTTCCGCCGGCTGGGCGAGCAGGCCGCCGAGCCGGTGCTGGCCGAGATGCTGTCGCTGATCGCCGCCGACGAGGTGCGCCACGCGCAGTCGGCGTCGGACCTGATCGCGAAGCGGATCGCCGCCGACCGCGCGCGCGTGGTCCCGCGCGTGCTCGACGCGGCCGCCCACTTCCACCACTTCGGCGAGCGCGCGGTCGGCGCGGTCCCGGTCGCGATGCCGGGGGACCCGCTGGCGATCCGGTCGTTCGCGCGGCGGATCGAGCGGCTGTGCGGGGTTCGACTCGTAGACCATCTCAAGGAGGGGCTGTGAGCGCGGACCAGGGCTGTCGTCAGGCAGGCGGCGGGACGGCGGGACGGCGGGATGACGGGGAGAGGGAAGCGGCGCCTCTCACGCACCCTGACCGTCCCGCCATCCCGCCATCCCGCTCTCTCCCTACAACGGAGCTTCCACCCATGCAGATCTCTCCTCGCGAACTGGGCTTCCTGAACTTCTACCGCGCCTCCGAGCTGCACGGGGGGCTGGTGCTCGGGCAGATGGCGCGGCGGTGCCGGAGTCCGGAGCTGGTGCTCGACCTCACGCGGCACGCCGCGGAGGAGGTGGTGCACGCGCAGCTGTGGACGGAGACGATCATCGGCGTGGGGGGCGCGGTGCGGCCGGTGCGCGAGACGTACCAGGCGCGGTACGCGCGGGCGATCGGGAACCCGGCGACGCTGCTCCAGGTGCTGGCGCTGACGCAGGTGTTCGAGCGGCGCGTCTACCGCCACTTCACCGAGCACCTGCGGCGGCCGGGGACGCACCCGCTGGTGGCGGCGACGCTGCGGCGGATGCTGGACGAGGAGCGGGGGCACCTGCTGTGGGTGAAGCGGTGGCTCGACCGGCAGGCGCTGTCGCGGGGCGGCAGCGAGGTGGCCGACACGATGCGCCGCTACGAGGAAGCCGACGCGCGGGTCTACGACGAGCTCACGCGCGAGCTCGGCTGGCGGGAGGCGGCGGCGTGACCGCGGCGGCGGTGCGCGAAACGTCAGGCCCGGCGCCGCGGAGCTCGGGCGCCGGAGCCCCCGCGCCCTGGCGCCGGGTGGCCGCCCCGGGCGCGGCCGAGGGGCGGCTCTTCTTCGCCCAGGTGCGCGAGGACCCGGTGTGCGAGATCGAGGCGCTGGCGCTCGCCGAGCGCCCGGGGGCGCGCGTGGTGTGCGTGAGCTCGGGCGGGTGCACGGCGCTGTCGCTGCTGGCGGCCGGGGCGGGGCGCGTGGCGGCGGTGGACCTCAACGCGACCCAGAACCACGCCGTCGAGCTCAAGGCGGCGGCGCTGGCGCAGCTCGGCTCGGCCGCCGAGGCGACGGCGTTCCTGGGCGGGTGGCCGGCCGGGCGCGACGAGCGGTCGGCCGCGTACGCGCGGCTGCGTCCGTCGCTCTCGCCGCGCGCCCGCGCCTGGTGGGACATGCGGCCGCGGCAGGTGGAGCGGGGCGCGATCACGGCCGGGGTGAGCGAGCGGTTCATCGGCGCGGTGGTGGCGGTGGTGCGCGCCGGCATCCACCCGCGGCGGCGCATCGAGCGGCTGCTCGCCTGCCGCACGCTGGAGGAGCAGCGCGCGCTGTACGAGCGCGAGTGGGACAGCCGGCGGTGGCGCGCCCTGTTCTCGCTGCTGCTCAACCGCTTCGTGTTCGACCGAACCTACGACCCGGGGTTCTTCCGCCACGTGGAGAACCCGAGCTTCGCCGAGCACTTCTACCGGCTGGCGGAGCACGCGCTGACGGAGCTGCCGGTGGGGGAGAATTACTTCCTGCATCAGATGCTGACTGGGTACTACCCGCGGCCCCGGGATGCGGGACGCGGGACGCGGGACGAAGGGCACCTCGAGCCGGCGCTGCCGCCGTATCTGACCGAGTCCGGCGCCGCGGCGGCGCGGGCGGGGCTCGAGCGCCTGACGATCGTGGACGGGGACTACCTGAGCTACCTGCGCAGCTGCCCCGACGGGAGTGTGGACGGCTTCGCGCTGTCGAACATCTGCGAGTGGCTGGACGCGGCGCAGACCGAGGCGCTGTTCGCGGAGGTCGTGCGCACGGCGGCGCCGGGGGCGCGGCTCTGCTTCCGGAACTTCGTGGGGTGGACGGACGTGCCGCCGCGACTGCGCGCGTGCGTGGTGGAGGACGCGGCGGCCGGCGCGGCGCTGAGCCGGCGCGACCGGAGCGTGGTGCAGCCGCGGGTGGCGGTCTGCCGGATAGGGGAGGCCGCATGACGATCCTCGTCTCGCGGACCGGGACCGCGGTCGTGCAGCGCCCCGCCGCGGCCGGGTGGGTGGCGCCGGCGGGGACGCGCGACGCGGTGCCTGACGACAACGCCGCCCTGGTCGCGCTGGCGCGCCTCTGCCCCATGGAAGGGGAGATCGGGCTCTGCATCGACCGGGCGCCGGACTTCTTCGCGCTCAACGCGCTGGAGGGTGAGCGCTGGCGGGTGGGGGTCACCGGCGACGCGGCGGGCCGGGTGGTGGGGTGCGTGGCCGCGGCCGAGCGGACGACGTACCTGAACGGGCAGCCGGTGGAGACGGCGTACATCAGCGACCTCAAGGTGCACCCGGCGCATCGCGGGACGGGCGCCGCGGACGCGCTGAGCGTGTACGCGCGCGACGCCTGCCGCGACTTCGGCGGCGACCGCGTGGCGACGCTGATGACGGTGCTCGCGGGGAACGCGCGCATGGAGCGCCGGACCGCCGCGCGCGGGGAGCTGCCGCCGCTGCGCCGCTTCGCGACGATCCACGCCTACGCGGTGCCGCTGCTCACGCGCCGGCCCCCGGCGGACGGCGTGCTGGGGCTGCGCGTGGGCGAAGCCCGGCACGCCGACCTGGAGGAGATGGCGGCGCTGTGGGGGCGCGTGGCGCCGGGGCGGCAGTTCGCGCCGCTGATGGACGCCGAGGGGATGGTGCGGTGGATGGGGCGCGCGCCGGGGCTGCACGTGACGGACTACCTGCTGGCGCGCGGCCGCGACGGGCGAATTGCCGGATTCCTGGCGCTGTGGGACCAGCGCTCGTTCAAGCAGCTCCGGGTGGTGCGCTACTCGCCGGCGATGGCGGCGATGCGGCTCGCGGTCAACGCGCTGGCCCCGCTCGCCGGCGCGCCGCCGCTCCCGCGCGAGGGCTCGGCGCTGCACGCGCTGGCCGCGGTGCACGTCTGCGCATCCGACCCGGCGGTGCTGCACGCGCTGCTGGTGCACGGCTACAACGCGCGCCGCCGCACGGGCTACTCCTTCTTCACCATCGGGCTGGACGCGCGCGACCCGCTCGCCGGCGCCCTGCGCGGCTTCTGGGCGCAGCCGACCGCCGTCCACGCCTACGCGGCGACGCCGAGCGGCCCCTACTCCGGCCCGGCGCTCGACGACCGCCCGCTGCATCACGAGACGGCGCTGGTATGATGAATTGGCCACGGATGAACGCACATGAGTAAGATGACCTCGATCGGCTACGCGACGCGGCTCTACGGCTCCTACTGGCGCGCGAACCGGCGGTACTCGCCGGCGCGCGACGCCGAGGGGACGCCGTTCCCGCGATGGATCCAGCTCCAGACGATCAACGCCTGCAACGCGGCGTGCGTGATGTGCCCGTACCCGCTGTACAAGGGCGCCTTCCAGCGCGGGCGGATGGACGACGCGCTGTTCGACAAGGTGACCGAGGAGGTCGCGCGCCACGCGCACGAGGTGGACGCGTTCATCCCGATGCTCCAGAACGAGCCATTCCTCGACCGGCAGATCTTCGAGAAGATCGCGCGCTTCAAGGCGGCGACCGGCGGGCGGGTGACGACGGAGCTGGTGACCAACGGCGCGTTCCTCACGGAGGAGAACGTCGCGCGCGTCGGCGAGAGCGGGCTCGACATCCTGGACGTCAGCCTCGACGCGGTCAGCCCGGAGGTCTACAAGAAGGTGCGCGTGGGGCTCGACTTCGACGCGGTGATCGCCGGCGTGGAGCGGCTGCTGGCGGCCGAACTGCCGCGGACGAGCGTGTTCGTGCGCATGGTGCGGGTGCGCGACAACGTGCGCGAGGTGAAGGCGTTCGCGCGCCGGTGGCGTGCGCGCGGCGTGGGCGTCTTCATCTACTCGGCCCACGACCGGGCGGGCTCGGTGGCGGGCTTCGACGAGCGGGTGCGGATCCCCGAGGGGGAGCTGACGTGGCTCCAGCGGATGGAGCGCCGGCTCTCGCGGACCGCCCTCGGCCACTGCCCGATCCCGTTCGCGATGACGAACATCCTGAACAACGGGGACGTGCTGATGTGCGTCCACGACTGGGGGCGGAAGACGGTCGTCGGGAACGTGCGCGAGTCGTCGATCGAGGAGGTGTGGCGCGGGCCGGCGATGCGCGAGATCCGCCTGTCGCTGAGCCGGCGGCGGTACGGCGACGTGGCGGCGTGCCGCGACTGCTCGCTGTGGAAGGACGGGTGGTTCTGATGGCGCACGCGCTGATCCGCCACCGGCGCCGGGTCGCGCTGCTCTGGCTGATCGCGGCGGCCGTACTGCTGCCGCAGGCGCGGCACGTCGAAGCGCGGCTGGACGTGGCGGCGCGGGTGGACGGGAGCGAGTCGGCGGCGGTCGAGGGGATGCTGGCCGAGCGCTTCGGGTCGCCGTTCGCGCGTTATGCGGTGCTGGTGCTGTCGGGGGTGCCGGGGCCGGACGGCGACGACGGGCGCCGCGTGCTGGAGAGCGCCGCGGCCACCGTGGGGGCGGTTCCCGGGGTCGCGCGCACCTTCTCGTACCTCGACGCGCCGGACCCGATGTTCGTCGGCGGCGCGGGCGGCGGCGCGCTGCCGGGCACGTTCCTGGTCGCGGGGCTGGACCCTTCGACAGGCTCAGGGCGAGCTGCGCGGGCGGCCGGGGCGCGGGCGCCGGACGCACTCGTTCCCGCGCTGCGCGCCGCCACGGCGCGGCTGGCCGACTCGCTGCGCGCCTCGTACCCGCGCTCGGCGCTGGCGTGGACGGGGGAGATCCCGCTCAACGTGGACCTGCGGCGGACCAGCGCGGCCGACGCGCAGGGCGCCGAGCGGCGGGTGCTGCCGCTGACGCTGGCGCTGCTGCTGCTGGCGTTCGGCGCGCTCGGGGCGGCGCTGCTCCCGGTGGCGGCCGGCGGCTTCGCGATCGCGCTGACGATGGGCGCTGCGGCGGTCGCGGCGACGCGGTGGCCGCTCTCGATCCTGCTCCAGAACGTCGTCTCGATGCTCGGCCTCGGGCTGGGCATCGACTACGCGCTGCTGATGGTGAGCCGGTTCCGCGAGGCGCGCTCGCGCGGGCTGGACGCCGACGCGGCGGCCGCCGAGGCGGCGCGGACGGCGGGACACACGATCCTGCTCTCGGGGGCCGCGGTGGCGGTGGGGTTCGCCGGGCTGCTGGCGGTCCCGCTGAGCGAGATGCGCTCGGTGGCGGCCGGGGGGCTGATCGTCGTGACGGTGTCGGTGCTGCTGGCGACGACGCTGCTCCCCGGCGTGCTGGCGTGGCTGGGGCCGAGGGTGGACGCCGGGCGCCTGCCGCGCCGGCGCGCGCCGGCGCCCTCGTCAGGCGGTGCCGGGTGGCGCCGGTGGGGGCGGCGGGTGGCCGCGCGGCCGGGGCTCGTGCTCGCCCTGGCGGCGCCGCCGCTGCTGGCGCTGGCCGCGCAGGCGCGGCGGCTGGAGACGCGCCTCCCGCGCGGCGACTGGCTGCCGCCGGCGATGGAGTCGGCGCGGGGGCTGCGCGCGCTGCGGGAGATGGGGCGCAGCGGCGTGGTGCAGGCGGTGCGGGTGGTGCTCGA
>DATFPD010000710.1:0-5142 GCA_035265005.1 Gemmatimonadaceae bacterium | reverse complement strand
GAGGAGTGGAGACCACGACGCCACTCGCGGCGCCCGGCGCGCGCTCGGCGTCCGCCGTGCCTGCCGCCGTGCACCGCGACGCGGGGCCGGCCGAGCAGGAGGAGGCCACATCGGTCCACAGCGAATTCGCCGGCGTCCTGTACCTCGTCAACCTCGCGCTCTACCTGGAGCTGTACGCCGACTTCACGCGGCCGCTCCGCCCCGGCCTGGCGATACCGTTAGGCGATTTCCTGGCGCTGGTGGGGGAGCGGGCGGTGGGCGCCGGCATTCGGGACGATCCGATCGAGCGCGTGCTGGCGGAGCTCGCAGGCCGGCGCGCCAACGACCCACCGGCGCGCGGCTTCGTTCCGCCGGGCGGCGCCGGGCTGCGCTCCTGGCTCGACGAGCTGGCGGCGACGCTCGAATCGCGCGCCGCGCCGGCGCTGGGCGTCCCGGCCGGCGGGGCGCTGGCGTTCCTGTGCGCGCGGCCCGGGGAGGTCACGCTCACCGCGCTCCGGCTGCGCGCCCACTTCGCGCTCGCCGAGCATCCGATCGAGATCCGCGCCGCGGGGCTGGACCGGGACCCGGGGTGGGTGCCGGCGGCCGGGCGGGCCATCTCGTTCCACTACGAGTAGGAGCCGCGGATGACCGTCGAGCGCGCGCCCCACGAGCACTTCACGCTCTACTTCTACGCCGCGGTGCTCCGCGTGCTGGAGCAGGCGACCACGCACTTCGGCTCCGCCGAGGCGGCCACCGGGCGGCTGCCGTTCCTGGCCGGCTACTTCGACGAGCTGGCCGGGCGCGGGCTGGAGGGGGTGAGCTTCGGCGAGGCGCACGGCCGCTGGCGCGCCACGATCGACGCCTGGGAGCGCACCGCGCCGGGCCGGCTCCCGCTGGCCGACCTCCGCCGGGCGGCGGGGCTGGGCCACGACGACCTGACGCTGCTGGCGCAGGTGGGGCTGCCTGACGAGGACCCGCGGTTCGGGCTGGCGTTCGACGCGCTGCAGGGCGGCGGCGGCGAGCGCCGGGCGACGCTGGCGATGCTGGCGGCCGGGTGGCGGCGGGACGCGTCCGCGAACGGCTCCGGGGGGGACGCGCGCGGCGCCGCGCACCGGCTGCGGGCGCTGGGGCTGGTCGAGAGCGCGTCCGGCGACGGCGGCGCGCTGCGCCCCTCGGCCGCGGTGTGGGAGGCGGTGCGCGGCTCGGCGACCGTGGACGCCGGCGGCTGGGCGCGCCACCGCGCCCGCGACACGCTCCCCGAGCTCGACGCGCTGGTGCTCGCGCCGCGCGTGAGACGCGAGTGCGGTCGGCTGGCCGCCGTCCTGTCGTCAGGCGCGGCGGCCGCGGCGGTGCTGCGCGGCCCGCGCCACAACGGCCGGTCCACCATTGCGGCCGCGCTGGCGCGCGCGCTCGGCAAGGGCGTGCTCGACGTGGCGCCGCTCTCCGACCCCGGGGACCCGCGCTGGCGCGCGGCCGCGACGCTCGCCTGCCTGCTGGACGCGGCGATCGTGATGGCGGCCGAGCCGGGGCCGTCCGAGACCTTCGCCCTTCCGGCACTGCCGGGCGGGCTGGCGCCGGTCTTCGTGACGCTGGGCGCCGCCGGGGGCCTCTCGGGTCCGCTCGCCGACCGCGCGGTCACCCTCCGGCTCCCCGTCCCCGACCGGCCGGCCCGCGAGCGGCTCTGGCGCGGCGCGCTAGGTGATGACGCGCCGGCGCTGGCCGGGCTGCGCCTGACGAGCGGCAACATTGTGCGCGCGGCCGCCATCGCCGGCGCCGGCGGCGGCGCGGCGGACGCCGACTCGCTCCGCGCCGCCGTGCGCGCGCTGGAGCGGCCGGGGCTGGAGGCATTGGCGCGACGCGTCGAGGCGGCGGACGAGATCGCGGGGGACGACTGGGCGCGGCTCGCCGTGCCCGCCGAGACGCTCGACGAGCTGCGCACGCTGGCCGCGCGCTGCCGCCAGCGCGAGCGGCTCGGCGCGTTCGTGGGCGAGGCGCTGGGCGGGCTGGGGCCGGGCGTGCGGGCGCTCTTCCGCGGGCCGAGCGGCACCGGGAAGACGCTCGCCGCGCGCGCGCTGGCGGCGACGCTGGGGATGGACCTCTACCGGGTGGACCTGGCGGCGGTCGTCAACAAGTACATCGGCGAGACCGAGAAGAACCTGGAGCGCGTGTTCGCCTGCGCCGAGGAGCTGGACATCATCCTGCTGCTGGACGAGGGCGACGCGCTGCTAACCCAGCGCACAGGGGTGCAGAGCGCCAACGACCGCTACGCGAACCTCGAGACGAACTACCTGCTCCAGCGGCTGGAGTCGTACGAGGGGATCCTGCTGGTGACGACGAACGCCGGCGACCGGATCGACGGCGCGTTCCAGCGGCGGATGGACGTGGTGATCGACTTCCCGCTGCCGGACGCCGCCGAGCGGTGGGCGATCTGGCGGCTGCACCTGCCCGCGCTGCACGACGTGGAGCTGGAGCTGCTGGGCGCCGCCGCGCAGCGCTGCGCCCTCTCGGGCGGGCAGATCCGGAACGTGGCACTGCACGCGGCGCTGCTGGCGGTGGAGGACGACGCGCCGCTGGCGTGGGGCCACCTGGAGGCGGCGATCGAGCGCGAGTACCGGAAGCAGGGCGCCGTCTCGCCGCTGCGCCCGCGGCCCGGAGCCCGTTAGGCGTGGCGGCGACCGCGTCCCGCTCCGAGGCGTCCCGGGCGCCCACGGCGCCGAGCGCCGCGCGTCCCGCGACGCCGGCCCCGTCCCCCGCGCCCGTGGTCCAGCGCTCCGGGGGCGGCGGCGGCGGACCGGCGCCGGCCGGCGCGCCTTTCGTGCGGCTCCAGTCGCTCGGCGGCGGCGGGTCGGTGGCGGAGGCACCGGCCCCGGTGCGCGCGGTGTTGGGCCGCGACCCTGGCGCGCCGCTCTCGCTCCCCGTGCGCGGCACGCTGGAGCGCAGCCTCGGCGTCGACCTGGGCGCGGTGCGGGTGCACCAGAGCACCGAAGCATCGTCGGTGGTGGACTCGGCGGGGGCGCGCGCGTTCGCGTTCGGGGAGCACGTCTTCCTGAGCGGCCGCGAGCGCCCGGACGACCTGGGGCTGATGGCGCACGAGGTCGCGCACGTCGTGCAGCAGCGGGGCCGCGGCGGTGCAGCGACGATCCAGCGCATGACGCCCGGTGCCGGCGCCTCTGACGCGCTGGAGCACGAGGCCGAGCACGTGTCATCGGCGGTGGTGGGCGGGCGCAGCGCGAGCGTGCAGGGGCGCACCGCGGCGCGGCCGCAGTTCTCGCTCTGGGACTCGATCCGGCGCGGCGCGAGCGCGGTCGCGGGCGCGGTCGGCGACGTGCTGGGCGCGGCGCTCAACTTCGTGCGCGACCACGCGCGGCTCATCCCGGGCTACGACATGCTGGCGTTCGTGATCGGCCGCGACCCGATCACCCAGCAGCAGGTCGAGCGCAGCCCGGTGAACCTGATTCGCGGGCTGATGGGGCTGTGGCCCGGCGGCAGCCTGTTCTTCGACGCGCTCCAGCGCTACGGGATCATCGACCGCGTGGGGACGTGGCTGCGCGACCAGCTCACCACGCTCACGTCGATCGTCGGCGGGATCGGCGACGCGCTGAGCCGCTTCCTCCGCGGGCTCGGCGTCACGGACCTCCTGCGCCTGGGCGACGTGTGGGACCGCGCGCGGCGCATCTTCAGCGAGCCCATTGGGCGCGCGCTGGAGTTCGGGCGCGGCCTCGTGACCGGCGTGCTCGGCTTCCTGCGCGACGCGGTGCTGCGCCCCATCGCGCGCCTGGCGCAAGGGACACGCGGCTACGACCTGCTGAAGCTCGTGCTGGGGCACGACCCCATCACGGGCGACGAGTACCCGCGCACGCCGGAGAACATGATCGGCGGCTTCATGCGGCTGATCGGGCAGGAAGAGAAGTGGCGGCACCTCCAGGAGTCGCGCGCGATCCAGCGGGTGTGGGCGTGGTTCCAGCAGCAGATGGGCACGCTGATGGGCTTCGTGCAGGAGGTGCCGGGGCTGTTCCGCCGCGCCTGGCAGACGCTCCATGTGAGCGACCTGCTGGACCTGCCGGGCGCGTTCGGCCGGATGCGCGACATCTTCGGCGGCTTCGTCAGGCGCTTCGTGGACTGGGCCGGTGCCGCGGCGCTCCAGATCATGATGTTCATCTTCGAGGCGCTCGCGCCGGGCGCGATGCCGGTGCTGCGCCGCGCCGCGTCCGTGCTGCGCACGATCATCGGCGACCCGATCCGCTTCGTCGGCAACCTGGTGCGGGCGGGGCTGCGCGGCTTCGAGCAGTTCCGCAACAACATCGGCCGGCACCTGATCAACGGGCTGGTGGGGTGGATCACCGGCGCGCTGACCGGGGCCGGGCTCACGCTTCCGCAGCGGTGGGACCTGCGCGGCATCCTGTCGCTGGTGCTCCAGATCCTGGGGCTCACCTGGCAGAACATCCGCACGAAGCTGGTGCGCGCGACGAGCGAGACGGTGGTAACCGCGCTCGAGACGACGTTCGACATCGTGATGACGCTGGTGCGCGAGGGCCCAGCCGCGGCGTGGCAGAAGATCCTGGAGCAGCTCAGCAACCTGCAGGAGATGGTGTTCGGCCAGATCCGCGAGTGGGTGACGCGCACGATCGTGGGCCAGGCGGTGATCCGGATCCTGGGCATGCTGAACCCGGCCGGCGCGGTGATCCAGGCGATCATCGCGACGTACGAGACGATCATGTTCTTCCGCAACCGGCTGGCCCAGATCATCGAGGTCGCGAACTCGTTCCTGAACTCGGTGGACGCGATCGCCCGCGGCGCGATCGGCGCGGCGGCGGACCGCGTCGAGCAGACGATGGCCCGCATCGTCCCGCTCGTGATCAGCTTCCTGGCGCAGCTGATCGGGCTGGGCGGGATCTCGACCACGATCCGCAACATCATCGCGCGTATCCGCGCGCCGATCGACCGGGCGCTGGACCGGGTGGTGGACTGGATCGTGGCGCAGGCGCGGAGGCTGGGAAGGGCGGTGATGGGCGCCGCCCGAAGCGCCGTCGGTGCGGTCCGCCGCGCCGTCAGCGCCATGCTCGCCCGGCCAGTGGAGTTCGCCGCGGGCGGAGAGACACACCGGCTCTGGATCGAGCAGCGCGGCGAGGGCGCGGTGCCGATGCTCGCGACGACCGCCAAGCC
>DATFPD010000709.1:0-18081 GCA_035265005.1 Gemmatimonadaceae bacterium | reverse complement strand
GAGCAGGGCCCGCCGCCGTCGGAGGAGGAGGTCGTGGCCGCCGCGCGCGCGGCCCACGCCTGGGAGTTCATCCACCGGCTCCCCGAGGGGCTCGACACGCGCGTCGGCGAGCGCGGCGTGAAGCTCTCCGGCGGCCAGCGCCAGCGCCTGGCGATCGCCCGCGTCTTCCTGAAGAACCCGGCGGTCGTCGTCCTCGACGAGGCGACGTCGAGCCTCGACACCGAGAGCGAGCGCCTGGTGGAGGAGGCGATGGAGGAGCTGCTCCAGGGCCGCTCGACGCTCATCATCGCCCACCGCCTCAGCACCGTCCTCCGCGCCGACACGGTGGTGGTGCTGGACCACGGCCGCGTCGTCGAGCAGGGCACGCACGACGAGCTGCTGGCGAAGGACGGGCTGTACGCGAAGCTATATCGGGGACAGTTCAGGGAGGGCTGAACGGCTGCGGGCAGCACGCAGCACGCAGCCTCCTCACCGCCCCTTCATCTTCACCGTCACCCTCACCGCCTCCCCCGCCTTCACCTCCACGGTCTGCTCGACTCGGCCGAAGCGCTCGTGCCAGGCGACGAGGCGGTGGCGGCCCGGGGGGATCGAGTCCATCACGAAGACGCCCTGGTGGCGCGACATCGTGAAGTAGGGGTGGTCGAAGACCGCCAGGTGGGCGCGGGACCAGGGGTGCGTCTCGCAGCGCACCTCCACGTAGCCGGGCGCGCGCAGCACGTCCTCGTTCGGCACCACCTGCCCCTCGTCCGTCTGGTCGATCTCGGCCAGCGTCACCGGGCGGCTGGGGGGCCCGCCGATGAACCGCGTGCGGTGGAGCACCGGGTCCACGCTGCGCACGTTGAGCGTGCCGCCGGCGATCGCGGCCTGGACGCGGGGCGTCAGGCGGCAGCGCTCGTTCGTCAGCTCGAAGCGGCGCGAGAGCGGGATCGGCTTGCCGGCCTGGACGTCGTCCAGCCAGATGACCACGCCGCCGAGCCGGGAGCCGTCGGCGTCGATCGTTGTGTCGACGAGCGAGGCGCCGCATATTTCCTCATCCGACGCCGGCCGGACCACGGTGTCGCGCGGCATGTCGCCGTCGACCTCCACCACGCCCTCCACGCTCCCACCTCCGCCGGCCACGTCGGCGGCCTGGTAGGGCGTCGGCAGCGGCGCGATCAGGAGGTCCGACCCGTCACCGTCGCGGGCGCCCCGGCCGCGGCCCCGGCTGCCTGACGCGGAGCCCCGGCCGCCCGGCTGATCGTCCGCGTCGCCGCCGCAGCCGCCGGCCGTCCCCGACGCCAGCATCAGGACGAGGGCAACCGCCCACGGCCCGACGCTCGTGCGGCGACGCCGGCTCACGGGATGGCAACTCGAAGCGGACCGCGGTCGGCGGGAGCCGGGGGGGCGATGTGCGAGCGGGGCTGGCATCGGTACGAGTGCGTCGTCCCGCGCGCGGAGTGCCCGCGGCGCGGCCGGCCGGGATGTGAGGCAAGGGAAAGGCCATGCACGCGCCCGCCGCCGCGCCCGGCAGGGTCCGCCGTGACCGCGCTGGCGATCGTTCGTCAACGAGGTGCCCCCACGGCACATGCTTTCATCGGACCCGCAGGCCGTTTCGGCCCGGGCCCGGTTCACCTTCACGCGCACGATGACGATCGTCTGAACGGGACGCCGCCATGCTTCTCTCCCTCGCCATCTCCCTGATCGCCCTCGTCGGCCGGCCTTCGGCACAGCCGAGCGACAGCCTGCGCCCCGACCAGGACATCCGATTCGTCGCCATGCGCCACGCGGGCGACGTGCGCGGCTGCTACGAGCGGGAGGGGCTGCGACGCAACCCGTCGCTCCAGGGGACGCTCGAGGTCTCGCTGACGGTGCTGCCGACCGGCGCGGTGGACGCGGTCACCGTGGACTCGACGCACTTCGACGGCGCCGGAGCGGCCGAGGTCGTGTCGTGCATCCGGACGCTCACGCGCCACTGGCGCTTCGAGCGCGGGCCCTTTGGCGTCGAGACGCTCGTCTTCCCGTTCCGGCTGGTCCCGCACAAGGACGACGAGCCGCTCGCGCGCTGGCAGGCCGGGGGCTAGAGGCACGGCAGTTGACGATGGTCGAATCGGCCGCCCTGGCGTCGCAATCCGGCGATCCCAGGGCGGCCGATTCGACCATCGTTCCCCATCATGCCCCGTACTCTTCTCCCGGCCGCCGTCCTCGGCGCCGTCCTCGCCGCCGGTGTATCGGCCTGCAGCTCGATCCCGATCGTCGGCCGCCGGCCCGCGGAGTTCTGGGCGTTCACCGCGCCCTGGGACCCGGCCAGCTCGGCCAGCGTCGCCCGCAACCGCGAGGACGTCGGCGCGCTGATCTCGGGGTGGATGTACCTGGACAGCGCGACGGCCGAGCCGATCGTCGCCTTCCCGGACACGGTCGCGCGACCGCTCAAGCGCGGCGAGCGCCGCATGCTGCTCATCACCTCCTGGCACGGCGCGCGCTTCCACCAGGGGCCCGTGCGCGCCCTGGCCGCGGAGCCGGCACGGCTCGCCGCCGCGGCGCGGGTCGTCGCCACGGCCGCGGCGGCCGGCGGCTACGAGGGGCTGGTGCTCGACTTCGAGGCGCTGGTCCCGGGCGACGCCGGCGCGCTCGTGCGGGTGGTGCGCGCGCTCGGCGACGCGGCGCGGGCGCGCGGCGTGCGCACGGTGACGGTCGCCGTCCCGGCCGGCGACACCGCGGCCTACCCGGGGCGCGCGCTCGTCGGCGCGGCGGACCGGCTGCTCGTCATGCTCTACGACCAGCACTGGTCCGGCAGCCCGCCCGGCCCGATCTCCGACCCCGAGTGGGTGCGACAGAGTCTGGCGCCGCGCGTCGCCGAAGTCGGCCCCAGCCGCCTCGTCGCCGGCCTCCCCGCCTACGGCTACCAGTGGCCGGTGGACCGCGGCCCCGGCGTCCCGATCAGCTACGACGACGCGCGCCGCCTCGCCGCCGAGGCGGGCACCACCCTCGCCCGCGACCCGGCCTCGCACACCCTCACCGCCCGCCGCGCCGGCCCGCCCGGCGACGCCTGGGAACTCTGGGTCACCGACGCCGAGCTGCTCCGCATCCTGGTCGACGAGATCCGCCGCACCGGCGTCCGCACCTTCGCCCTCTGGCGCCTCGGCCAGGAGGACGAGCGGGTGTGGGAGAGGGTCGTTAGGTAAGGCAAGTACGAGATACGATCCGAGAACGGCATCGGGACGCCATGAGCCTCCCGAGGCCGTTTGCGTGTCTTGTATCTCAGCGCAGTTGCCGCCGGTCATCCCCGCGGACGCGGGGATCCAGCGCTAACGGCGACGGCGTTGACAGGACGAACTGCGACAGGATGAACAGGATGGTGAACAGGATGACGGCCGCTCGGGAAGCATCCCGAGCGGCCGTCATCCTGTTCACCATCCTGTTCATCCTGTCGCAGTTCGTCCTGTCAACGCCGTCGCCGTTCGTCCTGTCAAAGCCGTTGCCGTCGCATCGAACTGACCCACCACCCGTATTTCGTATCCGCTCTCAAGGCACGATCACGTCCTTCCTCACGATTCCCGTGGCGTCGAGGGTGACCGGAGGGGCGGTGGCGGAGCGGTCGCCGAGGGTGGCGCGGAGCTGGAGCGGGATGCCGTGCGGGAGGGCGCAGGCGCGGAACCAGCCGAGGGAGTCGGTGCGGACGCGAAGCTGCTCGCTCACGGTGCGCCGGTCGGCGCCCGGCGAAGCATCGATCGTCTCCCAGCGCAGGTCGACGGCGGCCGCGCGCGCCGGGGCGCGGGCAGCGGAATCCCGGACCAGGCCGACCAGCACGCCCGAGAGCGCGCCGCCGAGCGGGCGGCCGCCGTCCGCGCACAGGTCGCCGCGCAGCGCGGGCGCGCGCGGCATCGACACCGGCGGCGCCTCGGTGCTGCTGTCGCGCGCCACGTCCAGCGCGGGGCCGCGGAGGCTCGCGCTCACGGCCTGCGCGGGCGGTGGGGACCAGAGCAGCGTGCGGCGCCCCGCCGGCGCGCCGTCGAGCCGGTAGCGTCCGCGGGCGTCGGTCACTGCCGGCGGGGCGCCGCCGCCCTGGAGGAACACCGTGGCGCCCGCGAGGGGCGCGCCCATGCTGTCGGTGACGACGCCGACGACGGCGCCCGCGCGCCCGCCCCACAGGCGCGTGCCGTCGAGCGCCGCCGCCTCCTCCACCTCCCCCACCGCCTCCCGAATGCCGCTCAGGACGCGGCTCTCGACGGGCGTCAGCCCCGAGCCTAACGTCGTGACGCCGGACGGGCGCGCGGGCGTGCTGACCATCGGCGCCCGCACCTCCCAGCGCTGGATGATCCAGTGCCCCGCCGGCAGCCGCTGAAAGTCGACGCGGCCGCCGAGCGCGGGGGAGCTTATGTCGTCCGGAATCCCCGTGTACCGGTACTCCAGGTGGCGGAGCTCGGCGGTCCGCTCGTCGAGCCACAGCACGCCGGCGATGTCCGGGCGGGTGATCTCCTTGACCGGCTCGAAGGCGAGGCCGATCGCGCCGGGGCGCTCGGGGTCGCGGCGCGGGCGGACGCAGTGGTCGCGGAAGAACTCGTCCGACAGCAGGACGCGGGCGTCCGGCGCGTAGTACGTCGTGCTCGTCCCCTCCGTGCGGACGTACCCGTCGCGGGCGAGCTCGCGCGGGGGCGGGCTCTCGTACGGGTTCGCGCTCACGCCGTGGCGCTCCACGCGCTCCTCGCGGCGCGGACGCAGCGAGCGCGGGTCGAGGTCGCGCTGCACGTCGGCCACGCGCATCCGCACCAGCGCGCTGGCCTGTCCGAGCAGCGTGGCCTGGAGCGCCTTCCGCGCCTCCTCCCACACCGCGAACGCCGCGCTCCCCTCCCCCGGCCTGACGACGCACTTCGCCTTCGCGGTCACCCGCACCGCCGACAGGTTCACCGGCACGCTGCGCAGGGTGAGCGACAGCTCGGCCGGCGGCGCCGCGCCCTCGGCCAGCTCGATCGGCTCCGACGTCACCGGCTGGTACCCCACGCGGAGCGCCCGCACGCGGTAGCGCCCGCGGCGCGGGGCGGTGAGCGCGAAGCGGCCCTCGTTCGTCGAGAGCCCCTGCGCCACCGGCGCCCCCGCGTCGTCCACCAGCACCACCGTCACCAGCGCCGCGGGGCGCCGGGCGACCGAGTCGACCAGCACCCCGCGCACTTGCTGCTGCGCGGCGAGCGGCGCCGCGGCGGCCCAGAGCAGCGCGGAGAGCGCGAGCGGGAGCGTGGTGCATCGAGCGCGCACGTCGACGAGCCTCCGGTCGGGGGGAGTGACGGCTCGAAGGTGTGACCAGGCGCGCGGAGATGCCAGAGTGGGGAACGGGCGGCGGGACGCGGAATGATGGGGGCCGTGCCGCCCACTCACCCCTTCCCCCACCTCGCCCGCGCCGCGTACACCGCCGCCCCCGCCGCCAGCAGCGCCGCCCCGAGCGCCGACATGCGCGGCTGCGACACGATGGCGCTCAGGATCCCGACCGCGGCGGCGACCACGAACAGCGCCGGCAGCAGCGGGTACCCTAACGCGCGGTACGGCCGCTCGGCGTCCGGCCGCTTGCGGCGCAGGGCGAACACGCTCGCGCCGCCGAGTCCAAAGAAGATCCAGTCGGCGAAGACGACGCCGCCGAGCAGCGTGCCGAGCTCGCCCCCCGTGGCCGCGAGCAGGACGAGCGCCCACGCGCCCAGTATCGCCACCGCCACGTGCGGCGACCCGAAGCGCGGATGCACCTTCGCCGCCGCGCGAAGGAACGCCCCGTCCTCGGCGACGGCGTAGACGATCCGCGAGTTCGACAGGATCGTGACGTTCACGAAGCCCAGAATCGACAGCATGACGCCGACGCCGATCAGCCCCGCGCCCGCCGGCCCGAACAGCTGGCCGGCGGCGTCGGCCGCGACCGCCTTGCTGACGGCGAGCCAGTCGCGCCCGAACAGCGCGTACAGGTAGACCGCGTTCGCGCCCAGGTAGCACGCGATGACGATGAGGATGCCGGCGAGCAGCGCGCGCGGGATCGTGCGCGCGGGGTCGCGAATCTCCCCCGCGACCATGTTCATCTGCTGCCACCCGCCGATGGTGAACAGCACCGGCGGGAAGGCCGCCGCGAACTGCGCCAGCGGCAACGACGGCGGCGCCGGGGCGCGCGGCATGGCGTACGGCGTCGGGGGCGTGTTGCCGGCCGCCATCGACAGCAGCCCCACGCCGATCAGCGCCACCAGCACGGCGACCTTGGTCACCGTCAGCACGTTGGTCACCACCGCGCCGGGCCGGACGCCGAGGTAGTTCGTGAGCGTGAGCGCGACGATCGCCGCCGCGGCGACCGGGAGCGGCCCCCCGACCGGCCCGAGGTCCACCAGCCGGCCGAGCGCGTTGGCGAACCCCATCGCCACCGCCGCCAGTGCCCCGGTGGCGATCAGCCCGACGCTCATCCACGCGTAGAGAAACGCGCTCAGCCCGCCGAACCCCTCGCGCAGGTAGACGTACGCCCCGCCGGCGTCCGGCATCATCGCCCCCAGCTCGGCGTAGGTCAGCGCGCCGGCGAGCGCCACCACCCCGCCCAGCGCCCAGACCAGGAGAATCGATTGGCCGTTAGGCAGCGCCCGGGCGACTTCGGCCGGCGTGAAGTAGATCCCGCTGCCGATGATGCCGCCGACCACCACCATCGTGGCCGAGAAGGGGCCGAGCCGGCGGCGCAGGGCGGCCGGCGGGGCGGCGTCGGGGCGCACCACGCTGTCGAGTGCCGGAGTAGATTGGGGCGAGGACCGGAACCGAGCGACCAATGTACTCGACCTGCCTGCTCTGCCACCACCGGCGCGCCGCTCGAGGCGGGCGCCTTCCCCCGAAGGGCGCCGACCGGTTCATCGAGAAGCACCGGGGGCGCTGACGGCGAGACGTCTCGCGCATAGGTTGTGGGGACGGGCCGGCGCGGCGCGGAAACGAGCGCCGGGCACGGCACGTTGCTCGATGGCACGGGTACTCCCACGGTACTCCCACGGGTGGGCGTCGTTCGCGCTCGCGCTCTCGTCTCTGCCCCGCTCTCGATGTATTCGACCTGTCTCTTCTGCCACGCGTCGCTCGGCGCGAACGCCGAGATCGAGTCCTTCCCGGTCGGGCGCCGGCTGGCGTACGACTCGGCCAAGGGACGGCTGTGGGCCGTCTGCCCGAAGTGCGCGCGCTGGAACCTGACGCCGCTGGAGGAGCGCTGGGAGGCGATCGAGGAGTGCGAGCGGCACTTCCGCCGCACCCGCGCCCGGATCCAGACCGACAACATCGGGCTGGCGAAGCTGAAGGAAGGGCTGGAGCTCGTGCGGATCGGCCAGCCGCTGCGCCCGGAGTTCGCGGCGTGGCGCTACGGGCGCCAGTTCGAGATGCGCCGGCGCCGCGCGATGGCGGTGGCCGGCGCCAGCGCGGTCGCGGGCGGCGTCGCGGCCGTGGCGGCGGCGCCGATTGCGGGCCCGGTGCTGCTGGCGGGGCTCATCTTCCTCACGATCGTCCCCGGGCTGACCTCGCTCGCCTCGGCGCCGGTGCTCTTCCCGATCATCGCCGCCAGGGACTGGCTCGAGTGGGAGCGCGTCATCGCCCGCATCCCCGCCCCCGACGGGCGCGCGCTCACCGTGCGCGTGCGCCACATGCACGGCTCCCGACTCATCTCCGACCAGGCGACCGGCGAGCTGCTGCTCGACGTGGATCACGACGGCGGCACCGAGCACTTCCGCGGGGCGGCCGCCCTCACCGGCGCGGCGCGCCTGCTCGCCCGCGCCAACCGCATCGGCGCGGCCGCCGACGACGTGCGCGGCGCGGTGCGCCAGATCGACTTCGCCGGCGACGCCGAGCGCTACCTGCACCGCGCCGCGCACCTCTCGAACGTGCGCCGCGGCGGCGTCGCCTCCCTGCTCCGCGACTACCGCAAGATCGACACGCTCAACCTCAGCAGCATCGAGCGCCTGGCGCTCGAGATGGCCGTCCACGAGGAGGGCGAGCGCCGCGTGATGGAGGGCGAGCTCAAGCTCCTCGAGCTGGCCTGGAAGGAAGCCGAGGAGATCGCGGCGATCGCGGACACGCTGTAACGGCGATTCGCGATTCGCGATTCGCCTTCAGGGTGCGAAGCTGATCTCACCCGCCACGTAGGTCGGCGTCATCTCCCGTCGTCGGTCCGTCGTCGGTCCGTGGCGCGCACGTCCTCCGCGTTACACGATGATGACGTCCCGCTGGTACGCCTCCGGCGTCACGACGATCTGCCCCTCCGCGACGTAGGCGTTCACCTCGCTGCGCATGCCGACGTTGCCCGGGATGTAGACGCCGGGCTCGATCGAGAAGCCGACGCCGGGGACGAGGAGGCGCTCCTCGCGCGTCTCGAGGTTGTCGATGTGCGGGCCGCTGCCGTGCAGCGAGCGCGGGTCGATCGAGTGGCCGGTTCGGTGAATGAAGTACTTGCCGAAGCCGCGCTTCTCGATCACCGCGCGCGCCGCGTCGTCCACCTCGCCGCCGCGTACCGGCGCGCCGGTGCCGATGCGCTCCTTCAGGAGGTCGATCGCCGCGTCGCGCGCGTCGCGCACCGCCGCCCACACTTCGAGCGCCTCGGTGCTCGGCTCGCCGAGCGCACCCATCCAGGTCTGGTCGGCGAAGATCCCCGGGTCCCCCGCGCCGCCGGCCGCCGCCGGCTCGCGCGCCCAGAGGTCGATCAGCAGGACGTCGCCGCGCTCGATCGTGCGCGCGCGCTCGGCGGTCGGCTCGTAATGCGGGTCGGCCGCGTTCGCGCCCACGGCCACGATCGGCGGGTGGTCGAACTCCAGACCCTCGCCGCCGAAGCGCTCGGCGATCCACTGCTGGAGCGCGTACTCGCTCACCGCCGCGCCGCGGGACGCCCGCTCGCCCGCGTGCTGCATGGCCTCGCGCGCGATCGCCGCCACCCGCTCGGCGGCCCGCCGGTGCGACGCGAGCTGCGCCGGCGTCCACACCGCGTAGAAGCGCGTCACCAGCTCGGCCGACGACACCACCTCCGCGCCCGCGGCGCGCACCAGCTCCAGTACCCCCGCCGGCACGCGGTCCAGGTACGGCACCGCGTCGCGCGGAGAATACTCCATCGCGACCCGCTTGCCGCCCACCAGCCGGCCCAGCGCGGCGTCCAGCGCGCGCCAGGAGCTGTACTGCTCGCGCCGCCACGCCGCCGGCCACTGCCGCCACGGCCCCTGCTCGATGGCGTGCGTGACGGCCGTCGGCACGCCCTCGCGCGGGATGTAGGCGAAGACCCGCCGCGTCACCATCCCTTCGAGCCCCAGCAGCCCGGACGCGATCTGGTTGGTCCCGTGGAAGTCGAAGAGCAGCCAGCCGTCGAGCTGCTGCGCCGCGATCGCGGCCTGGAGGGCGGGGAGGGTGTCCGGAGTCAGCATTGAGACGCGGGATGCGGGACGCGGGATGGGAAGGCGGTCTACACCGATGGAGTCGGGGCGCTCGCGTCCCGACCCGCCCCGGGGGCGCCCGCGCGCCCCGCGTCCCCGGAAGCGCTCGTTCCGGGCGCCTCGCTGCCGGCGCCGTCCCGCATCCCGCGCCACTCGGCGCGCCACTCGCAGCTCCCTTCGCCGCGGCTCGCGCAGCGCACGTGCTCGACCGCGCCCGCGCCGCCCACGAGCAGCCGCAGCAGCTCGCGCAGTGCCGACTCGTAGTAGGCGCAGCCGGCGGCGTTCGGCGCGGTGTCCGCGGTGACCGACACCGGCACGTCGAGGAGGAGGAACGACCCGACGCGCGTGACCCGCCCGTTCAGGTACCGCTCGCAGATGCGGCGCGTCTGCCGAAGCGCGAGCGGGCGCGCGAGCAGCGATGGGAGCAGCCGGATCATGCGCCGGGTGACCGGCGAGATGGTCTGGTAGGCCTCGTTGGCGAGCCAGCGGCCGGCCGCGCGGAAGACCGTCTCGGCGTCCGGCCGGCGCCCGATCAGCCGCGCCAGCGCCACGGCCTCGTCGTAGCTCGTGCGCTGCGACTTCTTGACGGCGTCGGTGTACCGCTTGATCTGCGCGTAGACGGTGTCGCTGAGCCCCAGGCGCTTGTTGCGCAGCTCGGGCACGAATTCCGCTTCGTGCTCTCCGGACGGCCGGTCGACGGCGCGGACGGCTTCGAGAAAGCTGAGCGGAAGGAGGGCGTCGACAGTCATGAAGGAGCGAGGGACGAGGCAGACGGATGGTAACGGAAAGCGGGATGGGGGGAAATGGGGCGCGCGTGGGCGCGCCCCTGGAACCCCGGCCCGTCCGAGATCCTTCACAGCTTGCGCGCCCCGATCGCGGGCGTCCACATTGCCGCCACCACCTCAGCTGACGGCACGAACACGGTCGCTTCGTCGCTATGAGCACATCAATGGAGGCATCGGCCTTGGCCGTCTCGCCATGTGACGCCATCGCGGAGCGGATCTACGAGTTCCTGGATGGCGAGCTGAGTGCCGAGGAGGACGCGGAGGTACGGCGGCATCTCACGGCCTGCGCGTCCTGCGCCCGCGCCGCGACGCGGGACGGCGCGTTCCTGCGAGTCCTGGAGCAGCGGGTGGCCATCGACCGGGCGCCGCCGGCATTGCGCGAGCGCCTCATCGCCCTCCTCGCCGCCGCGCGGGCCACCGCCGGCGCCCCCGGGGAGGGCGATGAGGGCGGCGCGGGCGGCGCGGGGAGCGGGGTCGGCGGCGGTCCGCGCCGGACGCCAGACTGGCCGACGGACCCGTCGTAGCGCCGGCGCTCGCGCGCCTGGCCGCCGGCCTCGCGCTCGCGGCGGCGATCGCCGCGGCCGCGCGCCGCGCGCGCTCCCTGTCGCCGAGTGGCGCCGTCGCGGCGACCGTGGTGGGCGCGCTCTGCGTCGGCGCGGGGTGGTCGTGGGGGGCGATCCTGATCGCGTTCTTCGTCGCGTCCACGCTGCTCTCGCGCGCGGGCGCGGAGCGCAAGGAGCGGCGCGTCGGCGGGATCGTCGCCAAGGGCGGCGAGCGGGACGCGACGCAGGTGCTGGCCAACGGCGGCGTCTACGCGGCGGCGGCGCTCGCGTCGATGCTCGCGCCCGGCTGGCCGGGCTGGACCGCGGTCGGCGCCGCGGCGCTGGCGGCGGCGACCGCCGACACCTGGGCGACCGAGGTCGGCACGCTGGTCGGAGGCGTTCCCCGCGCGATAACTTCCCTGAGGCCGGTCCCGCCGGGCACGTCCGGCGGCGTCACGGTCGCGGGCACGCTCGCGTCGCTGGCGGGCGCGGGCTTCGTTGCCGCGCTCGCCTGGTGGGCGGGCTGGCCCGGCGACGCGGTACGGGGCGCGGCGATCGGCGGCTTCGCGGGCGCCACCGCCGACTCGCTCCTCGGCGCGACAATGCAGGCGCGCCGCTGGTGCGACCGCTGCGCGGCGGCGACCGAGCGCGCCGTGCACGCCTGCGGCACGCCGACCCGCGCCGCCGGCGGCCTCGTCTGGCTCGACAACGACCGCGTCAACCTCGCGGCGACAGTGGTAGGCGCCGGCGTCGGCGCGCTCTTGGCGGTCGGCTGAACGGCCGGACACGGGTGAACACGGATGAGACCACGGATGAACGCAGATGCCTCCCGGCGGAGTCGAAGCTCCCAGCGCCCGGGCGCGAGGCGTTGTGAATGCACCTGGAGAGATCCATCGTCATCCGTGGTCTCATCCGTGTTCACCCGTGTCCGGCCGTTCCGGAGGCTCGTGACGTGAGCGGCGCTGGCGGAGCGAGCGTCCTGCTGGTGAGCGCGAACCGCGAGCGGTCGCCGCAGCCGGTGCTGCCTAACGGGCTGGCCTGCGTCGCGTCGTCGCTGGCCGCCGCCGGCCACCGGGTCGAGCTCCTGGACCTGCTGTTCGAGCGCGACCCGGAGGGGGCCGCGCGCCGCGCCGCCGAGCGGCTGCGCCCCGACGTGGTGGGGATCGGCGTGCGGAACATCGACAACAGCGACGCGATCGCCCTCCGCCACTACACGCCGGAGGCCGCCGGCGTGCTGCGCGCGCTCCGCGCCGCCGCCCCCGGCGCCCCGGTGCTCGCCGGCGGCGCGGCGTTCGGCGTCGCGCCCGAGGCGCTGTTCCGCGAGCTGGAGGTGGACTACGCGGTGGCCGGCGACGGCGAGCGCGCGAGCGCGGCGCTGGTGGAGGCGCTCGCCGCCGGCCGCGCCCCGGGCTCGATCCCCGGCCTCGTCAGGCGCGTCGGGGAGCGCGTGGTGTTCACCCCCCCGGGCGACGACGCCGACCTCGACGCGCTCCCGACCGCCGACCTCCCGCGCTGGGCCGACGTCCGCCGCTACGCCCGGCACGGCGCGACGGTGCCCGTCCAGACGAAGCGCGGCTGCGTCTACAAGTGCGTGTACTGCACCTACCGCAACGTCGAGGGGTGGGGGTACCGCCTGCGCGCGCCCGAGGCGGTGGCCGACGAGATCGAGGCGCTGCACCGCGACGGCGGCGTGCGGCACGTCGACTTCGTGGACTCCACCTTCAACTCGCCCCCCGGCCACGCGCTGCAAGTGTGCGAGGCGATCGCGCGGCGCCGCGCCCGCACGCCGGGGCTGCACCTGGACACCACGAACTTCACCCCGGCCGTCGCCCCGCCGGAGCTGCTCGCCGCCATGCGCGCGGCGGGCTTCGACTCGCTCGGCATCACGGCCGAGAGCGCGAGCGACCCGGTGCTCGAGCGCATGGAGAAGGGCTTCGACGCGGCCAAGGTACGCGTCGCCGCCGAGCGCGTGGAGCGCGCCGGCATCCGCGTGCTCTGGATCTTCCTCGTCGGCGGCCCCGGGGAGACGCCGGAGACGCTCGAGGAGACGCTGCGCTTCGCCGCCTGGCGGCTGGGGCGCGGCGACGCGGTGTACACGACCGTCGGCCTGCGCGTCTACCCCGACACCACGCTGCACCGCATCGCGATCGAGGAAGGCGTCGTCCAGTACGGCGACTCGCTGCTCGCCCCGACGTTCTACTTCTCCCCGCGCGTCGCCTTCGACGACGTCGTGCGCCGGCTGAAGCGCTTCGCTCGCGAGCACCCGCGATTCATGTTCTCCGCCGACTCGCGCTCGCCCCTGCTGCCGCTGCTCACGCGCACGGCGTCGCTGCTGCGGCTGCCGCGGCCGCACTGGCGGTACATGGGCGTCTTCCAGCGCATCGCGCGAGCGGTGACGTGACGGCGGCGGCGGCGGACGCCCAGGTCCTCGTCGTCGGCGCCGGCCCCGCCGGCTCATCGACCGCCCACCACCTGGCCCGCCTCGGGCTCGACGTGCTCGTGCTCGACCGGGCGCGCTTCCCGCGCGACAAGCCGTGCTCGGAGTACATGAGCCCCGAGGCGTCGCGGATCCTGCGCGGCATGGGCGCGCTCGACGCGATCGAGGCGGCGGGCGCGGCGCACCTGGCCGGCATGGTGGTGCGCGCGCCCGGCGGCACCAGCTTCCGCGGCGAGTTCGCCGGCGCGGCCGCGCAGGGATTTCGCGGGGCGAGCGACCGCGGCCTGGCGCTGCGCCGGCGAATCCTCGACCCGATCCTGATGCACGCCGCGCGCGACGCCGGGGCGCGCGTCGTCGAGGGCGAGCGCGTGCTCGACCTGCTCACCGACGGACGCGGACGCGTGGTCGGCGTGCGGACGGCGGAGCGCGAGGGCGGGCCGCCGCGCGAGCGCCGCGCGGCCGTTGTGGTCGGCGCGGACGGGCTGCGGTCGGTCGTCGCCAGGCGGCTCGGCCTCGCGCGGCGGCTGCCGTGGCCGCGCCGCGTCGCGCTGGTCGGGCACTACCGCGGCGTCGCGGCGCTCGGCGACGTGGGCGAGATGCACGTCGAGCGCGGCGTCTACCTGGGGATCGCGCACGTGGGCGGCGGCGTGGCGAACGTCGCGCTCGTGGTGCCCGCGGGCGCGGCGCGCGGCATCGGCGCGGACCGCGCGGCGTTCGTCGAGGCGTGGATCGGTCGCCTGCCGCACCTCGCGCCGCGCTTCGAGCGCGCCGAGCGCGTGTCGGCGGTGCACGCGACCGGGCCGTTCGCGGCCGCCGCGCGCCGCGCCTGGTCGCCGGGTGCCGCGCTCGTCGGGGACGCCGCGGACTTCTTCGACCCGTTCACTGGCGAAGGGATCTACGCCGCGCTGCGCGGCGGCGAGCTCGCGGCGCCGCTGATCGCCGACGCCGCGCGCGCGGGGGATGCCGCGCGCGCCGACCGCGCCCTCGGCGAGTACGAGGCGCTGCGCCGCCGGGAGTTCGGCGGCAAGTGGATGGTCGAGCGCGCGATCGGCGCCGCCGTCGCCTCGCCGCTCTTGATGGACCACGCCGCGCGCACGCTCTCGCGCCGCCGTGACATGGCGGACCTGCTGGTCGGCGTCACCGGCGACTTCGTCCCGGCCCGCGAGGTCTTGCGGCCCGGCTTCGTCTGGCGCCTGTTGGTGGGACCGCTGGGGTCACACGTGCGGGAGCTCGTTGCGTATCATTCTCCCGCGCGCGTCATTCCGACCGAGCCCCGCACGCACTGTCGGGGCGACGGAGGAGCCCCGATCCCGACGGAGGAGCCGTAGCGGTTCCGCCGTTCATCTCGCCAGACATGCCCATCGATCCGGATACCTTCCGCAGCGTCCTCGGCCGATTCGCCACCGGCGTCACGGTGATCACGACGCGCGGCGACGACGGTCTCGATTACGGTATGACCGCCAGCGCCTTCTCCTCGCTCAGCCTCGACCCGCCGCTGGTGCTCGTCTGCATCGCGCACGACGCGTCGATGTTCCCGGTGATCAGCACCGCCACGCACTTCACCGTGAACGTCCTCGCCGCCGAGCAGGAGGCGCTTTCCCGGCGCTTCGCCGCCAAGGACCCGAACCGCTTCGACGGCGTGGGCTACACCCGCGGCAAGTTCGGCCCGGCGCTGCTCGACGAGGCGCTCGCCTACCTGGAGTGCCGCACCGCGCACCAGCTCGAGAGCGGCGACCACACGATCTTCATCGGCGAGGTGGAGGCCGCCAGCGCCGCGCCGGGCGCGGCGAAGCCGCTGCTCTATTACAGGGGCGGGTATGCTCAGTTGGAGCGATAAGAACTACCACCTGCGTGCTGCGTCCTGCGTCCTCAGTGCGCTCGGGGGGCCCCTGCGTCCCGAGGTCGTGAGGACGCAGGACGCAGCACGCAGCTCGTAGTTTCCATGCCCCTCCTCACCCCGCCCCGCCGACGCGGCGTCGAGTACCTGGACGCGCCGGACGTCGACCCGCGACTCGTCAGGCGCTCGCTGCGCGACGTCGCGCTGTCGAACCGGCTGTTCGGCGGCGTGCGCGCGGTGCTGGCGGAGCTGGCGCCGACCTTCGCCGCCGCGGCGGCTGGGGCCGGACGCCGGGACGGCGGGGCGCCGCTCACCCTGCTCGACGTCGGCACCGGCTACGGGGACATCCCGGCGCGGGCGCGTCAGGCGGCGGGGCGGCGCGGGGTCGCGCTGACCACGGTCGGCGTGGACGCCGCCGAGGAGCTGGCGTCGGGCAACCGCCAGCGCATCGGCCTCAGCGTCTGCGGCGACGGGCTCGCGCTGCCGTTCGCCGACCGCAGCGTCGACGTCGTCACCTGCTCGCAGGTGCTCCACCACTTCCTCGACGGCGAGGCGGGCCGCCTGCTGCGCGAGATGGACCGCGTGGCGCGCCGGCGCGTGATCGTGAGCGAGCTGCGGCGCAGCTGGATCGCCGCCGGCGGCATCTGGCTCGCCTCGTTCCCGCTCCGCTTCCACCCCGTGAGCCGCCACGACGGCGTGGTCTCCGTCCTGCGCGGCTTCACCCGCCGCGAGCTGCGCGAGTCCGTGCGGGCCGCCGTCGGCCAGGTCCCCGAGGTGCACCACCGGCTCGCCTGGCGCGTCACGGCGAGCTGGACGCCGAGATGAACTACGCGTGCTGCGATCCTTCGCTTCGCTCAGGACAGGCTCTGCGTGCTGCGTCCTGCGTCCTAAAGGCCCACCGGGAGGCATCCCGAGGCAGGTAGGACGCAGCACGCAGGACGCAGCACGCAGCATTTTCTTCTTTCTCATGCCCAAGCGCCCCCGCCACCCCACGCCCGCCTATCGCCAGTCGGTCCCCGAGCGCCGGATCGCGTACGACCTGGGGCCGATGCCGGCCGAGGCGCGCGCGATGCTGACGGTCGACGAGCGCGTGGTGCGCGCGCCGCTCGGCACGATCTTCGAGCTGGCGCGCCGCGTCGATCGATGGCCGGAGCATCTCGCGCACTACCGGTTCGTGCGCTACCGCGAGCGCTCCCCCGACGGCGGCGGGGTGGTGGAGATGTCGGCGTTCCGCCCGTTCGGCCCCCTGGGGTGGCCGACCTGGTGGGCCTCCGAGATGGCCGTCTACCACGGCGACGGCCGCACCGGCGAGCGACCGCGCATCCGGTTCCGCCACGTCGGCGGGATCACCACCGGGATGGACGTCGAGTGGAGCTTCGACCCCGCGGCTGACGGCGTGCTCGTTCGCATCGTGCACGCCTGGGACGGCCCGCGCTGGCCGCTCATCGGCCGCTTCGCCGCCGTCCGCGTCATCGGCCCGATCTTCGTGCACGGCATCGCGTCGCGCACGCTCGCAGGGCTCGCGGAGGCAGCGGAGAAGGGCGAGTAAGCAGTACGAAATACGAAAAAGTGAACCGAACGCCGGATCGGCGCGTTACGGATGCTAGCGACGCCGGTCTCGGTAGATCGGGCGTTCGCCGCCTGCCAGATGCACCTCGTCCCGGGTCCCTCCCGCGCGGCTGTCCCGCCTGCCAGGTTACAGTAGGGATCGTCTCGCATTTCGTGTTTGCATCTGTCTCCTCCCATGCCGCACCCCTCCGCCCACGCCCGCCGTCGCGTCGTCATCACCGGGATCGGCGCCATCACGCCAATCGGCATCGCGCGCGAGGGGCTGTGGGAAGGGCTGCGCCGGCGGCGCTCCGCCGTGCGCACCGTGACGCGCTTCGACCCGGCGCCCTTCCGCAGCCAGAACGCCGCGGAGATCGACGACTTCGCGCCCGCCGACTACCTCGACATGCGGCGGAGCCGGCGGCTCGACCGCTTCGGGCAGTTCGCCGTCGCCGCCAGCCGGATGGCGCTCGACGACGCGGCGCTCGACCTGGCCCGCGAGGACCGTGAGCGCGTCGGCGCGATGATGGGCTCCGCGCTCGGCGGCTGCGCCTACGCCGAGCAGCAGACCGAGGCCTTCCACGCCGACGGCATCCGCGCGGTGGACACCCTGCTCGCGCTGGCCGTGTTCGTCGGCGCGGCGAGCTGCAACGTCGCGATCGAGTTCGGGCTGATGGGGCCCAACTCCACCAACGGGATGAGCTGCGCCTCGGGGACGGTGGCGATCGGCGACGCCTTCCGGCAGGTGCGCGACGGCTACGCCGACGTGATGCTCGCCGGCGGCGCCGAGGCGCCGCTCGCCCCGCTCTGCTTCGGCGCGTTCTCGCTGATTCGGGCGATGAGCGTGCGCAACGACGACCCGTCCGCCGCGTCCCGCCCCTTCGACCGCGACCGCGACGGCTTCGTGATGGGCGAGGGCGCGGCGGTGCTGGTGCTGGAGGAGTACGGCCGCGCCGTGGCGCGCGGCGCGCCGATCTACGCCGAGCTGCTGGGCTACGGCACGACGAACGACGCCCACCACATGACGGCGCCGCGCCCCGACGGCACGCAGGCCGCGCGCGCGATGCGCCTCGCCCTCTGCGACGCGTCGGTGGCGCCGGGGGAGATCGGCTACGTGAACGCGCACGGCAGCTCGACGCCGCTCAACGACGCCACCGAGACGCTCGCGCTCAAGCAGGTCTTCGGCGACCGCGCGGCGACCCTCCCGGTGAGCAGCACGAAGGGCTACTACGGCCACGCCCTCGGCGCTTCGGGCGCGATCGAGGCGGCGATCAGCGCGCTCAGCATCGCCAACGAGTGGCTCCCGCCCACGGTCAACCTCGCCCGCCCGGACGACGCCTGCGACCTCGCGCACGTCCCGCCCACCGGCCACCCCGCCCGCGTCGAGCACGTCCTCTCGAACTCCTTCGGCTTCGGCGGAGTCAACGCGAGCCTGGTGCTGAGACGGGCGGGATAGGCGTTGCGAGTTGCGAGGTGCGAGGTGCGAGAGGGGCCCCGGGAAGAGCGATCTCCCGGGGCCCCTCTCGCATCTCGCATCTCGCATCTCGCATCTCGCATC
>DATFPD010000708.1:0-12911 GCA_035265005.1 Gemmatimonadaceae bacterium | reverse complement strand
GGGCGAACGGGGGGAGCTGGTCGGGCACGCCCCCGGCGATCGTGGCCCTGGAGCCAAGCGCCCGCGCCAGCTCCTTCGAGACGCGTGCGCTCTACCAGCGCGCGGTCGTCGCCCGGCTGCGCGGCGAGACGGCCACCGCCGACGAGGCCGCGCGCCGGTTCCGCGCGGTCGCCGACTCCCTTCAGTCGCAGCCCAACGCGCGCGGGCTCCTCGCGAGCGCGCGGCTGCTGGAGGCGCTGGCGGCGCTACGGGGCGCCGACCGCGCCCACGCGCTGGAGCTGCTGCGCTCCGCGGCGGCCGGCGACACGATCGCGCCGCTCGGGCCGCCCTACCGGCTCCTCGCCGGCGAGGTCCTGGGCGCCGAACTGCTGAAGGACAGGCAGGGCGCCGAAGCGGCGGCAGCGTACGAGCAGGTGCTCCGGATGTGCCCGCGCCGCTCCAGCGCGCTGCTCGGCCTGGCGCGGGCGAAGCGCATGGCCGGCGATCCCGCGGGCGCGGCGGCCGCCTATCGGGAGCTGCTGGTCAACTGGCGTAAGGCGGACGCGGACCTGCCCGCGCTCGCCGAGGCGCGATCCGGCGCGGCGCTGGCGGCGCGCTGATCGACCGGGAACATCACCGCAGGGCCTCGACCCATCGGGGCCCTACTGGTGTCGCAGCGCCTGCATCGGGTCCACGCGCAGCGCCTTGAGCGCGGGCGTCACCGTGGCCGCGGCGGCGACGGCGAGCAGGAACGCCAGCACGAACGCGAAGCCGCCCGCGCCGAGCGGGGAGAGCGGCACGACGACGCTCGCCAGCAGCCGCGCCTCGCCGAGCGCGAGCACGAGGCCGGCGGCGAGCCCCACCAGCACGACCCGCGACTCGCGCCGCAGCACCAGCGCCAGCACGCTCCCCCGCTGCGCGCCCAGCGCCACGCGCACCGCGATCTCCTGCGTCTGCTGCTGCACCGCGAACGCCACCACGCCGTACAGCCCGACCGCGGCCAGCGCGAGCCCCAGCACGCCCACCGCGCTCGCGAACGCGGCGCCGGAGCGGAACGGGAGCAGCTGCTCGTTCAGCAGCTCGGTGAGCGGCTGGAGCTGCAGCGGGACGCCTGGCGCGGCGTCGCGCGCCAGGCGCCGCAGCGCGGAGTCGAGCCCACCGAGGCCCGCCGGCGAGCGGAGCAGCAGCGGCATTTCCGCGGCGCTCAGGTCGGCGGGCGCGGCCGGGAGGTAGATGTACGCCTCGTCCTCGTCCCACAGCCGCCCGCTCCGCGCGTCCGCCGCCACGCCCACCACGTCGTACTCGGCGCCTAACGTGTCCGCGCCGCGACCCGGGCGCGCCAGCCGGAGCCGGCGGCCGACCGCGTCCCGCGACGGCCAGAGCCGGCGCGCCGCCGACGCGCTCACCACCGCCACGCGCGCGTCGGACGCCGCGTCCGCCTCGCCGAACGCCCTCCCCCGCAGCACCCGCTGGCCGACGGTCGTGAAGTAGCCCGCGCTCACCACGTTGACCTTGAGCTGGCGGCGGGACGCGCCCGGCTCGTCCGGCGTCACCGCCAGCATCGGGTCCGTCCCCGCGAACGGCACGCGCGCCACCCGCGCCGATGCGGTCACCCCGGGAAGCCTTGCCGCCCGCTCCGCCAGCCGCTGGCGCGCGGCGGACAGCTCGTCCGCGCGGTCGTCCGCGCCGGGCAGCCCGAGGCGGACCGAGAGCACGCGCTCCGCCTCCAGCCCCGCGTGCGCGTCGCCGAGGCGCCGCACGCTCTGCACGAGCACGCCCGAGCCGACGAGCAGCACCACGCACGCCGCCACCTGCGCCGCCACCAGCGCGCCCCGGAAGCGCGAGCGGCGGATCCCCGTCCCCAGCGCGCCGTCGTCTCCATTGATGCGGCCCGCCAGCCCCGGCGCCGTGGCGTGCAGCGCCGGCGCCAGGCCGAAGGCCAGCGTCGCGACGAGCACGAGCAGGCCGGCGTACGCGAGGACGCGCCCACTCGGGTGCAGCCCGAGCACGAACGTCCCCGCCTCCGCCGGCAGCTGCGCCAGCACCGCGCGGGCGGCGGCGGCGAGGCTCCAGTCCGCCACCAGGAGGCCGAGCCCGCCGCCCAGCAGCGCGATGAGAAAGCTCTCCGTCAGCAGCTGCCTGACGAGCCGTCCCCGGGACGCGCCGACCGCGGCGCGGATGGCGATCTCGCGCTGGCGCACCACGGCGCGCGCGAGCAGCAGGTTCGCCAGGTTCGCGCACGCGATGACGAGCACCAGCGCCACCGCGAGCAGCGCCGGCGCCACCAGCTCGCGCTCCTCCGGGCCGAGCGGCACGAGCGACGACTGCGGCGTCAGCACCACCCCGCGCGGGTCCCCGGGACGCGGCGCCGCGCCCGCCATCGCGCGCAGCACGCCGGAGAGCTCGGCGCCGGCGCGGCCGGTCGAGACGCCCGGGCGCAGCCGGCCGTGCACGACCAGCCAGCGGTTCGCGCGGTCGTCGAGCGGGCCGCCGACGACGCGCATCGCCGGCGCCAGCGTGACCGGAAGCCACACGTCGGGGGAGCGGGCCTCCGTGCCAGTGAAGTCGCGCGCCGCCACGCCGACCACCGTCGCCCGCACGCCGTTCACCAGCACCACGCCGCCGAGCACGGCCGGCGACGACGCGAACGCCGTCTCCCAGAACCGATGCCCCAGCACCACCGCCGCCGGCGCGCCGGGGCCCTCGTCGGTGGCCAGCAGCGTCCGGCCGAGCGCGGCGCGGGCGCCGAGCAGTGGGAAGTAGCTCCCCGAGACGAAGGTCGCGCTGGCCAGGCGGGGCTCGTCAGGCGCCGCGCGCGGCTCGCCCGAGAGTGGCGCGACGGCGACGGCGCGCCATCCGTGCGCGGCCACGCCGGCCAGGGCGCGAGCGCCGCCCAGCCCCGAGACCTCGGGGTACGAGAAGAGGTTGTGGCGCGCGCCGTGCTCGTCCACCGGGTGCAGCATGACGAGGCTGGCCGGGTCCGCCACCGGGAGCGGGCGCCAGGCGATCGCGTCCACCAGCGTGAACAGCGCGCAGTTGACCCCCATCGCCAGCCCGATCGCGCCCACCGCCACCGCCGCGAAGGCGGGGCTGCGGCGCAGCTGCCGGGCGCCGTAGCGCACGTCCTGAAGGGCGGCCTCCAGCGCGGCGAACGCCCAGACGTCGGCGCTCCGCTCGCGGAGCGAGAGTGGGTTCCCGAACTTGCGCCGCGCGGCGTGCCGCGCCTCTTCGGCGCTCAGCCCGCGCCGCTCGAAGTCCCGCTCGAGCAGCTCCAGGTGATGGCGCATCTCCTCGTCCAGCTCGCCGGCCGACTGTTCGCGGCTGGCCCGGGCGCGCAGCCGGCGCCAGAGCAGAGCGAGACGGTCGAGCGGTGGGAGCACGCGTCACCAGCCGGAGGAGCGCCGGCCCGGGGCCGGCGCATACATAGATTCGCTATGGATACGGCGTCTATGTATCGCGCTCGGGCCGCGCCCTGTCAAGCGCGCCGTCACTCCGCCCGAGGTGGGGGCCGACTCTGACCAAGGTTGGGTTGATGCGGCCGGCGGTATTCCCATTTTGGGGGCGACCACCCGAGCCCTCAGCGGAGGCACGTCATGTACGACGTCATCGTGATCGGAGCGCGGTGCGCCGGTTCGTCCACCGCGATGCTGCTGGCCCGAAAGGGGTACCGCGTCCTCGTCGTGGACCGCGCCACCTTCCCGAGCGACATCCCCCATGGGCACGCCATCCACAAGGGCGGGCCGGCGCGCCTCGCCCGCTGGGGGCTCCTCGACCGCCTCGTGGCCGGCGGCTGCCCGCAGGTCACCTCGACGATCGCGGACTATGGCGACTTCCCGCTCGCGGCCGACGGACTGATCAAGGACGGCGTCCCGGTCGCCTGCGCGCCGCGCCGCTTCGCGCTCGACGCCCTGCTCGTGGACGCCGCGGTGGAGGCGGGCGCCGAGGTGCGCGCCGGCTACACCGTCGAGGGCTTGCTCGCGGACGACGATACCGTGCAAGGCGTTCGCATGCGCGGCCGTGCGAGCGACGCGCCGATCACCGAGCTGGCGCGCGTGACCGTCGGCGCCGACGGCCGCCGCTCGCGGCTCGCCGAGTTCGTGCGCGCGCCCGCGTACGAGGAGAGCCCGTCCTGCACCTGCTGGTACTTCTCCTACTTCAGCGACGTGCCGCGCGCCTCGCTCGAAGTCTACGCGCGGCGCGACCACGCCGTCTTCGCGTTTCCGACCAACGACGGCCTGCTCGGCGTCTTCGTCTGCTGGGCGGCCACCGACCTGCCGCGCGTGCGCGCCGACATCGAGGGCTCCTACATGGCGGCGGTGGACGGCATCCCGGAGCTCTCGGCGGCGGTGCGTGCCGGGCGGCGCGTCGAGCGCTTCCGCGGCGCCACCGACGTCCCGAACTTCCTCCGGCGGCCGCACGGCCCGGGGTGGGCGCTGGTCGGTGACGCGGGCTGCCACAAGGATCCGTTCCTCGCGCTGGGCATCTGCGACGCCTTCCGCGACGCCGAGCTGCTCGCGGGCGCGCTCGACGACGGACTCTCCGGGCGCAGGCCGCTCGACGAGGCGCTCGCCGACTACGAGCGCAAGCGGAACGAGGCGACGATGCCGGACTTCCGGATGAACCTCCACCTCGCGCGCTTCCGGCCGCCGCCTGACGAGTTCCTGCGGATCCGCGCCGCGGTCCGCGGCGACGCCGAGGCCACCCGGCACTTCGCGATGGCGTTTCAGGGGATGGTGCCGCGCGAGTCCTTCTTCAACCCGGACAACCTGCAGCGGCTCATGGCGTCGGCGGCGAACACGCAGCCGATGTACTCACCGGCCGGGGACGCGTCCCGACAGCCGGCGCGGCCCCGATCGTAGCGCCTGCCGGAGCCCCGAGAGTCCCGTCCGCGCCACCCACCGCCAGTGGTGGGCCTGCCAGCGCAGCGGCGCCATCTCGCCGACCCGCCGCAGGTAGACGCCCGCCGAGAGCGAGCGCGCGTCCGAGCGCGCCTTGCGCGGCGCGTCGTAGAGCTGCGCGATCTTGTCCGCGCCCATCCCCGGCGTCTCGAGCCAGCGCGGGACGAGCGCCGCCAGCTCCGCGACGTCGGTCAGCGCCTTGCTCACGCCGGTGCCGGTCACCGGGTCCACGCTCTGGAACGCGTCGCCGATCAGCGCCACCCCGGCCCGACGGTGCCCCGCCGCGCGGTACAGGTACGTCGGGCAGACTTCGACCCGGCCGGTGACGCGCAGCGGCCCGGCCACCCGTTCCAGCCCGGGGAGCGACCGGCGCAGCTCGCCCTCGGGGTCCGCGATGAACGCGCGCACCCACGGGTCCTTCGCGTCGCGGTACAGAAAGAAGTTGGCGCGCATCCGGTCGGCCATCGCGAACACCGTCAGGTACGCCGCGCGCGACGCCGAACTGCCGGGGAAGTACGTGAGCGCGTCGAACGCGAACGGGCGCTCCGCGGCGAGCGCGAGGTCGAAGCCGCAGGAGAGCGAGTGCCCCGCGCCGACCGCCTCCTTCGAGATCCCCACCATCTCGTGCAGCCGCCCGCCGGTGCCGGTCGCCAGCACCACCAGGCGCGCACACACCTCGCCGCCGGCGAGCGTGACGCGCTGCGCATCGGGCCCTGTCTCGATCCTGGTGACGCGATCCGCGCGCCGCTCGACCGACGCCGGCACCGCCTCGCGGACCGCGTTCACCAGGTCGCTGTACGAGACGCCGTACTGCTCTATCTCGATGGCCCGGAGCACTCGGCCGTGCGCCGCCTCCAGGACGCGCCCGATGCGATGCGCGCGCGACATCACGGCGTCCATCAGCCCGAGCTCGCGCAGCAGGTCGGCCTGGTCCGGCTCGATCTTCTCCGCCTTGAACCAGGTAGGGCAGGACGCGTGCGGGTCGACGAGCACCACCCGGCACCCCGCGCGCCCCAGCACCGCGGCCGCGCTCGCGCCCGCGAGTCCCGCCCCGATGATGACGACGTCGTGATCCACGGCGCCCCGGAAGCGCAAGTTCGGCGCCCGGCGAAACGTTTGTCCTCTCTCGCTCCGCCACCCTGCGAGTCAGGATGACGAACGGGCCCCGGAATGAATCCCGGGGCCCGTCGCGGATCGCGGATCGCGGATCGCAGATCGCCTTACTCCACCGTGACGCTCTTCGCCAGGTTCCGCGGCTGGTCCACGTTGCAGCCGCGCTTGACCGCGATGTAGTAGGCCAGGAGCTGGAGCGGGATCGAAGCCAGGATCGGCGTCAGCGCGTCGATCGTCTCCGGGATGCGGAACTCGTAGTCCACGCGCCCCTTGAGCGACGGCTCCTCGCGCGTCGTGATCGCGATCACGCGGCCCTTGCGCGCCTTCACCTCCTGCACGTTCGACACGACCTTGTCGAACACCGCGTCGTGCGGGGCAATGAAGACCACCGGCATCATCTCGTCGATCAGGGCGATGGGCCCGTGCTTCATCTCGGCCGCTGGGTAGCCCTCGGCGTGGATGTAGCTGATCTCCTTGAGCTTGAGCGCGCCTTCCAGCGCCACCGGGAAGTTGTAGCCGCGCCCGAGGTACAGGAAGTTGGACGCGCGCTTGAACTCCTCCGCCAGCTGCTCGACTTCCTCGTGCCGGTCGAGGATCTGCTGAATCTTGCCCGGCAGCTCGGCCAGCGCCTGCGCGAACTCGCGCCCCTTCACCACCGACAGGTCGCGCTTGCGGGCGAGCTTGAGCGTCAGCAGCGCCAGCGCGATCACCTGGCTCGTGAACGCCTTGGTGGACGCGACGCCGATCTCCGGGCCGGCGTGGATGTAGATGCCGCCGTCGTCCTCGCGCGCGATCGTCGAGCCGACCACGTTCACGATGCCGAGCGTCTGCGCGCCGCGCCGCTTCGCCTCGCGCATTGCCGCCAGCGTGTCCGCCGTCTCCCCCGACTGCGAGATGACGATGCAGAGCGTCCTCGGCGTGACGATCGGGTTGCGGTAGCGGAACTCGGACGCGTACTCGACCTCGACCGGAATCCGCGCGTACTCCTCGATCAGCATCTCGCCGATCAGCGCCGAGTGCCAGCTCGTGCCGCAGGCGGTGATGATGATCTGGTCGATGTTGAGGAGCTGCTCCGCCGACATGTTCAGCCCGCCGAGCTTGGAGTCGCCGTTCTCCAGGATCAGGCGGCCGCGCATCGTGTTCTCGATCGACGTCGGCTGGTCGAAGATCTCCTTGAGCATGAAGTGCGGGTAGCCGCCGCGCTCGATCTGCGCGAGGTCCCAGTCGATGCTCGTCGTCGGCTTGTGCACGACGTCGGCGTTCAGGTCGCAGAGGCGGTAGCCCTCGCGCGTCAGCACGGCGACGTCGCCGTCGTCCAGGTAGACGACCTCGCGCGTGTGCTTGAGGATCGCCGAGACGTCGCTGGCGATGTAGTACTCGCCCTCGCCGACGCCGACCAGCAGCGGGCTCCCCTTGCGCGCGGCGACGATCTTGTCCGGGTCGTCGCTCGACACGACCGCGATGCCGTAGGTGCCGTCCACCTTCTTGAGCGCCTCAATCACCGCGTCCTCGAGGCTCCCGGCGAACATCTCCTCGACCAGGTGCGAGAGCACTTCGGTGTCGGTCTCGCTGCGGAACTTGTGTCCGGCCTCCTCGAGCGCCTGCCGCAGCGCGGTGGCGTTCTCGATGATGCCGTTGTGCACGACGGCGATCTTCCCCTTGCAGTCCAGGTGCGGGTGCGCGTTGGTCTCGTTCGGCGCCCCGTGCGTGGCCCAGCGCGTGTGCGCGATGCCGACCGACCCGTGCACCGGGTCGCCGGCGATCCCGGCCTCGAGCTTCGCGATCTTCCCGGCCGCACGCCGCGTCTCGACGCCGTGCCCGTTCATGATCGCCACCCCGGCCGAGTCGTAGCCCCGATACTCCAGGCGCTTCAGCCCGTCGATCAGCAGAGGGGTGGCGTTCTTAGGTCCGACGTACCCGACGATTCCGCACATGGTAGAGAATGGGGATGGATGGTTTCCTTCGGTACTTCCGCGCTGCGACCTGCGACCTGCGTCCTGCGACCTGACAGCCTCGGGATGCCTCCCGTCGAGCACTTAGGACGCAGGTCGCAGGACGCAGGTCGCAGCTTCTTCCGTCATCGTGAAAGCGCGTCCAGCGGTTCCCGGCACCGCGCCACGAGCTCGCGAGCCTGTTCGGCCGTTGGCGCCTCGGCGATCACCCGGACGATGGGCTCGGTCCCCGAGGGACGCACGTGGACCCAGCGGTCGGGCCAGGTCAGCCGGAGGCCGTCCTGGGTGTCCGCGCCGGCGTCCGGGAACGCCGAGCGCAGCGCGTCGTACACCGTCGAGAGGCTCGCCGAGGGGCGGTCCAGCTTGTCCTTCACAATGACGTAGCGCGGGTAGTCCCTCACGATCTCCGAGAGGGGCCGCCCGTCTTCCAGCAGCAATTGCAGCATGAGTGCCGCGCCGACGGGGGCGTCGCGCCCCAGATGCATCTCGGAAAGAATGACCCCGCCGTTCCCCTCCCCGCCCACCGGTGCACGCTCGGAACGCATTCTGGTGGCGACGTTTACCTCGCCCACCGGGGCCCTGATCACCCGGCTGTTGGCGGCGGCGGCCACGTCCTCTACCACGCGGCTGGTCGAGAGGTTAGTCACCACAGGACCGTTGCGATGCCGCAGCACGACACGCGCCGCAAGGGCCAGTGTGTAATCCTCGCCGATCGCCTCTCCGAGCTCGCTCACCAGCGCCAGCCGGTCCACGTCCGGGTCCACGGCGAACCCGATCTCGGCGCCCGAGCGCCGGACCAGCGCCTCCAGGTCCTTGAGGTTCTCCGCCACGGGCTCCGGGGGGTGCGGGAAGCGCCCGTCGGTCTCGAGGTGGATCGCCGTCACCTGGCACCCCAGCCGGTCGAGCAGCAGCGGCATGAACGCCCCGCCCGCGCCGCGCACGCAGTCCAGCGCGACCTTGAACCGGCGCTTCCGGATCCCCTCCACGTCGAGGAACGGGAGGCTCAGCACGAGGTCGATGTGTCGCGCGATCGCGCCCTCGTCCGGCCGTACGGCGCCGAGCCGCTCCCACGTCGCCCGCGGGATGGGCCCGCGCTCCATCGCCTCGCGCATCGCCTGCCCCTCGGCGGCGTCCAGGAACAGGCCCGAGGGCGCGATGAACTTGAGCGCGTTCCACTCGATGGGGTTGTGGCTGGCCGAGATCATGAGCCCGCCCGCGGCGTGGTGGTGCTCGACCGAGAGCTGGCAGGTGGGCGTCGTCGTCAGGCCGATGTCGATGACGTCGCAGCCCACCGACTGGAGCGCCGCGATGGCGGCCCGGTGGAACATCGGCCCCGAGACGCGGCTGTCGCGCCCGACGACGACCGTGGGACGCCCGCCGTTGCCGGCCGGCCCAGGAACGCCGTCGCCGCCGGCAGCCCGGCGCGCGCTCGCGGAGGCGGCCGCCCACGCGCCGAAGCCCGCCGCGAACGTGGCGACCACTTCCGGCGTCAGCGCCTCCCCCACGCGCCCCCGCACCCCCGAGACGCTCACCATGAGCCCTTCGTACGCCATGCGCCCGATCCCCCTCCTATGAGTTGCGAAGGAAGCTAAGGGCCCTGCCGCGTAGAAAAAGGCCGGGTCTCGCTTTACACGCTTTTCGGGCACTCGTAAGTTGCCGCCGGCGTTCCGTCTGACAGCCCCTGCCTCACGAGGTCTTCCTCTGGCTTCTCGCTCCCGCTTCGTCTCCCGCCTCTGGCAGCCGTCGTTCAGCCGAAAGCTGATGCTGGTGAGCCTGGGGATCGTGGGCGTCACCGCCGTCACCATGCTCGTCGGCACCTACTGGCAGGTGGCCGGCACGATCGAGCGGCTCCACGGGCAGCGGCTGGCGGCGGTGGCCCGGAGCGCGAGCGTCGCCATTCCGGCCGAGTCGCTGGACGTGATCGCGGGCGCCGCCGGCCAGAACAGCCAGGCCTTCCTCGACGCGCGCGGCACGCTCAAGGGCGTGTGGGCGGCGAACGGAGGCGACACGCGCGAGCTCTCGTACGGCATGGCCATCGTCCGCCGCCAGGGAGCGCGCTACCGGTACCTCGTCCACTCGTCGTGGAACGCCGGCCAGCCGCAGTACTACGCGACGTGGGAGCCGCAGGCGGAGCTGGCCGACAGCCTGCGCGCCTCACGCGGCGGATACACCGGCGTCTACCTCTCCGAGGAAGGGCGGCTGCTGAGCGCCGCCGCCCCGGTGCTCCGCCGCGACGGGACAGCGGCGGGCTTCATCGTCACGACGCTCAAGGCCGACTTCTTCCTCACCGACGTCAGGCGCCAGTTCGTTCGGCTCGCGCTCCTCGCGCTGCCGGCGCTCGCGATCGCGATGCTGCTCTCCTGGTGGGCGGCCGACCGGTGGCTCACCCGCGGCATCCGCGCGGTGGCGAGCCACGCCGAGACGGTCGCCGCGGGCTCGCTGCGCAAGGAGCTCGAGTTCACGTCGCAGGACGAGGTGGGCGAGCTCGCCGACTCCTTCCGCCGCATGACCGTGACGCTGCGCGGCCTGCTCCGCGAGATCGAGACCGGCGCCACCGAGGTCGCGGCGACGGCGGAGCAGCTCGCCTCCGGCGCGCAGGAGATGAGCGCGTCCACCCAGGAAGTCGCCTCGGCGGCGCACGCCATCGCCGACTCGGCGTCCACGCAGACCCGCGGCATCAACGCGGTCGTGCAGACCTCTGCCCGCGTCGCCGAGCGCTCGGCGCAGGTGGCCGAGCACGCCCGCAGCGCGCGCGAGACCGCCGAGGCGGTCACCACCTCGGCGCGGCGCGGCTCGCTGGCCGCCGAGTCGGCGCTGTCGAGCATGCAGGCCATCATGCTCGTCACCAACGAGGCGGTCCCGGCGGTGACGGAGCTCGGGGAGAAGTCCCAGCGCATCGGGCGCATCGCGGACGCGGTCGCGGCGTTCTCGCGGCAGACGAACCTGCTGGCGCTAAACGCGGCCATCGAAGCCGCGCGCGCGGGCGAGCACGGCCGCGGCTTCGCGGTCGTCGCCGACGAGGTGCGCAAGCTGGCCGGCGAGGGCACGCGCGCGCTCGAGCAGGTCCGCCGCCTCGCCGCCGAGATCCGCGCCGCGGCGGTCCGCACCTCGGAGCGGATCACGCAGGTGAGCGAGCGCGTGAAGAGCGGCGAGGCGGTCATCCGCGCATCGAGCGCGGCGCTGCGCCAGATCGCGCAGGAGATCGAGGGGAGCCGCAACGCCGTCGCGCTCATCGTGGAGGCGACCGAGGCGCAGCAGAAGGAGGCCGCCGCGCTCGCCGGCGAGATCGAGGCGGTCGCCGCCGTCGCCGAGGAGAACGCCTCCACCTCGCAGGAAGTGAGCGCCGTGGTCGAGGAGCAGACGGCGTCGATGATGCACGTGACCGAATCCAGCCAGCACCTCGCCGACATCGCCGGTCGCCTCAAGGGGGCGATGGCGAGGTTCGAGCTCTGAGATGACCGACCCACTCTCGCTCCTGCCCCTCGCCGTCGCGGCGGGCGGCGGGCGCATCGACGGCCTCGAAGCGGCGCGCGTGGTCGCCGCCGGGCTCACCCTGCTCCAGCGCAGCCCCGCCCTCGTCCGCGCGCTGAGCGGTCGCCGCGCGGCGATCCTGCTCCCGACGTCGCACCAGTTCTTCACCGCGCTGGCCGCCGCGGAGGGGCGCGGGGCGGTGCTCGTGAATCCGCTGGCCGCGCCCGCCGAGATCGCGTACCAGCTCACCGACGCCAACGTCGGCGCGGCATTCACAAACCGCGCGCTCGCCGCGCGCCTCCCCGCCGGCCTGACGACGGCCCTCCTGGACGACTCGCCGCGCTCGGCGACCGTCATCGCGGCCGACGGTACGACGGCGACGGTGGACCTCGGCTCCCACTTCGGCATCCGGCTCGACGGCGAGCCCGGCGTCCCGGGCAGCGACGACGAGGTGGCGATCGTCTACACCTCGGCGATGGCGGGGACGGCGCTCGGCGCCATCCTCTCGCACCGCAACCTGCTCGCGAACGCGCGCTCGACGGTCGAAGCCGCCGAGATCGGCGCCGGCGACCACGCGCTGGCCGTGCTCCCGTTCGCGCACCTGTTCGGCCTCACCGTCACCGGCGTCACGCCGCTGCTCGTCGGCGGTGAGGTGACGACGATGGAGCGGTTCAACCCGGTCCGCGCGCTGGAGACGATGGAGACCGCCGGCGTCACCCTGTTCGTGGGCGTGCCGGCGGTGTTCGTCGCGATGCTGTCGGCGATCGAGCGGCGGGGCGGGCGGCTGAACGCGGACGCGCTGCGGGTCTGCATCTGCGGCGGCGCCGAGCTGGCGGTGGAGGTGCAGGACCGCTGGTTCGACGCGACCGGGGTCGAGCTGCGGCAGGGCTACGGCCTCACCGAGGCGGCGCCGGTGTGCCTCTTCAACCGGCTGAGCCTCCCCAACCGCCGCGGCACGCTGGGCGTCTCGCTCCCGGACGTCCACGTGGAGATCCAGGACCCGGCCACCGGCGCCCCGGTGCCTAACGGGACGGAGGGGGAGATCTGCGTCCGCGGCGACAACGTCTTCCGCGGCTACGTCAACGGCGGCGACCAGGGGCTCCCGGTCCGCGGTGGCTGGCTGCACACGGGCGACCGGGGCGTGCAGGGGGTCGACCACGCGGTGGCCTTCACCGGCCTGCTGAAGCCGATGTTCACCCGCAGCGGCTTCAACGTCTACCCGCGCGAGATCGAGCGCGTCCTGCGCGAGATGCCGGGCGTCCGCGCGGCCCGCGTCCGCGGCGTCCCCGACCCCGTCCGCGAGCACGAGATCGCGGTGGAGGTGGACGGCCACGTCACCGAGCCCGCGGTGAAATCGTGGTGCGAATCGCGTTTGAGCGCCTACAAACAACCCGGCGAAATCACCATCCGCCCGTAACAGCCCCCCCGTAGGGGCGACGCCTGCGTCGCCCCCCGCCGTCGCAGTTCCGCAATTCCGCAATTCCGCAATTCCGCAATT
>DATFPD010000707.1:0-11077 GCA_035265005.1 Gemmatimonadaceae bacterium | reverse complement strand
GCCTGCGCCCGCCGATCGTTCGTTTCCGGAACCAGCCCTCTCGACAGGACGCGGCTCGTGCCCACTCCCGCTTTCGTCACCGAGCTTTCCGCTGCCGTGCGCGCGCTGCGACGCGCGCCCCTCGTATCCGGCTCCGCCATTCTCTGCGTCGCGCTCGGCATCGGCGCCACGGCCGCCATCTCGAGCGCGATCAGCCGCGCCCTGCTGCAGCCGCTGCCATTTCGCAGTCCTGAGCGGCTGGTCACGGTCTACCGCACGACGCCGCAGTTCAACACCGGCCCCTTCTCGGCGCCTAACTACACCGACCTGGCGCGGGAGTCGAAGCGGCTGGAGGCGTACGCCGCGATCACGGTCATCACCGGCCTGCTGTCGCTCCCCGACGACGCGGTGCAGGTGGACGTGAAGCGCGTCACCGGGAACCTGTTCCCGATGCTCGGCGTCTCGGCGCTGCACGGGCGCATGCTCGGCGCGGCCGACGACGACCCCGCCCAGCCCGCGGTGATGGTGCTGAGCGAGGAGCTGTGGCGCGAGCGCTTCGGCGCCGACCCGTCGGTCGTCGGGAAGCCCGTCCGGATGAACGGCGAGCAGATGACCGTCGTCGGGGTCGCCCCGCGCGGGCTCGGCATCCCGCACGGCGCGCAGGTGATCCGGGCGCAGCTCTGGGTGCCGATGCGCTTCGGCCAGGGCGAGCTCTCGCGCCGGCGCAGCAACTTCCTCTGGACGATGGGGCGCCTGGCCCCCGGGGCGACGCCGGCGCTGGCCGAGGCCGAGCTGAAGCAGCTGTTCGACGGGATCGTGGCCGCCAACCCGCAGCTCCGCGGCGAGAGCCTGCGCGTGCTGCCGCTCCACGCCGAGGGGGTGCGGAGCGTGCGGAAGCCGCTGCTGCTGCTGCTCGGCGCGGTGTGCATGGTGCTGCTGATCGCCGCCACCAACGTCGCCAGCCTGCTGCTGGCGCGCGGCGTCCAGCGGGAGCGCGAGGTGGCCGTGCGCACCGCGTTAGGTGGGACCCGCGGCCAGGTGATGCGGCCGGCGCTGGTGGAGAGCGTGGTGCTGACGGCGGCCGGGCTCGCGCTCGGGCTCCTGATCGCCTGGGCGGGGGTGCGCACGATCGGCGCGCTGGCCGCCCAGCGGCTGCCGCAGCTCGCCGGGCTGGCGGTGGACCTGCGGGTGGTGGCGTTCGCGGCGGTGCTGTCGGTGGTGGTGGCGCTCCTGTGCGGCGTGGTGCCGGCGTGGCGCGGGGCGCGGGTGGACCCGCAGCACGCGCTCCGCGGCGGGCGCGGGGGCGGCGCGGGGCGCGACCAGCACCGCGCGCTCAACGCGCTGGTGGTGGCCGAGGTGGCGCTGTCGCTCGTGCTGCTGCTCGGCGCCGGGCTCGTGCTCAAGGGGTTCGCGCAGCTGATGCGGCAGACGCCGGGGTTCGACCCGGCGCCGATCCTGACCCTCAAGGCCACCATCTCGCCGGCCCGCTACCCGGACGGCAGCGCGGTCGGGCGCTTCCTCGAGCCGGCGCTGGCCAAGATGCGCGAGGTGCCGGGGGTGGAGCAGGCGGCGGCGATCTCGCTCCTGCCGTACGACAACTGGGGGTGGAACTTCAACATCCGCTACGAGGGGCAGTCCGCCGACGACCCGACCCAGCGCCCGCTGGTGGAGAACCGCGTCGTGACGCCGGAGTTCTTCGCCCTCACCGGCCAGCGCCTGCTCGACGGGCGGCTCCTCACCGACGGCGACGACGGCAGCGCCGCGGCGCCGTCGGTAGTGGTGGTGAACGAGGCGCTGGCCAAGCGCGACTTCCCCGGCCAGTCGGCGGTCGGGAAGCGCTTCCACCGGGGCGACACCACGTTCACGACGATCGTCGGCGTGGTGAAGGACATCCGCAACTTCGGCCCCTACGACGTCCCGCACGCCGAGGTCTACCGCCCGTTCCGCCAGCAGAGCGGGTCCAGCACGTTCCCGATCATGGTGCGGGTGAAGGCGGGCGACCCGGCCGCGGTCGCCGCCGGCGTGCGCGCCGCGATCCGCGCCGTCGACGCCGAGGCGGCGGTGACCGAGGTGCAGACGATGGAGCAGCTGATCGGGCGGAGCGTGGGGCAGCCGCGCTTCTACCTGTCGATGCTGTCGGCGTTCGCGGCGGTGGCGCTGCTGCTGGCGGTGGCGGGGATCTACGGCGTGCTGAGCTACGCGGTGGCGCAGCGGGCGCGCGAGTTCGGCATCCGGAGCGCGCTCGGGAGCACGGCCGGCCGCACGCTGGCGCTGGTCACGCGCCAGGGGATGACGCTGATCGCGGTCGGCATCGCGTTAGGCCTGGTCGGCGGCGCCGCCGCGACGCGGCTCATGGAGAGCATGCTGTTCGGCGTGAGCCCGCTCGACCTCCCGACCTGGCTCCTGGCGACGCTGGCGCTGGCGCTGGTGGGCGTGCTGGCGACGCTGGTCCCCGCCTTCCGGGCCACGCGCGCCGACCCGCTGGTGGCGATCAGGGCCGAGTAGAATTGGCCACGGATTTCCACGGATGCACACGGATCTCTCCGTGCGCATCCGTGCCGATCCGTGGCCGATCACCGCAGCGCCGCCTCCTTGAACACGAGCCGCACCACCTGCGCCGCGGTCTCGTCGAATTGCTTCGCGAGCGCCTCGTCGTCGCCGGCGAAGCGCCGCCGGAAGGGCGACAGGTCGACGTGCCCCGCCACGCTGTCCACCGGCTGGAACTCGGCCGGTCCGATCACGTGCAGGCGCGCGTCCACCTGCTGGATGGCGCTCCGGAAGAGGTCGCGCACGAGGTAGAGGTAGCTCTTGTCGCGCATCACATCCCCGTGCCCCGGCACGATGACGCCGGCGTCGAGCTCGCCGACGGCGTCGAGCGTCCGCACCCACTCCGTGGGGTAGCCGTCGTACGGGAACGGCAGCGGGCGCACCAGCAGGTCGCCCGAGACCACGACGCGCTCGGCGGGGAGGTAGATGACGACGTCGCCGCTCGTGTTGCCGCGCCCCAGGTGCCGCAGCCGGACCTGGCGGCCGCCGAGGTCGAGGTCGAGCGCGCGGTCGAAGGCGAGCGTCGGCGACTGGTAGACGAACGCGCGGTAGTCCTCCACCGCCTGACGCCGGCGCGGCAGCCGCTCCCGGACCGCGGCCCGCTCCTCCGCGGTCAGCGGCTTCCCCTGAAGGTCCTTCCCGCTCTCCATCCTCTGCGTCGCCTCGGCCAGCCGGTCGGCGAAGTACTGGAGGGAGCGCGTCGCGGCGTTCGGGATGTTGAGGTCCATGTCCCGCTTCGTCTCGACGTGCGCAACCACCGACAGGCCGGGGAACGCCTGCACGTAGGCGTGGTTCCCCATCACGTGGTCGTTGTGCCAGTGCGTGTTGACGAGCCAGCGCACCGGCTTGCTCGTCAGGCGCTTGATCTCCGCGATGTCCTCGCGCGCCGCGTACGGGAGCTGGCAGGCGTCCACCACCAGCACCTCGCGCTCGCCGACGACGACGGTGGTGTTCCCGCCCTCGAACGGGATGCCGCGGTGGCGGATGACGTACACGTTCTCCGCCACCTTGGTCACGCTGCGCTGGTCCTGCGCCGCGGCGGCCGGCGCGCGCCCGCCGAGGCAGGCGAGGAGCAGAGATAAAATGGGGGCGGCCCCGGTGCGTCTCGATCTCACGACAGCTCTCTCCCGGATCGGCGTTGGCGGCGAATCGACACCGCCAACCTGCGCGCGACGCGGTCCGGGCTATTGGACGTTTCGGCCATCCCGCCGTCCCGTCATCCCGTCATCCCGTCATCCCGTCATGCCGTCGAGGGCGCGCTGTTCTCGGCCTGGCGTTCGGCGTGCAGCTCGGCCGGCGTGCGGCCGGAGAGCGCCAGCACCTCGCGGATGAGGTGCGACTGGTCGTAGTAGCCGGCCTGCGCCGCGATCCGCGCCCACGGCGGGCGACGCTGCTCGCCGCACCAGTCGGCGATGCAGACGGCGCGGTTGAGCCGGTGCACGCGCTGGAGCTGCTTGGCGCCGATGCCGGTCGTCTCGCGAACGATCCGGCGGAGCTGGCGCTCGGAGACGCCGACCGCGCGCGCGATGTCGGGGAGCGACAGCGCCCCCTGCCGCGCGCGAATCAGCTCGGCCGCGCGGTGGGCGACGAGCACGGCGCGGGAGGGGCGGGCGTCGTCGCGCAGCTCCCGGACTTCGTCGAGCAGCGCCTGGAGCGCCTGCGCCGAGGTCGTGGTGCGCGCGAGCCGGTCGTGGAGCCGCGCCGCGCGGCGCCGGCTCACGAGGCGGTACGCGTCCACCCCGTCGGCGTGCGCGGCCGGGTCGGCGCCGAACAGCGCCGCGCTCCACTCGGGCGCCACCCGGATCGACTCGAGGTAGTAGGCGCGACTCGGCGCGAACGGCTGGGCCGCGCGAATCGGCCCCTGGAACGCCAGCTCGCCATCGAGCACCCGCCCGGTCGCCTCGTCCCGCCAGCAGCGGAACGACAGGCTGACCCCGAGCTCTGGGAGCACCCGGTGCCAGGGCGGCTGCCAGACCCCGGCGGGGAGGTCGGGGATCGAGTAGACCCACAGCGTGTCGACGAGCCGCGCCAGCTCGGCGGGGGGCGCGTACTCGCGGTAGCCGCCCACGCGGCGGGTCTCGCGCGGCGCCGGGGCAGCGATGAGAGTCATGGCGGGTTGGACAGCTCGGGGGGGAGAAGAGATGCCCGGGGGGCGCGAGTGCTGTAGCTCTGGGGAGACGCGCGCCGGCGACTTAGCTTTGGTGTCGGTCGCTCTGGGGTGCGAGGTGTCGCGTGGATGTCGTCGGACGGTGGATCGGGCTCGCGACAATGGCGCTCGGCGGCGTCGCCGTGGCGTGGATGATCACCGGCCCGCTGCTCCTCGTGCTGGCGCTGGGCTACGGCGCGTGGCGCGCGGACGCCTTCCGCGAGCCGCTCCCCCGGCGCCGGTGGGCCGCCTGGCTGCTGACCTGTGTCGCCCTCACCGCGGCGGTGCTCGCGGTGGGCGCCGCGTTCGCGCGGCAGCAGCCGTACACCGCCAAGGGGACGCTGCCGGAGGAGAGCGCGGTCATCGGCCTCCTGCTCGCGCAGGTGGCCGCGACGGTCGTCCTGGTGGCGCGCTCGCCCGGCGCGAGGGGGCTGGCGGCGGCCGCCGGACTGCTGGCGCTCTGGGTCGGAGGGGTCGCCGCCTTCTGCGCGCTCATGGCGATCCGCAACGTGTGGCTCTGAGCAGAAGGCGCTGCGCGGATCCGTCGACGATGACCCACCTCCCCGGTCTCCTGCGCCGTCGCGGCGCGCTCCAGTGGCTGGACACGGACGCCGGCGCCGTCATCGCCCTCCCCCGCAGCCTGGAGGCCGAGTGGTCCGGCATCGAACCGCCGCGCGGCCGCGTGATCCCGCCCGACCAGGCGACGTGCCGGATGGAGCCGGCCCAGCCCGCCACCGACTACGACCGCGTGTGCTCGATCCCGGATGGTGTCGCACTCCTGCCGCTCGGGGAGCACCGGGTGCTGGTCGTCGGCGGCGTGCCGCTGCCGACCGCGTGGCAGGCCGACCCGGACGGCGGGGGCGTGTTCGTCCAGCTCTTCACCTCGGAGACCGGCGACCTCCCGGACGCGCTTCCGGCGTTCCCGGCCTCCCTGTCGTGGGAAGAGGTCGGGACGTTCGATGCGCCCGATGACACGCTGGTGATGATGGACAGCACCGACGTCGGCCGGGATCCGCCGCTGTACCCGCGGGTGACGATCGCGATCGCCCCAGGGCGCTACCGCGTGGCGTACGCGCACTTCGCCCACCCGGACATGCAGCTCGAACTCGTGCGCATCCTCCCAGCGACGTGATGCCGTCGCCGTTGCCGTCAGCGGAGTTGGAACAGCTCCTCGACCGTGGTGCCGAGCGCCTTCGCCAGGCGGAGGGAGAGCACCGTGGAGGGGATGAAGATGCCGTTCTCCACGGTGTTGATCGTCTTCCGGCTCACCCCCACCAGCTCGGCGAGCTGCGCCTGCGTGAGGTTGCGGCGTGTCCGCTCCTCGCGCAGGCGGTTCGCGAGCTGGTCACCCAAGCCGCTCACCCAAGCCGCTCACCCATCGCGGTGCGCGCGCGACTCCAGCCAGGCGAAGGCGAGGAGCGCGACGGCGGTGGCCGGTGTCACGACGACGTAGGCCGCCTCGCGCGCGGAGAGGGCCCGACTGGCCGCGACCGCGTACACGGCCAGGGCAGCCGCCATCGCCATCCAGAAGCCGGCGGCCGCCCCGGTGCGGGCGTTGGCGCGCGACACCTCGTCGTTCACGAGCTCGCGAACGCGCCGGCCCCAGATGAATCCGCCGGCGGGGAGGAGCAGGAGCAGGAGCGCGGCGGCGTTCAGCGCCCACATGTACGCCCGCGGTCCGGAGGCGCCATACCCGTCGCTCCGAAAGACGGGGCGGGCGACGAGCTGGACGCCGAGAAAGGCGACGGTGGCGAGCGCGATGCCGAGCGCGCGCCGGCGGGAGAGCTGGTCGGCGAATTCGACGACGTTCTGCGGCTTCATGGGAGGACCGGCGGATGCGAAGGGGGTGGTGGAGCCAGGTAACCTATGGGTTACATTGTAAGGTAACCTCAGGGTTACATCCCGTCAACCGTGTTCGGTGCCGGAACGAGCAACGTCAGCGGCGTACGTATGGCGCGGTCGCGGGCGGGGCGTGTGGCCGGCCGCCGCGCCGCGCCCTATGTTCCTCCTCCTTCACTTCCCCTCCTTCACGGACGTCCGCCTCATGAGCCGCAGCGACCTGGTACAGCGCTACACGGAGACCGACCTGCAGAACGCCCGGACCAAGGGCCAGATCGTCGGCTGGGTGCAGGGTGGCGTGGCGGCGTTCGCCCTCCTGCTGGTCGTCGGCCTCATCGGCTGGATCCCGAGCATCCTCCTGCTGGCCGTGGTGGCCGCGGTGGTGTACAAGCTGCTCAAGCGCTGAGCCGCCCGGCCGGTCCGAACGTTAGGCGGAGGGCGGGCCGAACAGCGAGATCCACCACCGAGGCACAGAGGAAGGGCACACGGACGAGGGGCCCCCGGCCGGTCGGCTTTGCTGAAGGGCGATTGAACCACAGAGGACACAGAGGACACAGAGGACACCGAGGGAGCGCGCCGAGGCCGGGCCGGCAGCTTCAAAGGCTGCTTCAGCCTGCCCTGGGTAGGGGCGCTCCCTCGGTGTCCTCGGTGTCCTCTGTGGTTGAATTCGCAGTTCACAGATCATCCCGGCCGGGGGCCCCTCGCCCGTGTGCCCCTCCCCGGTGTCTCTGTGGTCGAACTTCCCGATCGTACCGGTAGAGGGGTGCCTGGTCGGCTGCGTCGGTAGCGCGCGGGGGTGGGTCCTGGCGATACTCCGGCGACCCCCAACCGAGCGACGCCGAGACCGCTTTGTCGACCGACCTCTTCGCGAACAACCGCGCGTGGGCCGCCCGGATGACCCGGCAGGACCCCGAGTTCTTCTCCCGGCTCGCCGGCCAGCAGGCGCCGCAGTACCTGTGGATCGGCTGCTCGGACAGCCGGGTGCCGGCGAACGAGATCGTGGGGCTGCTCCCCGGCGAGCTGTTCGTCCACCGCAACGTCGGCAACGTCGTCGTGCACGCCGACCTCAACTGCCTGTCGGTGATCCAGTTCGCGGTCGACGTCCTGCGCGTCGGCCACATCATCGTCACCGGGCACTACGGCTGCGGCGGCGTGCTGGCCGCGCTGCGCGACGAGCGGCTGGGGCTGGTCGACAACTGGCTGCGCCACGTCCAGGACGTGCGCTGGAAGCACCAGGCCGAGCTCGACGCCCTGGCGACCGAGGCCGAGCGGCACAGCCGCCTGTGCGAGCTGAACGTGATCGAGCAGGTGGTGAACGTCAGCCAGACGACCGTGGTGCGCGAGGCCTGGGGGCGCGGCCAGGAGCTCGCCGTCCACGGCTGGATCTACGACCTGCACGACGGCCTGCTGCGCGACCTCGGCGTCGACGTCTACTCCACGGCCGAGCACCAGGCCGGCGCCGAGTCCCGCGCCGAGTCCAGTGCCTGACGGTGACGGCGCGTCGCTCGCGTCGCTCCGCACCACCGCCGGCGACTTCCCGCTGCACGAGTACCGCCTCCGGCTGGCCGGCCGGGAGTGGTCGGTGCTGCACACCGGCGCGGTGCTGAGCTACGTCGACGAGCTGCGCTTCCTGACCGAGCAGAAGGAGCGCATGCCCTACGGCGTCGCGCTGTGGCCCGCCGCGATTGCCCTGGCCCACGAGGTGGCCTCGCGCGCCGAGTCCGCGGCCGGCACGAGCGTGCTGGAACTGGGCGCCGGCACCGGGCTGCCGGGGATCGTCGCCGCGTCGCTGGGGGCGCGGGTGGCGCAGACGGACCGGCACGAGCTGGCGCTCCACATCTGCAAGGCCAACGGCGAGCGGAACGGCGCCGGCACGATCGAGTACCGCCAGGCCGACTGGAGCGGCTGGGACGACGCCCGGCAGTACCAGTGGATCCTCGGCTCCGACGTGCTCTACGGCCCGACGATGCACCCGCACCTGCGCCGGATCTTCGAGACCAACCTCGCCCCCGGCGGGCGCGTGCTGCTCTCCGACCCGTTCCGCGCCTCGAGCCTCCGCCTGCTGGAAGAGATGGAGGCGGGCGGGTGGGCGGTCACGGTGAGCAAGTGGAGCATCGGGAGCGTGGGGGGCGACGAGGACACGCCGGCGCGCCCGATCGGCGTCTTCGAGCTGGCCGCGCCGCCGGCGGCCGACCGCGGGTGAATGAGAGCGGCCACGGATGAACACGGATGGACACGGATCTGTCCGTACGCCATCCACGGCCCCTCCTGGCGGGCGAGAGGAACTCTGAATGATGACCAGACAGATCCGTGTCCATCCGTGTTCATCCGTGGCCAACAACCGGACGCCCATGTCACGCCACACCCTGGCACTCGCCGCCCTCGCGCTCTGCGCCTGCACGACTTCGTCCCGCCCCGCGGCCGGCGGCGGCGGTACCTCGGCGACCGCCACCGCCGCCAGCGTTAGGCGGGAGCCGTTCGGGCGGCTGCCGGACGGGCGGGCGGTGGAGCTCTACACCCTCACCAACGCGCACGGCGTGGAGGTGCGGGCGATGACCTACGGCGCCATCATCACGGTGCTGCGAACGCCGGACCGCGCCGGCCGCCTCGACGACGTCGTGCTCGGCTTCGACAGCCTGGGGGGCTACCTGCGCGGCTCGCCGTATTTCGGCGCGGTCGTCGGACGCTACGCGAACCGCATCGCGGGCGGGCGGTTCACGCTCGACGGGGCCACCTACACGCTGGCGCGCAACAACGGGCCGAACAGCCTGCACGGCGGGGAGCGCGGCTTCGACAAGGTGCTCTGGGCGGCCGAGCCGTTCGAGGGCGACAGCGGCGTGGGCGTGCGCCTGCGCTACACCAGCCCGGACGGCGAGGAGGGCTACCCCGGGACGCTCGCCGTGCGCGTGACCTACACGCTCACCCCGCGCGACGAGCTGGTAGTGGACTACGAGGCGACGACGGACCGGGCGACGCCGGTCAACCTCTCGCAGCACACGTACTTCAACCTGCACGGCGCCGGGCGCGGGACCATCCTCGACCACCTGCTGACGCTCGACGCCTCGGCGTTCACGCCGGTGGACTCGACGCTCATCCCGACCGGAGAGATCGCGCCGGTGGCCGGCACGCCGTTCGACTTCCGCGCCGCGACCGCGATCGGCGCGCGCATCGACGGGCCGCACCAGCAGCTCCGCGTCGGCCGCGGCTACGACCACAACTGGGTGCTCGACCGCGCCGGCCGCGGCGCAATGGAGCTCGCGCACGCCGCGCGCGTGGTCGACCCGGCCAGCGGCCGCACGATCGACGTCGGCACCACCGAGCCGGGCGTCCAGCTCTACACGGGCAACTTCCTCGACGGCACGGTCGCCGGGAAGGGCAGCCGAGTCTACGTGCACCGCGGCGCGCTCTGCCTCGAGACGCAGCACTACCCCGACTCGCCGAACCACCCGAACTTCCCGTCGACGATCCTGCGGCCGGGGGAGACGTACCGGTCGCGGACGGTGTTCGGGTTCGGGGTGGCGCGGTAGAACGGCGAACGGCGAGTTGCCAGTCGTCGGTTGAAGTCCTCGGTTGCCAGTAGCGCCGGGCATCCGGGATGCGCAGGGGGCGAGGCACGCCTCGCCCCTACCGGCAACTGCACTACCGGCACCTGACTATTGGAAGTTCCTACCTGGCCGGAGCTCGTCGTGGTGTGTACGACGGCCCGTCGCACCTCGGGCCCGACTTCGTCCACCGCAGCGGGTCGATGCACATCTGCCGCACCGTCATCGCCTCGTTCCAGGCGTGGTAGACCACCCAGTCGCGGCCGTCGGGACCGGTGACGATCGCGTGGTGGCCGGGGCCGCGGACGTGGCCGGGGATGCCGCGCAGCACCCGCGCCTCGCGCCCCTGGCCGGTGTAGGGGCCCGTGATCCTGTCGGCGACCGCGTAATCCACGCCGTAGGTGGACTTCTGCCAGTTGGAGCCGCTGTAGAAGCAGTAGTAGCGCCCGCCGTGGCGGCGCACGTATGGCCCTTCGATCGTGTGCCAGTCGAACGTCTGGTCGTAGACGTTCATCCGCCGGTTCGCCTCGTAGAGCGTCCAGTCGTAGCGGGCGCGGAGCACCGTGCGGCACTCGCCGGCGAGCCGAGTCATCCCCACCAGGCGGTCCACCGCGAGCCCCGTCCCAGGGTGGACGCCCCCCTCGGTGTTCGGGTAGTTGCGCGCGTAAAAGAGGTACCACTGCCCGTCGCCGTCGCGGAACGGGTGCGCGTCGATGGTGAAGCGGTTCCCCGTGCAGTCGGCGAGCGGCGTGCCGGTGTCGGCGTACGGCCCCTCGGGCGCGGCGCTCGTCGCCACGCGCAGCGCGAACTTCTCCTCCTCCACGCCGCCCATCGCGTAGTACAGGTAGAACGTCCCGTCGTGGAACGCGGGCTCGGGCGCCCAGTACTCGTAGCGCTCGTCGGCGTCCGGCGGCGTGAGCGCGCCGCCCAGCTCCTGCCACTCCACGAGATTCGTCGAGCGCAGCAGCGTGAAGATGCGGCCGTCGCCCTTGCGCTCGCGCCCCGTGGTGCCGAACGCGTAGTA
>DATFPD010000706.1:0-13434 GCA_035265005.1 Gemmatimonadaceae bacterium | reverse complement strand
CGTCCTCCAGGAACGGCTGCGGCAGGACGAGCTGGACGCGATGATGCACACCGTGGGACGCCGCCTGGCGGCGGAGTGGCCGCGGCTGCGCGGCGACCTCCGGCAGCGGGTCGACGGGGCCTCGGCGCTGCTCGAGGAGTTAGGCGCGCTGCACGAGGTGGAGCGGTTGGACGGCGGGTTCGTCATCCGCGGCCACGGGTGCCTCCTGGCCGAGGCGGTGCACGGGCGCCGCGACGTCTGCCGCGTGCTGGAGAGCCTGCTCGCGGAGCTGCTCGAGGTGCCGGTGCGCGAGTGCTGCCAGCTCGGCGCGCACCCGCGCTGCTGCTTCGAGATCTCGGAGGAGAACTCGACGCATCGTTAGGGCACGACTGACCGGGAGACGCCAATGGACCACACCGTACGCCGCCGGGGCGCGGCGCGGGAACGGCTGCTGCCGACGCTGCTGCTCCCAGCGCTGCTGCTGCTGCTCGCGTCGTTCCCCGCCGCCGCCTGCGCCCGCTCCCGGTCCGGGGAGACGCCGGGGCCCCCGCCCGTGAAGCCGGTGGCGAACACCTACTGGCGGCTGATGGAGCTCAACGGGGCGCCCTCGATCCCGGGCCCGCCGTCGTCGCGCGAGCCGCACCTGCGCCTGCTCGCCGCCGAGGCGCGCGCGGTCGGCGCCACCGGCTGCAACACCTTCAGCGGCCGCTTCACCCTCGACGGCGACCGCATCCACTTCTCGAACCTGGCCAGCACGCGGATGGCGTGCGTGGACCCGGCGATGATCCGCCAGGAGCCGGACTACCTGCGGGCGCTCGACGCCGCCGACCGCCTCGTCGTCGCCGGCGATATGCTCACGCTCTTCCAGGACACGCGCGCCGTGGCGCGGTTCGTGGCGATGGGCGGGCGGTGAGGCATCGGGGCTCGGCCATCGGGGCTCGGCCATCGGCGCTCGGCGCTCGGCACGGGGACATCCCGGGGCACTCACTGGTGGGCCCTTGATTCATCAAGGGCCCTCTGCATCCCGGTCAGGCAGGCTGGGGCCCTTGATGAATCAAGGGCCCACCACTGCCTGGCATCCAGCCGAGTGCCGAGCCCCGATGCCTCACCCGCCCAGCTGCCGCCGGATCTTCTGCGCGCGCTGGAGGTGCGCCGCCACGCTCGCGCGCTGCTGCTGGAGCAGCGCCCTGAGCTCGGGCGTCGAGGCGCGCGGCAGCAGGCGCTGGTCGATGGCGTCGAGGGCCGACTGGTGGAACCGGATCTGCTCGGCGATGTAGGCGCGGTCGAAGTCTGCGCCTGACGCGGACTGCGTGGCGCCGGCGGCCTGCTCGGCGCCGGCCATCAGCGCGCGGCTCTCCTGGCTCTCGGACGGCGCGAGCGCGGCGCGCTGCACCAGGGCGATCACCCTGCGGTTCGCGGCGCCGTGGTCGCGCACCATCATCTGAGCGAACGCCTTCACCGCCGCACTCTGCGCACGGCCGACGGCGAGCGCGCCGGACGTGCTGTCCACCGAGTTCGTGACGAGCAGCTCGTTCGCGATCCGTCCGTCGACCAGCGCGGCGCCGGCCACGCCCGGCGGCGCCGAGGGCGTGGCCGAGAGCTGGCCGGCCGGCGCGGCGGTGGCGGCCGCGCTCTCGGCGGCCACGGCGCTGCCGGCGACCGGCCTGGTGCCGGTGCCGGCGGTGGCGGACGCCGTAGCGGCGGGCGACGCCTGCGCCGCGCTGTCCTGCGGCGTGTCGCGCTTGTCGGCGGTGCAGGCGGCGAGCAGCAGCAGCACGGCACTCGTCGCGAGCGCGCCGGGACGTATCGAGGACGGTGTCATGGCCGGAGCGCTTCCGCAGAAGTCGTTCCTCATGGGAGCCGCTTCGGCCGGTCGCCTCGCGTGAACAGCATGCTCGTCTTCCGACCAGCGTAGCTCGCCTGCACGATGTTCACCTGGTCGTCGAACCGCTCCGCCAGCAGACCGTTTCGCACCGAGAGTCCCGCGAGTCCGTCCGGCGCCGGTGCGCTCAGGCAGAGCCACGCGACCGCGCCCGCGCGGCGCAGGCCGCACCAGCGGAGTGGGAGCGGGCGCGCGGCGCGGTCGGCGACCGTGAAGTGCGCGGCGGCATACGCGAACGCGGCCGAGTCGCCGGGCCCGGCGGCGGCGGTGAGGTCGTCGGCGAAGACGCGGATCGACGCGCGGGCGCTGCGCGTCTCGGCATCGTACGTGAGCTCGGTGAGCGTCGTGTGGAGCGGATGCCGCGTCCACGCGGACGCGGCGAGCGTCATTCCCGCGGCGAGCGCGAGACCGCGCAGGCGGCGCGCTACCATGGTGCGCGCTCCGCCGCCCACCGCGCGGCCACGAGGCCGACCACCGCCGAGACCGCGGCGACCCGCAGCCTGAGCGGCGCGGGCGCGCGGGCCGGCAGCCGCGCGAGGAGCAGCAGCCGGTCGACGCCGGCGAGCGCCGCGGCGGCCGCGAGCAGCACGACGATCTGCCCGACCTCGATGCCGAGGTTGAAGCCGAGCAGCGGCACCGCGATCCGCTCCACGAACAGGCTGCGCAGGTAGCCCGCGAAGCCCGCGCCGTGGACGAGCCCGAACACGCCGGCGAAGACGGGGCGGTAGCGGCCGCGGAGCGGCGCCGTCGCGCGGTCGCGCACCACCAGGTTCTCGACGCAGGTGGCGAGGATCGTCACCGGGATCAGGAACTCCACCAGCGCCGCGGGCAGCGGCAGCGCGCCGGTCACGGCGAGCGCCAGCGTGATCGAGTGCCCGACGGTGAATGACGTCACGACCCAGAGCGCGTCGCGCCAGTCGCGCGCCCGGTAGATCGCCGCGAGCGCGAGCAGGAAGAGCACGTGGTCGAGGGCGCCGGCGTCCACGATGTGGCGGAAGCCGAGCGCGGCGAAGGTCGTGAGCTCGGACATGGCTCAGTCTCCCTGGCGAACGGCGAGCGCGTCGAGCGAGTCGAGCATCGCGCGCGCACGCGCCGGCTGCGTGTGGTGGAAGCGCGGGTTGATCTCGAGCGCGCGCGAGAGGTCCCGCCTCGCCGCCGGCGCGTCGCCCAGGGCGGCGGCGATCACGCCAGCGTGGTAGTAGAGCGCCGCGTCCCGCGTCCCGAGGGCGAGCGCGTGTCCCATCGCCTCGCGCGCCTCGGCGTCGCGCCCGGCGTGGTGGAGCGCCCAGGCCAGCAGGTCGTAGCCGTACACGTCGCGCCGGCCGACGATCTCCTGCTCGGCCTTCGCGAGCACGGCGGCGACGACGCCGCCGCCCGCGCCGCGCGGCCCGGCATGGTCCAGGAGAAAGAGGCTCCACGCGCGGTGGAACGCGCCGGGCTGCTGGAGCACCGCCACTTCCATCGCCCGCGCGTACTCGCTCGCTTCTTCTGCGTGGCCGAGCGCGGCGTGGGCGTCGCTCACCAGGCCGAGCGTGGCCGGGTCGAGCGCGGAGGCGAGCGAGCGGTCCCCGCAGTCGACGACCTGCCGCCAACGGCGGCGGAGCGCCTCCAGGCGCGCCAGGGCGGCGAGGAGGCGGTAGTCGTCAGGCGCGGCGCGGAGGCCGTCCGCCAGCTCGCGCTCGGCGCTCGCCAGGCGGCCGCGGCGGAGGTCGAAGTCGCCCAGGCGCAGCGCGAACCACGCCGCCTGCTCGCGCGGCAGCCGGCCGTCCGCGAGCGCGCCGGCGCGAGCCGTCACCAACAGCGACCGGGCCAGCTCGTCGCGCCCGAGGAGCTCCGCCCACCGCGCCAGGCGCGCCGCGACCGACGGCGAGCGGCGCTGGTCGATCGGGATCGAGTCGAAGGCCGCGCGCGCGCCGTCGTAGTCCCCGAGCTCGAGCTGCGTCTCGCCGAGCAGCGCGCGGTAGGCCGGCACGTCCGGGTCGCCGGCGACGAGCTGGCGGGCGACGTCACGCGCCTCCGAGAAGCGGTGCTGGGCGAGCAGGCTCGAGGCGAGCAGGACGAACGCCCCGCCGTTGTGCTGCGTGCGCAGCGCGAGCGACGAGCGTGCCTCCCGCTCGGCGCGCTCGACGTCGGCGAAGTCGCCCGTCTCGCGGCCGCGCTGGAGGTAGAGCGCGGCCAGCCGGCTGGGGAAGGTGGCGCTGTACGCGTCCGTCGTGCGGGCTCCGTCGTAGAGCGCGATCTCCTGGTCGCGCCGCTCCGCCTCGACGCGGGCGGCCGCGCGCGAGGCCGCGGCGGCCGCCGCCTCCGCGCGCGCCGCCTGACGATGGCGGCCGGTGAGAACAGCGCCGCCGGCACCGGCCGCCACGACGAGCGTGGCGGCCGCGATGCGGCGGGTGGCGTACCTCATGGCGCGTTGGGCGCGGCGAGGTACGGGAAGGTCGTCCCCGGCGCCGCCCCACCGCCGAACGCGGGGACGTTGTCGGTGGCGAGGCCGGGCGAGGCCCCGCTCGGATCGACGAGCGTGCCGAAGACCGCCCCCAGCGAGATGTCCACCACGTCGTCCTGGAGGCGGCGGCCGCCGTACGCGTTCGGGTTGAACACGTAGCCCAGGTAGCCGGCCGTGTTCGCCGCCTTGTCGGTCTGCACGACGATCATGTCCGGGAGCAGCACGTCCGCGATGGCGCTGGCGGTCCCGGGGCTGCGGCCGGCGACGGTGGTGATGAACTTGACGATCTTCGCCTTGAAGTTCGCGCGGTCGGTGGCCGGCGAGCCGGTGTTGTGGAAGCCGTGGTCGCGCTTCTCGAGCAGCGCCTCGCTGACGAGCGGGTTGCCCAGCCGCTCGATCTGGTTGAAGACGCGGAACTCGTTGAAGCGGACCGTGTCGTGGACGGTCACGGTGACGGTGCTGCCGGTGTCGCGGAAGACCGTTTCGGTCACGGTCTTCGTGCGCTCGCAGGCCGTGGTCGCCGCGACGGCGGCGGCGAAGGCGAACGCGGCGGGAAGAAAGAGTCTGCCTCTCGACATGGTCGGATGTCTCCTGTAGTCGGTAGTCGTGGTGGTCAGCGGCTGATCGTGCCCCAGACGCCGATCTTCTTGTTGGCGCCGGGGGCGAGGAGCGACACGGGGAGCTCGACGACGATCGCCAGCGTGTTGGCCTTGATCGCCGTGAGGATGTCGACCGGCGCGCCGCGTGAGACGTCGAACGGCGCCGCGGCCCCGCGGAAGGCGGTCGCGCTCGGCATCTCGGGGAGCGCGGCGAGCGGGCCGCTGACCGGCTTGCGGTCGGGGAGGATGCGGAAGGTCTGCTCGAGGTCGATGAAGAACGGATCGTCGCGCAGGCCGGCGAAGAGCTGGATCGGGCCGGCGGAAGTGTTGAGGGAGAGCACCTGCTCGGTCGCGCCGCCAACGAGCGATGGGATGCTCGCGTTGCGCATGACGGCCGACGCCGTGCCGCCGCGCGGCAGCGGGGTGCCGTCGGCGTCCATCACCGCCGGCGGCGCGGCGGGCCCGCGGACGTTGACGACGCGGCCGTTGTTCGCTGTCGAGTCGAAGGTCACCTGGATCACGAGGTCCTCGACGGCGTCGCCGCTGTTGTCGATCTTGAACTGGTAGAGCAGGTTGTGGTCGAACTTCGCGCCCGCGTTGGCCGCCGGGACGATCGGCGACGACGTGGTCATCACGAGCGTGATGCGGCCGTTGTCGGTGCCGTTGGCGCCGGGGAACGCGTAGACGTCGTTGACATCCATGCGCGGGCTCAGCTCGACCTCGGGCGTGTCCTGGTGGTCGGACGCGCGGGCGGTGCGGCCCGCCGCGGCGATGCCGACCGCGTAGCCGGCGGCTATGAGGGCCGCCGTGGTGAGGAGCCACCGGCGTGTGGGGGAGTGCATGGGATCTCCGTTGTTCGGTGAGACGTCGCGACTGCGTGAGCGCGCGGCATCCTCCGCAGAGCGCACTCCCGGCGTGCCGGATCGTGCAGCAGCGGGCGGATCTGCTGCATTTTCCCTGGGGCGGCGGGGCGTATCCGACGCGCGCCGCCGCGCCCGTGTGCCGGACTCGGCCGCGCGTTTCGCCGCCGCGGCGCCACAGTTCGTTGTCGCGCGTCCACATCGCCGGTTAGGCACCCACGGGCACCCACGGGGGCGAAGCGCATGAGCAAGCGCCGCGAGACGGTCACCAACACGCTGCGGCAGCGCATCACGACGATGATGGAGGCGGGGTCGCTCAAGCCCGGCGACCGGCTGCCGGGGACGCGGCTGCTGGCGACGCAGCTCGGCGTCAGCCCGCGCCTCGTGCTCGGCGTGGTGCAGCAGCTCGCGGACGAGGGGCTGATCGAGCGGCGCGAGCGCTCGGGGATCTACGTCTCGGCGCGCGCACGGTGGGGGCTCGGCCGGCTGGAGCGCGCGGCGGCGTGGCTGACCGAGGTGCTGGCGCAGGGCGTCGCCTACCAGCTCCCGGCGCGCGAGCTTCCGGACGCGCTGCGGCTGGTCGTCGAGACGCCGGCGCGCGGCGTGGTGGTCGCGCCGACGGTGGACCAGATCGACGGCATCTGCCGGGAGCTGCGCGCCGACTTCGGCGTGGACGCGGTGGGCGTGCACGCGGACGACCTCGCCGACCCGGCGCGGGTCCCGAAGTCACTCCAGCGGTGCGACCTCGTCGTGTCGACCGACAGCGTGCGGGAGCAGGTGGCCGGGCTCGCGCGCCGGCTCGACAAGCCCGCGGTGACGGTCGGCGTCCGCTCGGATCTGGCGGACGAGGTGACGCGGCTGCTGCTGCGCGGCCGCCTGTACGTGGTGGTGGCGGACGCGCGCTTCGCCGCGTTCCTGATGGAATTCTTCGAGCGGACGCCGCTGCGCCGCAACCTGGTGCCGCTGGTCGTCGGCCGCGACGACGTGAGCACCATCCCCGGCGACGCGCTGGTCTACGTGACCCAGAGCGCCCGCGCCCGCCTCGGCGACAGGCCGCTCCCCGGCCAGCTGATGCCGACCGCGCGAGTGCTCTCGCTCGTCACCGCCCGCGAGATCTTCGCGGTGCTCGTGCGACGAAGTATCGCCGGGATCGGGGAAAGGGACTGAGGGCGGGGCGTCCCGAGCGGCCTGTCATCCTGAGCGCAGCGAAGGACCCACTTTGCGGGGCTTGTGGTCGGCCCTCGGTGAGCAGGTCCTTCGCTGCGCTCAGGATGACAGGCCGCTCGGGACGCCCCGTCCTCAGTGCCTCGGTGCCTCACTCCCTCGTCAGGCGCTACGCCGCCGCGCTCGCTGCGATGCGGCCGCCGCCCACCAGCGGCATGACCTGCTCGGCGAAGCGCTCCATCTCCTCGAGCTGCGGGCTGCACTGGAGGAGCAGCAGGTCCACCCCCGCCGCCTCGAAGCCGCGCACCTGCTCGGCCACCTGCTCGGGCGTCCCGACCAGTCCCGCGCGGAGGCCGCGATTGGAGACGGAGTAGTCCTCGAGGCTCACGCGCTGCTCGAGGTTGGTGTTGGAGATCCAGTCCTGGTAGTTGTGGTAGCCCGGCGAGCCGGGCGCGACGTTCGTGATGCGCGCGAGCTCGCGCCGCGCCTCGGCCTCGCTGTCGCGCACGATCGCGTAGGCGGCGACGCCGTAGCGCATCGGCGGGAGGCCGGCGGCCTCGCGGCGCCCGCGCATGTCGGCCACCTTCGGCGCCACGCGCTCGGGCGGGTCGCCGTGCATCACGTAGGCGTCGCAGCGCGAAGAGATGAGCTGCTTGGCGGTGGGCGACTCGCCGCCGGCGTAGATCACCGGGCGCGGCCGCCCCGGGGCGCTGAGGGGCTTCGGCTCGACGATCAGCTCCTCCACGTCGTAGTAGCGGCCGTGGAAGGTGAAGGTCGGCTCGCGCCACGCGCCGTCGAGCACCGCCAGCCACTCGGCGGTGCGGGCGTAGCGGTCGTCGTGCTCGTCGAACTGCGAGCCGTAGCGCCGCGCCTCGTCCCGCCACCACGACGAGACGACGTTGAGCGACAGCCGCCCGCCGGCGATGTGGTCGATGTTCGCCGCCTGCTTGGCCAGCCGCGCCGGGTGGTGGAAGGTGGGGCGCACCGCGACCATGAGCTCCAGCCGCTCGGTCACCGCGGCCAGCGCCGCGGCGGTGGACCAGGCGTCGAGCGCCGGCGCGTCGATCCCCTTGATGTCGTTGAGGTACAGCTCGGCGATCAGCGTCAGGTCGTAGCCGATCTGCTCGCTGCGCCGCGCCAGGCGGCTGACGTACGCCCACGACGCGTCCATTCCCTCGTCAGGCACGTTGCGCAGCCACCCGCCGAAAACCGGGAGCCAGTAGCCGTAGCGCATGGGGGCTAGACCTCGTGAGGGACGGGGGACGGGGGACGGGGGATGAACGGCCGCTCGGCTGAGCCTCCCGAGGCACTTCGTCCCCCGTCCCGCGTCCCCCGTCCCCTCTTCTCTTCCAGGTAATCCACGAAGTTCGCCCACGGGTCGAACCCGACGACGTTCGGAGCGTCGGCGACGAAGTTCGAGAGGGCGTTGACGTCGTAGAAGTAGTGGCGGCCGTCGCGGTCGTCGACCAGGTACTCGATCCCGCCGACGTCGAGCTGCGACGCGCGGGCGATCCGCTCGACCTGCTCGATGATGTGCGCGGGGGGCGTGGCGCCCTGGACCCTGAGGCCGCTCTTCGGCGCGTCGATCGCGCAGGCGCCGCGCACCAGCTCCACGCCGCCAGTCGTCTGGCAGGCGTCGGCCGGGCAGAGGTCGAAGGAGCCGACCGCGGGGTAGACGTCGATCGCGTAGAGGTACTTGCCGCCGAGCGTCTCGACGCGGGTGATGTGGCCGTCGCGCAGCGGCGCCGACTCCTGCACCAGCGCCGTGCCGTCGACGCCGAGCTCCACCCGCCCGGTGGCCACCGCGCTGGCGAGCGCGGCCGGCGACTCGTAGCGCGCGATGCCGGCGCCGCTGCCGCCGATGTTGGCCTTCACGAGGATCGGGTAGCGCAGCCCGCGCGCGGCGTCCAGCGCCTGCGCCGGGTCGTTGATCACCCGCGAGGTCGGGTACGGGAGCCCGAGCGACTCCAGCAGGTCGAGCTGCGTGGCCTTCGACAGCTCGAGCGCGTAGACGTGCGACCCGTTGACCACCGGCACGCCCAGCCGCTCGAGGTGCCGCAGCCAGTGCAGCGTGTAGAACGTGGACGACGCGTGCCCGCGCAGGTACGCCGACGGGCTGGCGCGGTTGACGACGAGCGACCACGGGGCCGCGCGCTCCGACGGGTCGAAGCGGTGCGAGGCCGCGTCCAGGCGCTCGTAGGGCAGGCCGCGCCGCTCCAGCTCGGCGAACAGCGGGCGGAACCAGTCCGGGTGCTCGTGGAAGACGCCGATCGGCGCCCGCGCCCGCTGCCCGTTAGGCAAGCCGCCGCCGCCCGCGCCGCTGGAACTGCTGGAGCTGCTGGAACCGTTGGAGCCGTTGGAGCCTGTCGTTGCCATGTGCCGCACTCCCTCTCGAGGACGTCAGAAGCGAATCATCGCCGCCCGCCGCGAGGGACATCGCGGTCACGACCCGTCGTCGTCAGGATCGCGCCAACGAAAAGGCCCGGGCAGCAGAAGCGGCCGCCGGGCTCTCGCGTTTTAGCTCGTTGTTTTACGTGGCGGCAATAGGCGGCAAATCACCACGAGTTCGGTTGTGCCCGAAAGCTATTCCGCCCCGAGCAGGGCGTCAAGCTCAGCACTGAGATAAAGCGGGGACTGGGTGACTGGGGGAGGGAAGTGACTTTCCTGGTGTGCGGCGGTGGGCCCTTGATTCATCAAGGGCCCACCACAGCTCCAGCATCCAAGCCCCTCCCTCGGTCCCTGCTTACGGGCTTCCCGCCTGGCGCAGCGCGTTCTGCCGCGCCGTCTCGCTGGCGTAGATCGCGACCTCGACTCGGCGGTTCTGGCCGCGGCCGCTGTCGGTGGCGTTCGAGGCCACGGGCTCGCTCTCGCCGAGCCCGCGCGTCTGGAGGCGCGTGCGGGCGACGCCCTGCGCCGCCAGGAACTCGGCCGCCGCGGCGGCGCGGCGCTCGCTCAGGCGGCGGTTGTAGTCGTCGCTCCCCACGCTGTCGGTGTGGCCGACGATGAGCAGGTTCGTGTTCGGGTACTTGTCGAGGCTGCGCGCCAGCTCGCCCAGGTTCGTGCGCGCGTTGCCGCTCACGGCGTCCGAGTTGAAGTCGAACAGCAGCCCCGACTCGAACGTCACCTGGATCCCCTCGCCCACGCGCTCGACCTTCGCGCCGGCGATGTTCTGGTCCAGCTCCTTCGCCTGCTGGTCCATCTGGTGGCCGATGATGGCGCCGGCCGCGCCCCCCACCACCGCGCCAATGATGGCGCCCTTCGCGGTGGAGCCGTTGTTGTTGCCGATCGCGCCGCCGACGGCCGCGCCGGTGGTGGCGCCGATGATGGCGCCCTTCTCCTTGTTGCTCAGCGACGCGCAGGCGGGGAGCAGCGCGAGCCCCAGCGCCAGCGGCGCGAGGCGGACGGACGGGCGGGAAACGGGCGGGTGCACGAGGGCCTCCAATCGTGAAGTACGCAGCGTGGTACACGCGCGCGCCGCGGTGGTTGCGGGATTCTCGCGCGGCGGACTCCAGATGCTGGCAGGTGTGGTGCCAGCGCGGGTGCGGACGGGCCCGGCAGCTCAGACCGTCGCTTCGGCGGCCGGACCCGCGTCGGGACGCTCCCGGGCGAACAGCGGCGTGATCTGCCGGCGGAGCGCCTCCTGGGAGACGCCCGCGCGCTGGTCGTGCGCCAGCGGGTGTGTGTCGTCGACCACCTCGGCGAGCGGCCGCGTGGGGAACGGGCGCACGACGAGGCGCACCGGCAGGTTGCGAGTCTCCGGGTAGCCCGGGATCGAGTTGCCGAGCCGCCCCTCGAACGTCGCGCCCGCGGGGCGGTGCTCGTCGTTGTACAGCTCGACGAACGATGCGACGTCGCGCCCCCTGATGTTGACCCACACCCCCCACGCGTACGGCTCCGGCATCCCCTGCACCGGGAGCTCGAGCAGGGCGAGCACGAAGCAGAACTTCTCGTCCACGACGATCGCGTCCCCCTCCCGCGCGGCGCGCTGGGCGCGCTCGGCCGGCGCCATCGCGGTCACCGCGTCCGGGCCGCCGAAGTGCCAGTTGGGGACGCCGACGTGCCAGGCGTCGCAGCTGCCGCACTTGAAGCGCACGCCCTCGTCGGTCCAGACGATGACCGGCGCGCGATCGTCGGAGCGCGCGGCGCGCCGGCGGGCGCGGGCGCGGAGCCACAGCAGCGCGCCGGCGCCCGCGGCCACGCCGATCACGTGGAGGAACCCGAACAAGCGCGCCCCGCCCTTACCGCGCCGGGGTGATGGTGATGTTCCGGTACTCGATCGGGCCGTGGTCGCCCTGGAGGTAGAGCGGCCCGGGGGCGGCCTCATCGCTGTCGAGCGCGCCGCCGGTGGGCCCCGGGATCTCCTGGTTGCAGACCACCGTCTTCCCGTTGAGCACCAGCGTGACCATCCGGCCGACGAGCGTGATGTCGTACGTCTGCCACTCGTCAGGCTTGCGCGCGGCGACCTCGCTCGGCGTCAGGAAGCCGTAGATCGAGCCGATGATGTCGGGCGCCGGGAGCGTGTCGCGGGTCACGTCCTCGATCTGCGCCTCGTAGCGGCCGCGCAGGTAGACGCCGCTGTTGCTCCCGCGCGGGTATCGGAACTCGAGGTGGAGCTTGAAGTCGCCGAAGGTCCGGTCGGTCGCCAGGTTGACGCCGGACTTCGGGCTCCGGAGGACGCCGTTCTCCACCCGCCACTGGTTCTCCCCCTCTCCCAGCGCGTGCCAGCCCGCGAGGCCGCCGCCGGCGGCGATGAGGCGGACCGGCGTGCCCCACTGGGGGGGCGCACTCCGCCGCAGCGTTGGGGCGCGCCTGGCCGTCCACTCGAGCCGCTTCCCGTCGCCTAACGTCATGGAGCCGGCGAGCCCGCCGCCCCCGTCCGGGCGCCCCTCGACCACGATGTCCCCCGCCTCCTGCTCCCACTGGGGCGGGACGGCGAAGCGCATCCCGTCTCCCGTGAGCTCGACCTTGGCGATCGGCCGGGCGCTCCCGACGGGGCCGACGAACCGCCCCACCAGCGCCTCGCGCCCCGAGTGCCGGATCTCGATCCAGGAGGGGCGGTTCCCTTCCGGCGTCCGGACGGTGAGGTCCCAGCGCCCGATGAACGCCTCCGGCGCGGCGGCGACCCGGCGGGGGGCCGGCGTGCTGGGAAGCAACGTCGCGAGCAACAGTGCCGAGTACCGCCACATGGTACGTCTCCTCCGGTGCGGTAGATGTCGAACGAGCAGCGCGAGCCGACGGCGGGAAAGGTGCAGCGACGGCGGCCCGGGCGCGATCCCCTGGCGCAATTATCGCGACTCGCGCCCCGGTTCCAGGAGACACCAATTAACACGGATAGAAGCACGGATGAACAGCGCTGGAGATTCGACCCCGGCGCTCCAAACGGCCAGGCCGCTCCCATGACCGCAACGTCTCCCGCCGATCCCTCCCTCGAGTCCGCCGACGGCGACGGCTTGACCGGCTTCGTCCGCGTCCGCGGCGCGCGCGAGCACAACCTCAAGGACATCGACCTGGACGTCCCGCGGGACGCGCTGGTCGTGTTCACCGGCGTCTCCGGCTCCGGGAAGTCGTCGCTGGCGTTCGGGACGCTGTACGCGGAGGCGCAGCGGCGCTACCTGGAGTCGGTGGCCCCGTACGCGCGGCGGCTGTTCGAGCAGCAGGGGGTGCCTGACGTGGACAGCATCGACGGCCTGCCGCCGGCCGTCGCGCTCCAGCAGCAGCGGGGCTCGCCGACCTCGCGCTCGTCGGTCGGCAGCGTGACCACGCTCTCCAACCTGCTCCGGATGCTCTACTCGCGCGTCGGCCACTACCCGCCGGGGCAGGAGCACCTCGAGGCCGAGTCGTTCTCGACCAACACGCCCGAGGGCGCGTGCCCGCAGTGCCACGGGCTCGGGCGCGTCTACGAGGTGACCGAGCGGTCGATGGTGCCGGACGACTCGCTCACCATCCGCGAGCGGGCGATCGCCGCCTGGCCGGTGGCGTGGCAGGGGCAGAACCTCCGCGACATTGTCACCACGCTCGGCTACGACATCGACGTGCCGTGGCGGGACATCCCGAAGAAGGACCGCGACTGGCTCCTCTTCACCGACGAGCAGCCGGTGGTCCCGGTCTACGTGGGGAGCAGCGTGGAGGAGGTGCAGCGCGCCATCAAGAAGAAGGAGGAGCCCGACTACATGGGCACCTTCACCAGCGCGAAGCGGCACGTGCTGCACACCTTCGCCAACACGCAGAGCGCCCTCATGAAGCGGCGCGTCGCCGAGTACATGGTGAGCACCGAGTGCCCCACCTGCCACGGCAAGCGGCTGCGCCCCGAGTCGCTCTCCGTCACCTTCGCCGGGCGCGACATCGCCGACATGTCGCGGATGCCGATGGCGCGGCTGGCCGCGCTCATGCGCCCGACCGCCGAGGGGCGCGGCGCGGAGATCAGGAAGCTCCAGGCCGACCACCCCGAGAAGGCGATCGTCGCCCAGCGGATCGCCGAGGACCTGATGGGGCGGATCTCGGTGA
>DATFPD010000705.1:0-25110 GCA_035265005.1 Gemmatimonadaceae bacterium | reverse complement strand
GCCGTCCCCGAGATGAACTCTCCCTGCCCCCTGAGGGCACTGAAGGGCCGTCGGAGACGACGACGTCGATAGGCCGCCCGTGGACGTGGGGCAACCCACTCCGAGCGCAGCGGTCCTAATCGCCCGTGCGGCTTGACTACTCTATTTTGAGTCACCGCAGAGCATGCATACACGCCGCGCCGCCGTCTGGCGGCGCGGGCCCGCGATCTACCTAATTCTTCGCTCTTCTTCATAAAGCTCAGCACATCGCTGGCGACTAGAGCGTAGGGGCCACACCCGTTCCCATCCCGAACACGGTCGTTAAGCCCTACAGCGCCGATGGTACTCCGCCCGAGAGGGCGCGGGAGAGTAGGCCGTCGCCGGCACCTCTTCAGAGGGCCACCTCGCAGAATCTCGCGAGGTGGCCCTCTGTCGTTTTCCATCCCACCACGCGCCCCCCCGCCCCACCCGTGCCCGCCTTCCACCTGCTGCCTGACGTCTACGCGCTCGTCCAGCTCCCGCGCGGCCTCGAAACGCCCGCGTGGGCCGAGCGCGCCGGCGACGGGGCGTTCGTCTCCATCTCCCGCACGCCGACCGATCGCTCGATCGTCTGCCCCGAGTCGGCCGTCCCGCCCGAGCAGCCGCGACACAGTGGGTGGCGCTGTCTCGTCGTTCGCGGTCCGCTGGACCTCGGGCTCGTCGGCGTCATGGCGTCGATCGCGGTCCCGCTGGCCGATGCGCGCGTACCGATCTTCCCCATCGCGACGTACGAGACGGACTACATCCTCGTCCCGGCGACAGAGCTCGCGCGCGCGTGCGCCGCATTGAGAGCTGCGGGGCACGACGTCGAGGGCGTCGGCACCGCCGCCGGGACTGCGGAGTCGTAAGCGACCCGCCCGATCGCTCCGCGGCGGCGGGCCGTACGCTTCTTGCGCTTGAGTCGGGACATGGCTCGCTCCCCTCGACTCTCCGTCCCCGCGTCGCTCGTTCCGCTCGCGATCAGTGCCTCGATCGGCGCGTCGGGCGGCATGCTCCTCGCCCGCGAGCACGACTCGCGCAAGAGCGCCGAGCGCCTTGCGGCGGCGCTCCTCGAGACGCTGCTGAACGCGATGGACGCGAACGACCCGGTGACCGGCGCGCACGTGCGCCGCGTCGCCGAGTACGCGCTGATCCTCGCGGACGCCGCCGGTCTGGACGAGCCTTCGCAGCGCAGCGTCGAGCGCATCGCGCTCTTCCACGACATTGGAAAGATCGACCACGCCCTGTTCGACATCGTGCACGAGGAGACCCGGCTCACGCCGGCCGAGCGACGCTCCATCGCGCGCCACCCGGCGCTGGGCGCGGGCGTGCTCGCCCCGCTGGCCGCGTTCTACCCCGACCTCGCCGACGGCGTGCTGTCGCACCACGAGCGCTGGGACGGCAAAGGCTACCCGCGGTGTCTCCGCGGCCGCCGCATTCCGCTGGTAGCGCGCGTCGTCGCGATCGCCGACACCTTCGACGCGCTCACGCACGCGCGGCGCTACCGCGCGGGACGCAGCGTGCGCGACGCGGTGGCGGTGATCCAGAACGGCCGCGCGACGCAGTTCGATCCGGATCTGGTCGACCTCTTCACCTTCCCGCCGGTCCTCGAGCGCATCTCGGAGGCCTGCGTCGACTGGCTCGCCGCCCCGCCGCGGCGCGCGAAAACCCGCCGCTCGCGTACCCCGCGCGCCCCCGACCTCAAGTTCCGCTGGCGGACCGTAACGCCGCCGCCGCCCGCGTCGGATCGGCCGCGCTGAAGACGGCGCGGATCACGGCAATCCCGTCGGCGCCGGCCGCCATCACCGGCCCCACGTTCTCCGGCGTGATTCCGCCGATCGCGACCGCGGGTCGTCCGGCGGCGCGCGCCAGGCGAGCGAATTCGGCGACTCCGATCGCGTCGCCCGCGTCGAGCTTGGAGCCGGTCGCGTAGAGCGGGCCGATGCCGACGTAATCGGCCTCGCGAGCGTTCTCCAGCTCCGCGTCCGAGCCGAGCGACGCGCCGAGCACGAAGTCGGGCGGGACGATCCGGCGGGCGGCGCGCACGGGCAGGTCGTCGGCGCCGAGATGCGCGCCCGCCGCCCCGCACGCGAGCGCCACGTCCACCCGGTCGTTCACCAGCAGCGGCACGCCGAGCGGCCGCAGCACGGCGTGCAGCGCGCGTCCGGCGAGCACCAGCGTCCGGGCGTCGGTGACCTTCAGCCGCAGCTGCACCATCGTCGCCCCGCCGCGGGCCGCGGCCTCGGCCCGCGCCGCGAGCCCTTCGACGCCGTCGCGCAGGTCGTCGGTGATCGCCAGCAGCCGGAGGGCCGCGCGGAGCGATGCGGGGTCTGCCACGTGCCGGCGGGTGGTGCCTTACGAGCTCGTCACCGCCGGCTCACCGGCCGGCGCCGCGCGCCCGCTCCACCGCCTGCCGCGCCTGCCTGTGCTCCTCGAACGTCGTGCGGAACTCGTGGTGCCCGTCGGGGTGGGCCACGAAGAAGAGGTACGGGACGTTCGCCGGGTAGAGCGCGGCCTCGATGCTCGCCGCCCCCGGCGACGCGATCGGGCCCGGCGGGAGCCCGGCGTGCTTGTAGGTGTTGTACGGCGACTCGACGTCCAGGTCCTTGTAATAGACGCGCTGGACGTGTTTCCCCAGCGAGTACTGCACGGTGGGGTCGGCCTGCAGCAGCATCCCGCGCTTCAGCCGGTTGTAGTACACCGCCGCGATCACCGAGCGCTCCTCCGGCCGGCGCGCCTCCTTCTCCACGATCGACGCCAGCGTGACGATGTCGTGTCGGGAGATCGCCATCGCCTGCAGGCGGTCGTTCCACGCCGGCTTCCATCGCTTCTCGAACTCGCGGACCATCTCCTCCACTGCCGCGCGCGGCGTGGTGCCGACGGAGAACTTGTACGTCGCCGGGAAGAGATACCCCTCGAGCGTGGGCGTCGGGACGTCCAGGCGTCGCCGCAGCACGGTGTCGCCGACGGCGGCCGCCACGGACTCCGGTGGGGCCTCGATCGTGCGGGCGAGCAGCGGCACGATCTGCACGAGCGCGTACCCTTCCGGGATCGTGATCGTGTGCACGACGGCCTTGCCCCCGGTCATCGCGGAGAGCAGGTCGGCGTACGAGGCGCCGCGGCGGAACTCGTACGTGCCGGGCTTGAGCGTGCGGTCCCTGCCGCGCGCGCCGGCGTACGCGCGGAAGAGGCGCGCCGAGCGCACCACGCCCGCGCGGTCCAGCGACTCGGCGGCGGCGCGCATGCTCGACCCCGGCGGGATGACGACCCGGATCGGCGCCCCCGACCCGCCGCCGCCGCCGCACGCCGCGAGCGTCGTCAGGCAGCAGAGCGCGGCGGCGGCGGCGGCCGGCGCCGCCGCGCGCCGTGGGGCGCCGCGGCGCCGATCAGCCGGGGAGGAGCAGGGCATGCTGGAGGAGCATGGTGGCGGCGAGGGCGTCCACGTCGCCCTTGCGGCCCCGCGTCGACCCGCCCATCTCGCGGATCGCGCGGAGCGCCGCCGCGGTCGTGAATCGCTCGTCGACGAGCCGCACCGGGAGCCCCGTGCGCTTCTCGAGCTCCGCCGCGACGTGGCGCGCCTCGGCGGAGCGCTCGGTCTCGTCGCCGTTCTCGTCGAGCGGAAGGCCGACCACGAACCCGCCGGCCTCCAGCTCCTGCGCGCGCCTGACGATCTCCGCCACCGGCGGGCGCTTGCCGGCGCGGCGCACGATGAAGCCGGCCGGGGAGGCGATCGTCCCGGTGGGGTCGCTGACGGCGAGCCCCACGCGGCGGTCGCCGTAGTCGACGGCGAGCAGGCGCACGAGCCGACCGGCCTCGGCCGCGGTCAACCGCCCTGCGCCATGCGCACGAAGAATTCGCGGTTGTTCTTCGAGTCCTGCATGCGCTTGAGGAGGAACGTGATCGCCTCGTCGCTCGGCATGTCGCCCAGGAAGTTGCGGAGCAGGTAGACGCGGTTCAGCTCTGCCTGGTCGAGCAGCAGCTCCTCCTTGCGCGTGCCGGACTTCCCGATGTCGATCGCCGGGAAGATGCGGCGGTCGGCGATCTTCCGGTCGAGCACGAGCTCCATGTTGCCGGTGCCCTTGAACTCCTCGAAGATCACCTCGTCCATCCGCGAGCCGGTGTCCACCAGCGCGGTGGCGATGATGGTCAGCGAGCCGCCCTCGTCGATGTTGCGGGCGGCGCCGAAGAAGCGCTTCGGCTTGTGGAGGGCCTGCGCGTCGACGCCGCCGGAGAGGATCTTTCCCGAGTGCGGCACTACCACGTTATGCGCGCGCGCCAGGCGGGTGATCGAGTCGAGGAGGATCACGACGTCCCGCCCGTGCTCCACCAGCCGCTTCGCCTTCTCGATCACCATGTCCGCGACCTGGACGTGGCGGTCCGCCGGCTCGTCGAACGTCGAGCTGATCACCTCCGCCGACGGGACGTTCGCCTGCATGTCCGTCACCTCCTCCGGCCGCTCGTCGATCAGGAGCACGATCAGCGAGACCTCGGGATGGTTCTCGGAGATGGCGTTGGCGATCTTCTGGAGGAGGATCGTCTTGCCCGCGCGCGGCGGCGCCACGATCAGCCCGCGCTGCCCCTTGCCGAGCGGCGCCAGGATGTCCATGACGCGCATGCTCAGGTCGCCGTTCGTGCGCTCCAGCCGGATGCGCTCGTCCGGGTAGCGCGGGCGCAGGTTGTCGAACGCGACGCGCTGCTTCGCCCGCTCGGGCTCGTCGCCGTTGATCGACTCGACCTTGAGCAGCGCCAGGTAGCGCTCCCACTCCTTCGGCGGGCGGACCTGGCCGCGCACCGTGTCCCCCGTGCGCAGGTCGAACCGCTTGATCTGCGACGGCGAGACGTAGATGTCGTCCGGGCCGTAGAGGTAGTTCCAGTCCTGGCTGCGCAGGAACCCGTAGCCCTCGGGCAGGATCTCCAGGACGCCCTCGCCGCGCAGCAGCGTGTCCGCGTCGAGCAGCGTCTGCTCGATGCGGAAGATCAGGTCCTGCTTCCGCAGCCCCGAGTGGTTGGCGATCGTGAGCTCCTCGGCCATGTCCTGGAGCTCGGTGATCGACTTCCGCTTCAGGTCCGCGATGTCCACAACCGCGGAGGGCGGCCCGGAGGAGTCCGCGATAGGCTCGGGGGCGTCCAGAGGCTCGGTCGGCTCGGACTGGGGGAGGTGGGTTCTCACGTGGCGCGACCTGATTCGGGGGGAGATGCTGCGTCGCCTCGCGCGGGAGAGGCACACGCCGTGCGGAACGGCGGCTGGGCGACGGGGTGGGAGGAGGTGCGCGGCCGCCTGTCGCGACGCGATCCGCGGGGAGAATCCGCCCGCTCGCTGCGGCAGTGCGCGTGAGACGCCCTGCGCGTCGGCGTGACGGGGAGCGCGGACGTCAGCAAAAGCATGCGAAGCTAACCGGGGCTCGGAAGAGGGTCAATAGTGCTCGAAGCCTCGCTCAGCCAGTTCTTCTCGCAGTGGCGGCGGGTGGTATTGGGCGGCAACAGAGTCGTACTCGAAGGGCTCGTCAACTCCGACCCGGACGCGGAGCCGCCGCCGCGCTTGCGGCGCGCGCTCATGCAGTGGCCGGGACACTACTACTGGCAGCGGCGGAGTGACGGACGCTGGCTGGTCCTGGTGCGCGAGTTCGTCGCCGCGCGCGAACGATGGTGGCTGCACGCGCTGCTCCTCGTCGCGACCCTTCTCACCGCATCGCTCGGCGGAGCTGCACTGCTTCCTGCGGGAAGTTCGGAAGGTGCTACGCTTGCTGGAGGTGCTACGCTTGCTGCGGGAGCTGCGGGTGCCGAGTTGGGTGGGACGCTGATGGTTCGCCTGATGCGCGGCCTACCGTTCTCGATTCCTCTTCTGGCAATTCTCGGCGCGCACGAGGCCGGGCACTACCTCGCGGCGCGCCGCTACCGGATCAACGCGAGCCCGCCGTATTTCCTTCCATTCGTGCCCGAGCTCAACGTGATTGGCACGCTCGGAGCGTTCATCCGACTCCGATCGCCGGTCTACGACCGTCAGACACTCTTCGACATCAGCGTGGCGGGACCGCTCGCCGGTCTCGCAATCGCCGTGCCCGTACTGGCTCTGGGACTCGCGCACAGCCAGATCACGCCCGATGTCGCCGGCACGCCGCTGGCCCACCAGTTCGTCGTCGTCGGCGGCCTTCCGCCCTGGCGACTCGGCGACTCCCTCCTGCTGCTGCTCCTGCGGTCGATGCTCGCGCCCCAGGGCGTACTCCAGCTGCACCCGGTGGCGGTTGCCGGTTGGGTCGGTGTGCTGGTCACGATGCTTCATTTGCTGCCGCTAACGCAGTTCGACGGCGGGCACGCGCTCTTCGCGCTGATCGGGCGCCGCCAGCGGGTCGTCGCCTGGGCGTTCTGGGTGGTGCTCGTCGCGATGGGCATCGCGCTGTGGCCCGCGTGGCTCGTGTGGGCCGCGCTCGCGCTGGTCGTCGGCCGCGGGTCGCTCGCGCATCCGCGCATCGTCACCGCGGGCGTGCCGCTCGACCCGCGCCGGCGGCTGGTCGGATGGCTGCTGTTCGCGCTGTTCGCGCTCTGCTTCGTTCCGCTGCCGGTCGCGTAGCCGCGGCGGCGGCGACCACCTGGCCGCGGCGCGGCCGGCCCGTCAGAACGCGATGTAGCGCAGCGGCCGTCGGCGAAGGTCCTTGAACAGCGCGTCCATCTCCCGCTGCGCGCGCGTGATCTGCTGGAACACCGCGGAGTCCGCGAGGACTCGGCCCGCGGTGCCGCGCGGCTCGGCCAGCAGCAGGCGGACCGTCGCCAGCTCCGTGCGCACGTCGTCCACCGTGCGGATGATGGTGGAGTCGCGGCGGAAGCGGCCGAGCGTCGTGCGCGGCCCGGGCTCGAGCAGCAGCTGGCGCAGCGAGTCCGCCTGCGCCATCGCGCTCCGTGCTCGCGCGGCGAGCTCGTTGCCGCGCCCGCGCAGGGCCAGCCCCACGGTGCCGCCGCCGCGCGTCGCCTGCTCCGCCAGCTCGCCGAAGCCGGTCGCGAACGTCTCGAACTGCTGCACGCCTTGGTCCGTGTACAGCATCGCGCCGACGGTCCCGCGCGCCGTCAGGAGCGCGTTGTTGAGCAGCTTGACGTTCTCGATGATCCGCGGGAACTCGCGCGACGCCAGCGCGATCTGCGAGGTCATGCCCTCCGTGTCCCCCTGCGGCAGCACGGCGAGCGTGTCGCCGTCGCGGAGCGGCGTCGAGCTGGCGCTGCCTGTCGAGACGAAGACGACTGGGGAGCCGAGGATCGATCCGCCGGGCCGGACCTGCGCGAACGAGTCGTGGCGGATCTGGTCGCGAAACTTCGCGAGCACCTCGAGGTGCAGCACGAGCCGCTGGCCCGTGTCCGCCGAGGCGTCGCGGAAGTGCACGTCTTTCACGGCGCCGACCTTCTGCCCCTCGAGCCACACCTCGGTGTGATTCATCACGCCGCGGGCGCGGCTCGTGGGCGCCCAGAGCTCGTACGTGCTGCCGCGCAGGGCTCCGATGCGGGCGAACATCAGCACCGCCACGGCCGCGCCAATGATGGCGGCCAGGGCGATCAAACCCGGGACGACGTCTCTCCACGTCGAGCTGCTGCGCGGCATCGGGCTCCGGCTGGGAGGGCGCGCCGCGGCACGGCGCGATGCCGGCGGGCGGCGAGCCCTACCGGTCCGGTGGCAAACGGTAGACCATCGCCAGCAGAAAAAAAAGCGGGTGGCCTCTGGTGGGCCACCCGCGGCAAATCGTAGTCGACCCCACAGCACTGCCTGGAGCGCGCGCGACAGGACTCGAACCTGTGACCTTCGGCTCCGGAGGCCGACGCTCTATCCAACTGAGCTACGCGCGCAATTGCAGCAAATGCAAATGGGCTCCCGCGAGAGCCCATTGCGATCCGCCTCTCAGTATAAGCGCCAAGGCGCTAGGCTACAAGGGTCTACGCCCCTCGCCGAGCGCGTCGGTGCCGTACGCGGCATTGACCGTTTCCGGCCCGCAGTCCAGCATAGACCTGCAGCCGAACGCGCCGCCGCACGGGCGGCCGATGAGTCCCTTGGAGGTACGTCGTGAGTGAGTCCGCTCCCATTCGTGTTCTGATCGTCGACGACGAGCCGCTGGCCCGGCGGCGCATCCGCTCGCTCCTCGAGGGCGACCCGGAGGTGACGCTGGTCGGCGAGTGCGGCAATGGCCTCGATGCGGTCGAGGCCATCCGCGCCGAGTCGCCCGACGTGGTCTTTCTCGACATCCAGATGCCGGAGCTCGACGGATTCGGCGTCGTCCGCGAGGTGGGCGTCGACGAGCTTCCGGTCGTCGTCTTCGTGACGGCCCACGACGAGCACGCGCTGGAGGCGTTCTCGGTGCACGCGCTCGATTACCTGCTCAAGCCGGTCGAGCGGGACCGCTTCCGCACCGCGCTCGACCGCGCGAAGGCGCAGCTGCGCGGGCGGAGCGCCGCGCCGGCCGCGGCAGACGCGGCGGGCGGGGGCCCCACGCAGCTCGGCGCCCGGCTCGACGCCCTCCTTCGACACCTCGACGCCGATCAGCGCTTCCCCGACCGGCTGGCCATCAAGACCGACGGCCGCGTGCTCTTCATCCGGACGGAGGACATCGACTGGATCGAGACCGCCGGCAACAACCTCAAGATCCACGTGGGGCGCGACGTGCACCTGCTTCGGGCGACCATGAGCCGCATCGAGCAGCGCCTGTCGCCGCGCCGGTTCCTGCGCATCCACCGGTCGATTCTGGTGAACCTCGACCGCGTGCGCGAGCTGCAGCCGTGGTTCCAGGGCGACTACGTCGTGATCCTGCGCGACGGGACGCGCCTCACGTCCGGGCGCAGCTACCGCGGCGCACTTCGGGTCCTGCTCGAGCGGGCGACGTGAGGCGCCGCGGCCGAGGCGGAAGGGGCGGCTGCCTTCGCCTCTTCCCCCGGGCCGTTCGTCACGGCGCGCCATCGTTTCCCTTCAAATCTGTTCCTTCCGCCCGCCGGCGGATCTAGGTTGGGCTCGCCTCGGACGGGACCGCGCGCGGGCCCCGTCCGCCATTACCCGCGTCCCTGCCTAACTACGCCCGCTCCGTGCCGCACCCGTCGATCCCCATCGCCCCGTCACCGGCCGCGCGTCGGATCTGCGCCGCGCTGACGCTGTCCGCGGTGCCGCTGGCGCTCGGCGGACAGACGCGCGAGGTGAGTCGGTACGGCGTCGGATCGCCGGAAGGGCGGCTGCTCGCCTTCTACTCGGCGGCGGTCGCGTTCTCTCCGGCCGGGGCGCCGCCGGCGGACCGTCGCGCCGGCGTCGTGGACGCGGGGCTCGAGCTGTCCTACATCCCGCGCCTGTCGTCGGCGCAGCGGATGGCCGGCTTCGACAAGCCGGAGGCCACCAACCTCGCGCCAGTCGTGCCGCGGCCCCGGGCGTCGGTGTCGCTCGGCCGTGGAGCCGCGCTCGAGGCCGCGTGGCTGCCCCCGATCCGCGTCTTCGGCGTCCGCGCGCAGCTCGCGAGCGCGGCACTCACCGCGCCGCTCTTCGCCTCCCGCGCGCTGCGCGTCTCCGGTCGCGCCGCCGTCACCGCCGGGCGCGTCCGCGGGCCCATCACCTGCAACGCCTCGCTCGCGCGGCATCCGTCGCGCGACCTGCGACTGTACTTCGCGAGCGTGTGCTACGGGCGGGCGAGCGACGACCACTTCGAGCCGCGGCAGCTCGGGGCAGAGCTCCTGGCTCGCCGTGTCGCGGCGTGGCGCGGCGTGCTACCATACGCCGGCGCGGGGCTGCGGGCGCAGCACACGCGCTTCGACATCGGCGTCATTCGTCCCGACGGGACGCGCGATCCCGACGAGCCGATCCTCGAGCTGCGCGGCGTGCGCGGCTACGGCTTCGCGGGCGCGTCCCGACCGCTCGCGCGGTGGGCAAACCTGGGGGGCGAAGTCTATTACGAGCCGGGAAGCTTGCTCACGGTGCGGATCCTGGCCGGGCTGCGAGTCCGGCGCGACTCCGGCGCGTCCGCCGGCGCGCCGTGAGCCCGCGGCGCTGCGAGTCGCACTCATGTTCGCCACGACGTTGATGCTCGCGTACCCCGCCGGCTGCGCCGACTTCGATGCGGTTCCCGGCACCGCTCCCGGACTGGAGACCGGCGAGGTCGCCGAGCCGTCGTTCGCCGCGGACGTGCAGCCCATCTTCACCGCGCGATGCGCGCTCGGCGGGTGCCACACGCCGGCGACGCGCCGCGGCGGGCTCGCGCTCGACGCCGCGCACAGCTACGACGAGACCGTCGGCGTGCCGTCGCGGCTGCTCGGTGGGGCGATGCTGCGCGTGAAGCCCGCCGACCCCGACAGCTCGTGGCTGCTGCGCCTGGTGCAGCCGGACTCCATCCGGCGGCTCGGCCGCAGCCGGATGCCGCTCGCCTCGACGCCGCTGACCGACGGGCAGATCGCGACGATCGGCAACTGGATCCGCCAGGGCGCGAGGCGAGACTGACCATGCGCGGCGATCTGGGCATGACCGCCCCGGGTGGTCTCGTGGAGGGACTCGCGCGACTCTGGCAACGCACGTCGCGCGGCGGCTCGACGCTGGCGACGGAGGTCGTCCGCGCGGCCGACGAGGACGCGGCGTCGGACACGACGGCCATGGCGGCGGCGGAGGAGTACATCGCCGCGCGGCAGGCCGCCGGCGCGACGCCCCGACGCCGCCGCTTCGACGTCGACGTGCACGTCTCGCGGCTGGAGTTCTGCGCACGCTTCCTCGGCCTGCTCCAGGTCCGGGGCAGCTTCGCCGCGTGGGAGGGGTCGATCGATCTCGTGGACGGTTACCCGCTGGAGTCGCGGGTCGAGGCGCGGGTCCGTACCGCGAGTCTGCGGACCGGAATCTCCCTGCGCGACCGCCATCTGCGCGGGCGGCCCTTTCTCGACGCCGCCGAGTACCCGGAGATCTCCTTCCGAGGGGAGTCGGTCGAGAGCCACTCCACCCACTTCACGATCCGCGGCGCGTTGACGCTGCGTGGCGTGACGCGAGAGGAGTCGATCGAGTTCGTCCCGGTGCCGCCGCTGCCGGGCACCTCGGCGCCGCCGCTCTCGCTTCGGTTTCGCGGGTCGCTGACGGTGCGGCGGAGCGAGTACGGCATCTGGAGCCCGCCCACGATCGGAACCTTCTTCGGCTTGCGCCCGCGCATCATCGGTGACAGCGTGCGGGTGGAGTTCGAGGTCGTCGCCGTCTCGGAGCACTTCTCCGCCACCGTCTCCAGCGCGCGCGCGGAGCGACACGGCGGGGCCGCCGCGGACCACTGACCGGCCGCGCGGCGGAACTCGCCGCGCCGACGCGGGATTGCTCCAGTTGCGGCGCCGCTCGCGCCCGGAGCGCGCCGGACCATCGCCGACCCGCCATCGACGGAGTGCCGTGTCCGACCCGAACGTGTCGCCGTCCAGCGCCGACGCAGCCGGCGCGACCACCGTCGTGCGCCATCACTGGGTGGTGCGACTGACGCACTGGATCGCCGTCGTCGCGGTGACGGTGATGGCGGCCAGCGGGCTGCGGATCTACAACGCGTACCCGGCGTTCGCGCGCAAGGGCGAGACCTTCTGCTGCTACCCGTTCGAGGGCAGTCCCGCGCCGGGATGGCTCACGTTCGGCGGGTGGCTGGCCGGCGCGCGCAACTGGCACTTCGCGATGATGTGGCTGCTGGTGCTGAACGGGCTCGCCTACCTGACGTTCATCTACCTGCACGGCGAGTGGCGGGACCTCGTGCCGCGCCGCGGCGTGCCGCGCGACGCCTGGGAGATGGTGAAGTTCTACGCGTTCGTCAGGCGCGAGCACCCGCTCCAGGGCAAGCATAACGCGCTGCAGCGCGCCGCCTACTTCGCGATGCCGATGGTGGGTGCGGTGCTCGTGCTGACCGGGCTCGCCATCTGGAAGCCGGTGTCGCTCTCGTGGATCACCGGGCTGTTCGGCGGCTACGTGTGGGCGCGCTACTGGCACTTTCTCGCCATGACCGTGCTCTTCGCGCTCATCGCGGGGCACGTGTTCATGGTGTTCTCGGTGGACCCGTACGCGCTGCGCTCGATGGTCACCGGGCGGTACGACGAGCGGCTCTCCCCCGAGCGGCGCAACGCGCGCCCGTTCTATCACCTGCTGCCCCGGTACGGCCGGCGCGGTGGCGGCGTCCACGCGCGGCCGGCGTCCGCGTCGGCCGCCCCGGCCGCCCCGGCCGCCACCGTCACGCCGCCCGCGGGAGGCGACGCATGATCGACCGCCGGAAGTTCATCGCGCTCGGTGGCAGCTCGCTCGCGGCCGCGCTGGCCGCGGCGTGCGACTCGCAAGGCCCGCGCGGGGCGCAGCGGATCCTGCGCTTCGCCGAGCGTCGGAACGAAGGGCTGGAGCGATGGCTCACGACGCACGACACGCGCGACGTCGCCTCGCGTGGCGCCCGCGACGCGCGCGCCGCCTTCCCGGAGTACTTCATCTCGCGCCAGATGCCCGTCTGGGACGCCGCCGCGCGCGGCGTCTGGCGGCTGGAGGTCGGCGGCGCCGTGCGGCGGCCGGCGTCGCTCACGCTCGACGACCTGCAACGCCTGCCGCGCGTGTCGCAGCGGGTGAACCACTACTGCGTGGAGGGGTGGACGGCCGCTGCCACCTGGCACGGCGTTCGGGTCCGCGACCTGGCGCGGCTGGTGGAGCCGGCGCCCGAGGTCGGCTACGTCGACTTCGAGTCGTTCGACGACGGCTACCACGAGAGCTGGGACCTCGAGAGCGCCACCCACCCGCAGACGCTGGTCGCGTACGGGATGGACGGGCATCTGCTGTCGCCCGGCCACGGGGCGCCGGCGCGGCTGCACTCGCCGGTCAAGCTGGGCTACAAGAACACCAAGTACCTGACGCGGGTGATGTTCCTGCCGAAGCGCACCGGAGGGTACTGGAGCGACCAGGGATACGAGTGGTACGGGGGGGTCTGAGTCCGGCGAAGTGCGCCCTGGACGGCGCCTGACGCGGAGGCCATCTCTAAAGCATCTGTTCCCCCTCGACCCCGCCCGTCGGCCTCGAATGGCTGGCCGGCATCCCCCCAAAGCAGCGCCGCCGCATGCGCCGATTCGCCCCCTCGCCCGGCCGGATTCCGCTCGTCATCGCCGTCGTTCTCGGCAGCGCGGCAGCGTGTGATTCGCCGCCCACCACTTCGCCCCAGGTGGCCGCCCTGTCGATCGCGGGGCTGCCGGAGCTCATCGGCGTCGGCGATACGGTCATTCTGGGCGCCGAGGCGCTCGACGCCAACGGGCGGCCCGTTCCCGGTGCGCGCGTGGCCTGGGACGTCTCCGACCCCGCGGTGGCCAAGGTGGATAGCACCGGCCGGCTGGTCGCGCTCGCGGCCGGCAATGTGACCCTCCACGCCATCTCCGGCGTGGTGGCGAAGGACGCGAGCGCGAGGGTCGAGCGGCTGCCACGCTCCTTCACCCTCACGCTGCCGCGCCAGTCGCTGCTGATCGCCGACACGGCCACCGCCACCGCCACGGTGAACGATGGGTTGGGGATCCCGATCGCCGGCACCGCCATCGAGTGGGGCACGACCGACACGACGGTGCTGCGCGTCGACGCGGGCGGCCACATTCGGGGCGTGGGACAGGGGACCGCGTCGATCACGCTGCGCAGCGGAACCCTCTCGACCAGCCTTCCGGTCACCGTGGATTTCCCGCGAGTCATGCCGACGCACTCGTTCGCCTCGGCGAGCATGGGCTATTTCCATGTGTGCGGCATCACCGTCGGCGGCGAAGCGCGCTGCTCGGGCGACAACGGGTACGGACAGCTGAGTGGCAGTGATGAGGGCGACCAGGCCGACGCGAAGGTGATCGGGAGTCAGGCGCTCGTCTCGATCTCCTCGGGGCAGTTTCACACGTGCGGCCTCACCGCTGACGGCACGGCCTACTGCTGGGGTCAGAACAACCGCGGCCAGGCTGGCATCGGGAGCGCCGGCGAGCCGGAGCGGACGCCGGTGCGGGTCGCCGGCGACGTGCGCTTCACCAAGCTCGTGCCGGGGCTCAACAGCAGCGTCTGCGGCCTCACCACGAGCGGGCTGGCGTACTGCTGGGGCACGAACTCCCTGCAGGTGCTCGGCATTACCAGCGGAGGGTCGAACGTGCTCGTGCCCACGCTGGTTCCGGGCGACGTCCACATGACGGACATCGCGGTCGGGGCGGCGCACGAGTGTGGCGTTGGTCCCGGCGGGAAGGTGTACTGCTGGGGGCTCAACAAGACCGGAGCCGTCGGCCAGCCGCCGTCCGACGTCGTGATCACGACCCCCACGGAGATTCAGGGCGGTCATTCCTTCGTCTCCGTGACCGCCGGCTGGTATCACAGCTGTGCTCTGACGGCGGCCGGGGAGGCGTGGTGCTGGGGGCGGAACGCGTACGGCGAGCTCGGTCGGGGGACGGCCGATGGTGCCTTCTACTCCGTGCCCGAGCGGGTCAGCGGCGGGCTCACGTTCAGCAAGCTGGTGGCCGGCGGCGCCAACAGCTGCGGGATTACCACGGGCGGACTGCTCTATTGCTGGGGACGCGAGCCGGGCAACGACTGGCAGATCCAGAGCGCCGTGCCGGTCCCGGTGTCCACCACCCGCCGCTACAAGAACGTGAGCGCGCACTACGGAAGCTGCGCGGTCGCCGAGGACGGGGCGCTGTATTGCTGGGGATGGTGACCGGCCGGCCGGGCGCGCGCCGGCTCGCGCTCTCCCGTTAGGCAGCGAGCGGCGGGCACCGGCCCGGATGCGACGAACCCCACGCAGGCGAGAACGAATTCTCGCGCGACGTGGGGTGCGTCGTGGTCGGGGCGACTGGATTTGAACCAGCGACCTCCTGCTCCCGAAGCAGGCGCGCTACCAGGCTACGCTACGCCCCGTGATCGGCAGACGAGCCTGCTGCCACTCGAATGCGATCGAGACTACGCGCCCGGAAGGACTCGAACCTCCAACCTTCTGATCCGTAGTCAGATGCTCTATCCAATTGAGCTACGGGCGCTTCGCTCGCGCTGTCCGCGATGCGTTCCGGTAAGGCGGGCAGAAGCAGCCAACCACTCGGAGCACAATAACTTACTCCTACGTGGAACCCCCGTCAAGTCCCGCGGCTGGGTCTGCCGGACGACGCCGGCGCGTCGTCTTCGCGCTCCCCGTCCACCACCGCGGCCTGATAGGCATCCGGGGGCGTTGGGGTGGAATCTCCAGTGGAATCTCCAGATGGGTCGGACCCGACGCGATCCGTACCGACGTCGGCACCCGCGCCGGTCGGCGTGTCCGGGCGCGCAGCCACACCGGCATCCGCGCCGGCATCCGCGCCGGCATCCGCGCCGGCTTGCAAGCCGCGCAGCGGCCCGCTCACCGGGAGCGTCAGCGTGAAGCGCGATCCCACACCCGGCTGGCTCTCTACCGAGATGTCGCCCCCGAGCACCCGGGCCAGCTTGCGCGCGATCGTGAGCCCCAGTCCGGTTCCGCGCTGCTGCGAGTCGCCGCGCCCGCCGGGACGGACCTGCTCGAACTCGTCGAAGATGCGCTCCAAGTCCTGCGCCGCGATCCCGATGCCCGTATCCTCGACCGTGACGGTAACGCGAGTCTGCGGGGCCGCGCTGTCGCGGCGCGCGATCAGCGCGACCGAGCCGCGCTCGGTGAACTTGACCGCGTTCGCGGCCAGGTTCAGCAGGATCTGGCGCACGTGGCGCGGGTCGGTGCGAACGCGCGGCAGATCGCGCGCGCAGATCATGTCCACCGCCACGCCCTTCGCCACCGCGGTCGGCTCGATCACCGTGAGCACGCTGTCCAGCACCGCGTAGAGGTCCACCGTCTGCGCGTCGACGTCCATCCGCCCGACCTCGATCTTCGACAGGTCGAGCACGTCGTTCACCAGCGACAGCAGGTGCTCGGCGGCGGCGGCGATGCGCTCGTGCGCCGTACGCAGCGGCGGTGTGACGCCGCCGTACAGCCCGTCCAGCGCGAGCGAGTTGTAGCCGACGATCGCGTTGAGCGGCGTGCGCAGCTCGTGCGACACGTTCGCCAGGAAGCGGCTCTTGGCCCGGTTCGCCTCGATCACCTGCTGCGCGCGCTCCTCCAGACGCACGTTGGCGTCGAGCAGGTCGCGCGACAGGAGCTCCAGGTTGAACGTGTGCTGCGCCAGGCGCTCGGCGCGTGCCTCCTCCCGCGCGATCAGCAGCACCACCAGCAGGATGAGGAGCACGCCGACGAGCCAGGTGATCAGGCGGGACGTCAGCGGCTGGAAGCGCGGCACCGCGACCTCGAGCGTCCACCGGTGCTCGGCGGGGAGCACGACCTCGCGGGTGATCAGCTGCGCGACGCTGCTCGGGAAGGCGGGGGACTGCGCGATGACCGAGCCGTCCTCGTCCAGGACGCGGTAGGCGAAGCGTCCCTGGATCTGCCGGGCGAGCGTCTCGCCGAAGAGCGCCTGGTAGACGAAGGCGCCGGCCACGAAGCCGTCCACCTTCTGACCGTGCATGATCGGATCGTAGACGAGCATCCCGCGCCCGCCGTCGCGCAGGGTGACCGGGGCCGCCACCGCCAGCGCCCGTGCCGCGCTCGCCTGCTGGAGCGCCAGCGCGCGCTCCGGCACGGTGTAGTGGTCATCGCCCACGAGGGAGTTGGCTCCCGTGGTGCGCGGATAGACGTCGCGGACGACACCAGCGGCGTCGAGGCGGTAGATCGAGAGCACGTCCGGCGCGCTGCCGCTGATCTGCCGCGCCATCTCGGTGAAGCGCTCGTTCAGGTCGACCGGCGTCCGCGCCTGCGCGACCAGCACCTGGAGGCTGTGCAGGAAGGCCACCCGGTCGCGGATGAAGCTCTCCAGCAGCGCATCGGTCTGCGCGGCGCGCGCGGTCGCGTCGTTCACGTACTCGCGGCGCAGCATGCGGTCGAGGAATTGCAGACACGCGAACCCGATCAGGACCACCCCCAGTAGCGGCAGCCGCCACAGGATCGGTCGGATTCGCGTGCCTTTCAACGCACTCGGCGCCGGGAGATCGGCCATACACCTCGTTCGCTGCCGGGTCGCGGCGCGGCCGGAGCGAGTGCCGCGGTCAGACGCTCCGGGATTCCTTCATGCCGCGTGGATCGAAGCGGACTAAGGCAAATGGTAGGCCCGATTTGTCCGATCTCGGACTCCCGGTCCAAAGTTCTGGACAACAAAAAGGCCCCGAGAGGAAAGCTCCTCTCGGGGCATGGGCGGTACAAGACTCGAACTTGTGACCTCCACGATGTCAACGTGGCGCTCTAACCAACTGAGCTAACCGCCCGACGACCGGCACCGGCACCACCGGCTTGTTCGCGATTGTAGCCGCTTGACTGATCAAGCGGCTACAGGGCCCACAAGCGGGAAACGGGACTCGAACCCGCGACCCCAACCTTGGCAAGGTTGTGCTCTACCAACTGAGCTATTCCCGCGACTGCAGGAGCCCGTCGGGTCAGGCCCCGGCGACCGGCTTGCTACTCTCCGCCGGCCATGGAGGCGAGGGGAATCGAACCCCTGACCTCTTGAATGCCATTCAAGCGCTCTCCCAACTGAGCTACGCCCCCTCGAATCTCCTAAGGGTTTCCCGCCGGTGGAGTTGGAACCCGAACCGCCAGGAACCACGTAGTCTAGTTAGGGGTACCCAGAGTGTCAAGAAACCAGGCCTGGCGGAAAGCCGTTCGGCCAGTATTTTGCAGCGCTTCCGTTGACCCCTTTGGCGCTGTCTGTTCCGACGCACGTTGCTCGCGATCGGACGCCGGCGGGCTGAAGATCGGCGACGTGAATTTCGGTTCGACCCAGCTTCACCCAGATAAATCCTGCCTGCGGCCGGCGGCGCGCTCCAGCGTGCCTCCCGCTCACGGCAATCGCTCGAGGCCTACTACATGACTGAAGTCAAGCAGCAGCGCCGCCGCCGACGCGCCGCCCCTGCGGGGATCGCGCCTAGCGAGCCCGAGCGGGACATCCTCGATCAGTACCTCTACGAGGTCAGCACCTATCCCCTGCTCAAGGGGACGGAAGAGATCGAGCTCGCCCGGCGCATTCGCGCGGGTGATCCCGACGCGCTCCAGGAGCTCGTGAAGCGGAACCTCCGCTTCGTGATCTCGGTGGCGAAGAAGTACCAGAACCGCGGCCTCCCGCTGATCGACCTGATCGGCGAGGGGAATGTCGGGTTGCTCACCGCTGCGCGTAAGTTCGACCCCGACCAGGGTGTCAAGTTCATCTCGTACGCGGTGTGGTGGATCCGGCAGGCGATCCTGTCGGCGCTCGCGCGCCAGGGTCGGACGGTTCGCGTGCCGCTCAACCGGACCGCGGACCTCTCTCGTATCATCAAGGCGTCCGAGATCCTGCGGCAGAAGCTCCGCCGCGAGCCGAGCCCGGAGGAGCTGGCGCAGCTCACCGGGCTGTCGGTCGACGTCGTCCAGTCGCTCGCCGCGCTGAACACCGGCGACGTGCGGCTCGACGCGCCGATGGACCCGGAGGGCGATCGCTCGCTGATCGAGCGCTTCGTCGCCGACGAGATGCCCGACACCGAGGAGGAGGCGATGAACCGCTTCCTCACCGACGAGATCGAGCAGGCGCTCAACACGCTCCCGCCGCGCGACGCGAAGGTGCTCCGGCTGTACTTCGGCCTGGAGGGCGGGCGCGAGCACACGCTCGAGGAGATCGGCTCGATGCTCGGCGTCACGCGCGAGCGCGTCCGGCAACTCCGCGACCGCGCGCTCAAGCGCCTTCGCGAGGGCGACGTGGGCCGCGCGCTCGGCAGCTTCGCCGCGTAGCCGCCAGCACGAACAGCAGTTTGCAGCGCGTACAGGGGGGAGGGCGAGAGCTCTCCCCCCTGTCGCGTGCCGAGGGTGCGCGGCCGGCCTCGTGCAGATAGAATTGTCCGGTGTCGCCTGCGCGTCCTGATTCAAGCCTTCGGCTCTCTTGATCCAGCTCATCGACGTCCACAAGGCCTTCGGTGCGAAGCGCGTCCTCGCCGGCTTCACCCTCGACGTCAACGAGGGGGAGACGATGGTCATCATCGGCTACTCCGGCACCGGAAAGTCGGTGGCGATCAAGCACATCGTGGGGCTGCTGGAGCCTGACGCCGGCACGGTGATCGTGGATGGACTGGAAGTCCCGAAGCTGCCTCGCCGCGAGCTCTACAAGCTCCGCGCGCGCATCGGCTACGTGTTTCAGTTTGCCGCGCTCTTCGACTCGATCTCCATCGGCGAGAATGTCGCGATGGGACTTCGGCGGCAGGACGAGCTGACGGAGCGGGAGATCGCCGACCGCGTGCAGGAGGCGCTCGAGCTCGTCGACCTCCCCGGCGTCGAGAACCGCTTCCCCGCCGAGCTCTCCGGCGGCATGCGCAAGCGCGTCGGCATCGCTCGAGCCATCGCGCTCCGGCCGACGTACATTCTCTACGACGAGCCGACCACCGGACTGGACCCGGTCACGAGCGCGGTGATCGACGAGCTCATGGTGCGCATGCGCACTCGCCTCGGCGTCACCGGCGTGGTCATCACGCACGACCTCCGCAGCGCGTACACGGTGGGAACGCGCATGGCGATGCTCTACGAAGGGCGCGTTCGCGCGGTCGGCACGATCGACGAGATGCGCAACAGCGACGACCCGGTCGTGAAGCAGTTCATCGAAGGCCGCGCCCACATCGAGGAGGGCTCGGACACCATCGAGCGGAGCACGGTCTAGTGTCCCGGCCGAGAGCGAAGCAGGAGGTCTCGGCCGGAGGCGTGGTGTTCCGGGCGGTCGCCGGGGTGGACGGCGGCGCCGGTCGTACGCTGTACCTGCTCATCCGCGACAGCTACCGCAACTGGGGCTTTCCAAAGGGACACCTCGAGCCCGGGGAGCAAGCCGAGGACGCCGCGGTCCGCGAGGTCACCGAGGAGACCGGGCTCTCGGATCTGGCGCTCCGGGGGGCCATCGAGACCATCGACTGGTATTTCCGCTTTCGCGGCCGACTGATCCACAAGGTGTGCCACTTCTTCCTCATGGAGACGACGAACGAGGCGACATGCCCCCAGCAGGCCGAAGGGATCACCGCCTGCTGCTGGGCGCCGTTCGACGACGCCATGCGAATGATCTCGTACGCAAACGCGCGGCAGGTGCTCCAGAAGGCGAACGAGATGGTGATCGCGACGCCGTCAGTGCGTACCTGAGCCTGGCGCTTCGATGATCCGCCCCTCAGCGCGGGCGGCTGCCCGCCCGGGCACGCCGCCGGTGCCGCCGTTCATTGCCGTCTTCGCCGCCCGCGAGCGGGCGCGCGCGCTCGCGCGGGCGGCGTTCCCGCGGCGGCGCAGTCGCGTCGTGCTCGCGCGTACCGCCGAGGAATTCTCGCTCGCGTTCCGGCGGCACCTGGTCGACGCGGCGCTGGTGGACTTCGGCGCCGGCGCCGAGGAGGCCTGGCGCGCCGCTGCGCTCGCGCGCGAGTTCCCGAGCGCTCCGTTCTTCGCGATCCTCCCGCTGCGCGTGGCCGACGGTCCGACGCTCGCGCGCTGCTCCGCCGAGGACTTCGCGGACGTCGTCGTGGAAGGCGTGGATGACGGAGCGGTGCGCGACATCGTCGTGCCGCATCTGTTCTCGGCGCGCTTCGCCCGCGCGCTGAACGAGCCGCCGCCGTCGCTGTCGCTGGACACGCCCATGCAGCAGGCTGCGTGGCGGTGCGTGGTGGCGCACGCCGGCCGGCTGGTGCGCACCGAGACGCTGGCGAAGGAGGTGGGCGTCACGCGAGAGCACCTGAGCCGGACCTTCTCCGCGTCCGGCGCACCGAACCTCAAGCGCGTGATCGACCTCGTGCGCCTGGTCGCGGCCGCCGAGCTGGCGAAGAACCCCGGCTACGACATCCGCGACGTGGCCTCGGTACTCGGCTTCGCGTCGTCGTCCCATCTGTCGAGCACCGCGCAGCGCGTGGTGGGGACCAAGCCGGCGTCGCTCTCCCGCCTCCGCGCCGCCGACCTCATCGAGCGGTTCACGCACGGGCGAGCCCGCACCCGCGCCTGACCCGCCGCGCGCCCGCCGCGCGCCCCTCACGCGACGCCGCGGGGGCGCACGTCGGGCTCTTTCGCTTCGGCCTCCACGATCCGCTCGAGGTGGCTGAGGTAGCCCGAGAGCAGCCTGGCGACCGTGGTCACGCGCCCGGTGCATTGCGCGAGCGTGGCGGCCGAGATCAGCTCGGCTTGCCGGGCGATCGCGAGCCGGGTCTCGAGAATGGCCAGCGCGCGCTTGGTGTCGCGAAAGCTGGCCATCTGCTCGGCCGGGACGTAGCGGCCGTATGCGTCGGCGATGCCGGACGCGACGGCGGAGGCCGCCGCCATCAGCTCATCGGTGAACGCCTTGGTCTCCCGGCGGCTGCCGTTGCGGACGGCGCGCACCACGTCCGCGGCCAACGCGACCGCCTCCTGCCACAGCTTGAGGTCCTTCGGTGCCGATGCCATGGCGCCAAGCTAAGACGGCGCTCAGGGAGCGTGGCATCGGTCGAATCCGCGACGTGGCTAAACATTGCGGCCGCCACTTTGCAGCGGGACGGCTGAGTCGGCGCCGTTCACCGTGCATTTAGGTTCGGTCCGACCCTGCGGCTTGAAACGCACGGGGCTTTGTGATTATTTTCACAAGCTGTCCGAATTGAGCCGGCGCCAACGCCTTCGCTCGCGACCTCCGCACACACCACTATGGCATCCGACACGACACTCCGTCCTGGTGAGATCAAGGACATCCTGCTCCGCGAGATCGAGGCGGCCGATCTGCACGAGCTCGACGTCGAAGAGGTCGGGACGGTCCTCGAGGTGAAGGACGGCATCGCCCGCATCTACGGCCTCGGAAAGGCCATGTCGGGGGAGATGCTGGACTTCCGCTCCTCGGAGACGGGCGAGTCCATCACCGGGATGGCGCTCAACCTCGAGGAGGACAACATCGGGGCGGTCATTCTGGGGGACTACCTCCAGCTCCGCGAGGGCGACGAGGTCCGCCGCACCGCCCGCGTGCTCGAGGTCCCGGTGGGCCCGGCGATGGTCGGCCGCGTGGTGGACCCGCTCGGCCGGCCCCTGGACGGGCTGGGCGAGATCCGCACGACGACCACCCGGAAGGTCGAGTCCCCGGCGCCGGGCATCATCGTCCGGCAGCCGGTGAAGGAGCCGCTCCAGACCGGCATCAAGGCGATCGACGCGATGATCCCGATCGGCCGCGGCCAGCGCGAGCTGATCATTGGCGACCGCAGCACCGGCAAGACGGCGGTGGCGATCGACACGATCATCAACCAGAAGGGCACCGGCGTCATCTGCGTCTACGTGGCGATTGGCCAGAAAGCGTCGACCGTGGCCGGCATCTTCGAGCGGCTGCGCCAGGCCGGCGCGATGGAGTACACGATCATTGTCTCGGCCCCCGCGTCGGACCCCGCGCCGCTGCAGTTCATCGCTCCGTACTCCGGCTGCGCGATGGCCGAGTACTTCATGTACAACGAGGGGCGCGCGACCCTCTGCGTCTACGACGACCTGACGAAGCAGGCCGCCGCGTACCGACAGCTGTCGCTGGTGCTGCGCCGCCCGCCGGGCCGCGAGGCGTTCCCCGGCGACGTGTTCTACCTCCACTCGCGTCTGCTCGAGCGCGCGGCCAAGCTGCGCGAGGACAACGACGTGGTGGATGGCAAGATCATTCTCAAGCCGGGCGGCTCGCTGACCGCGCTCCCGCTGATCGAGACCCAGGCCGGCGACGTCTCGGCCTACATCCCGACCAACGTCATCTCGATCACCGACGGGCAGATCTTCCTCGAGGCCGACCTGTTCTTCTCCGGCGTGCGCCCGGCGATCAACGTCGGCATCTCGGTGTCGCGCGTGGGCGGCTCGGCGCAGGTGAAGGCGATGCGGCAGGTGGCCGGCCGCCTGCGCCTCGACCTGGCGCAGTACCGCGAGCTGGAGGCGTTCGCGGCGTTCGCCTCCGACCTGGACGCGGCGACGCGCCGCCAGCTGGACCGCGGGGCGCGCACGGTCGAGGTCCTGAAGCAGGGGCAGTACCAGCCGATGCCGGTCGAGCAGCAGGTCATGATCATCTACGCGGTGACCAACGGCTTCCTGGACGAGCTGCCGGTGGGCGAGATCCGCGAGTGGGAGCGCGGCTTCCACGAGTACATGGCCGCGCAGTACCCGCAGGTCGGCGAGCGCATCCGCTCCGAGAAGCAGCTGTCGAAGGAGACGGAGGAGGCGCTGAAGCGCGGGATCGAGGCGTACCGGCAGGTGGCGCAGAAGGGCGCCGCGCCGGCGACGCGCCAGCCCGCGGCGGCGGCCGCCGCCGCCCGTTAGGCGGCGCGGCCGGCGCCCCGTCACCCTCTCGTAGACACGCATGGCCAAAGGGCGAGAACTCAAGAGTCGCATCAAGACCGTCGAGAACACGCGCAAGATCACGCGCACGATGGAAATGGTCGCGACGTCGAAGATGAAGCGCGCCAGCGACCGCGTGGCGGCGGCGCGCCCGTACGCCACCGCGCTGGGCGAGGTGATGGAGAACCTCTACTCGCCGGAGCTGGCCGAGCGCTTCCCGCTGCTGCGGCAGCCGGAGCGCGTGCGCCGCGCCGCAGTGGTGCTGCTCACCAGCAACCGCGGGCTGGCCGGGGCGTTCAACGCCAACCTGATCCGCGAGGCGCGGAACCTCGTCGCGCGCCTGGAGCGGGAGGGGACGCAGGTGGTGCTCCACGTGGTCGGCCGCAAGGGGCTCGGCTACTTCCGCTACGTGGGGCGCGAGGTAGCGCGCTCGCGCACCGACCTCGGCGATCGGCCGACGGCGGCCGACGCGGCGGACCTGGTGGACGCGCTGATGGGCGAGTTCGTCGCCGGCACGCTGGACGCGGTCTACGTGGTCTACGCGCGCTTCGTGTCCGCGCTCTCCACGCCGCCGGTGTCCGAGCGGGTGCTCCCGGTGGCGCGCCCCGAGCGCAAGCCGGGCGCGGCGCGGCGCGACTACATCCTCGCCCCGTCCGCCGAGGCGATCCTCGAGGAGCTGCTGCCGCTCTACGTGCGCAACTCGGTCTACCGCGCGCTGGTGGAGACGGCAGCCGGCGAGCACGGCGCGCGGCGCACGGCGATGAAGAACGCCACCGACAACGCGAGCGACATGCTGAAGTCACTCCGCCGCACCTACAATCGAGCTCGTCAGGCGCAGATCACGCAGGAGATCGCGGAGATCGTCGGCGGCGCGGCGGCGCTCTAACCCAGGATCAACACATGGCTGCCACGGCAACCCCCACGAAGAACATTGGCAAGGTCGTGCAGGTGATCGGCCCGGTCCTCGACGTCGAGTTCGAGGCCGAGCACCTGCCCGAGCTCTACAACGCGCTGACGGTGCGCGCGCGCGGCGAGGGAACGAACGACGACGTGAACGTGGTCGTCGAGGTGCAGCAGCACATCGGGCGCAACCAGGTGCGCGCGGTGGCGATGAGCAGCACCGACGGCGTGATGCGCGGGATGGAGGCAGTGGACACCGGCGCGGCGATCTCGGTGCCGGTCGGCGAGGCCGCCCTGGGGCGCATCCTCAACGTGCTCGGCGAGCCGGTGGACAACGGCGCCCCGATCCCGGCGAGCGCGCCCCGCTGGCCGATCCACCGCCCGCGCCCCGACTTCGTCGACCTCGACCCGAAGACCGAGGTGTTCGAGACGGGGATCAAGGTCGTCGACCTGATCGCCCCGTTCGTGAAGGGCGGCAAGATCGGCCTCTTCGGCGGCGCCGGCGTCGGCAAGACGGTCGTCATCCAGGAGCTGATCAACAACGTCGCCAGGGGCCACGGCGGCCGGTCGGTGTTCTGCGGCGTGGGCGAGCGGACGCGCGAGGGGAACGACCTCTACCTGGAGTTCAAGGAAGCGAACATCCTCGACAAGGTCGCGCTCATCTATGGGCAGATGAACGAGCCGCCGGGCGCGCGCCTGCGCGTCGGCCTCTCCGGCCTAACGGTGGCCGAATACTTCCGCGACGAGGAAAAAGCGGACGTGCTCGTGTTCATCGACAACATCTTCAGATTCACGCAGGCGGGGTCCGAAGTTTCCGCTCTGCTTGGCCGCATGCCCAGCGCGGTGGGATATCAACCGACATTGGCGACAGAAATGGGTGATTTGCAAGAACGCATCACCTCGACCAGGAACGGCTCGATCACCTCGGTGCAGGCGATCTATGTTCCCGCGG
>DATFPD010000704.1:0-1552 GCA_035265005.1 Gemmatimonadaceae bacterium | reverse complement strand
CCGTCACCACACCGCAGCTGTGGTCACCGCCGGCGCTGATCGACGTGAAGGTCAGGCCGTTGGCGGAGACGGCCAGCGGCGCGGCGCTGAAGTCGTTGATGGTGCCGCCGGTGCCGTTGCCGAGCTGACCCATGACGTTGGAGCCCCAGCAGACGGCCGCGCCGGCGGTGGTGATGCCGCACGCGTGCGCGCCGCCGGCGCTGATCGCCGTGAACGTGAAGCCGCCTGCCACCTGCTGCGGAACCGCGGTGCTGCCCGAGCTCGTGGCGCCGTTGCCGAGCTGTCCGGCGTTGTTCTTCCCCCAGCACCATGCCTGGCCGGCGCCGTCGAGCGCGCAGGAGAAGCCGCCGAGCGAGCCATAGCTGCCGCCGGCCGTGATCTGCGTGAAGACGAAGCCGGCCAGCGTGCCACCGGTCCGGCCGGAGGCCGCCTCCCCGAAGCGGTTATCACCCCAGCAGTGCGCCCGGCCGCTCTTCCTGAGCCCGCAGCTGTGGAAGCCGCCGGCGTCCACCGCGACGTACTCGTCAGGCGGCGCGGGGACGAACTCGATCTTCTGACGCCGGCAGGTGTTGACCTCCAGGTAGCAGTACACGAGCTGGAAGGTGCCCGGCCGGAAGACGGTGAGGTACGCGGTGAGCGGGTCGCTCGGCGGGATGTCGAGGAACGCGACGTCGCGGTCGTCCTCCAGCAGCCACTGGCTCGCGCCCTCCCGCAGCTCCACCTTCCAGCCGTCGGGGTCGAGCACTGTGGCGTGCAGCTCGACCTGCCGCCCCACTTCGATGGTGGTGAGGCGCGGGTCGATGACCGCGTGGTAGCTGCCGACGGTGGCGACGAGCGGCTCGCCGCCATACGCCGGCTTCAGCGGGATCTCGACCTGCGGGTTCGTCTCGGGCGAGACGTCCAGCGAGGTCTCGCCGACGTACGCCTCGCGCCCCTCGGCGTCGTACGCCCGCAGCACGATGAAGCGTCCCTCGCCGGCCGGGACGGCGACCGTGCCGAAGGAGCCCTTGAGCTTGAACTCGAGCGCGCCCTCGATGCCCTTGCCGCGCACCTCCACGGTCAGCATGCGGAGCGACGGGTCGCCCGCGTCGACGACCAGCTTGCTGTACCCGCGCTCGTCGACGAGCGAGGCGCGCGCGGCCGGGGGGCGCGCCCTGGCGCCGGCGGGGTCGATCGGCCCGGGGCGGTCGGCGCAGGCGGACGTGGCGGCGGCCAAGATGGCGGCGGCGGCAACGAGCGCGGCGGCCCGGGCGGGGCGCCGGGTCGCGGCCGTCGCGGTGTCAGTGATAGTGGTGCGCATGGTGGGCTCCCATCAAAGTGGGACGCGCGCCGGGCGTCGGATCGGAGGCTCCGCGCCGCGCGGCGTCCGCGGTGACGTCGTACGCGGCGAAAGATGGCGGCCGTCGTCACCCGGTCCTCAACAGGTCAACAGACGTCAACACGCGCCGCCGGGGGCGCCTGACGACTCTTCAGCCCGCACGAACAAAGGCGGGCGGCGCGCGGCGGGGATCGTTAGGTGACGATCACCTAACGATCCCCGCCGCGCGCCGCC
>DATFPD010000703.1:0-8096 GCA_035265005.1 Gemmatimonadaceae bacterium | reverse complement strand
GAGGCGGGGCAGGAGTGCGGGAGAGGAGGGTCCTCGACCCAACCTAGCGATTACTCGCCGTCCTGCAACCAGCGGCGGCGGAGTGCGCGACTTCTGTACGCTATCGTGCGGTTGGTATCACGCTCGTGCAGTTCGTGACATCGACCGGACCTCCATGCGTGTGCGCGCCTATAACACGCTGAAGGTTCGAACCGTTCGAACGGTTCCACAGGCACGATCACACACGAGATGCATGGAGACGACAATGCGCAAGACGATGATGACGGTTGGACTCGCCCTCGCGATCGGTGCCGGCGTCGCCGGCGCCCAGAGCTCGACCCCGGGCGCCACGCGCGACACGGACGGCCGCCCCCGGCGCGAGCGCGTCGCGCAGGACGGCGGCGAGCGCGGCCAGCGCGGCGGCCGCCGCGGCGGCCCCGGCGGCGCCCTGCTCAAGGGGATCACGCTGACCGACGCGCAGAAGGCGCAGCTCAAGGCCCAGCGCGAGAAGAGCGAGCCGCAGGCGAAGGCGCTGCGCGAGCAGTTCGGTACGATCATGCGCGACGAGCGCGCGGCGCGCGAGCGCGGCGACTCGGCCGGGGTGAAGGCGGCCCGCGAGCGCGCGCAGACGCTCCGCACCCAGATGGAGCCGCTGCGCCAGCAGCAGATCGCGTCCCTGCGCGCGGTGCTCACCCCCGAGCAGCAGAAGCAGCTCGACGCCAACCTCGCCCAGATCAAGGAGCGCGGCGAGAAGCGTGGCGAGGGGCGGCGCGGCAAGTAAGACGCAGTCGCGAAGTACGAGATACGAGACGGGCCTCGGGAGACATCCCGAGGCCCGTCTCGCATCTCGCAGCTCGCAGCTCGCACCGTCTCTCAGCTCATGACGCCCAGCTTCCTCTCCAGCTCCTCACGGCGCGAGCGGCTGACCGGGAGGCGCATGCCGCCCTTCAGCACGACCTCGTAGTCGCCGCCGGCGCCGCGGAGCAGGGTCTCGATCTGGTCGAGGCGGACGATCGCCGAGCGGTGGATGCGGAAGAAGCGCGCGGGGTCGAGGCGCTTCTCCAGCGCCTGCATCGCCTCGCGGATGATGTGCGTGCGCTCGGCGGTGTGCAGCTCGGCGTAGGGGCCGTCGGAGGTGACGTACTGGATCTGCTCGACCGGCACCACGCGCACCTTGCCGCGCATCTCGACGGCGATGCGCTCCAGGTACGGCTGCGGACCGACAGTGTCCGGCGGCGGGGGCGCGGCGCCGAGCAGGGCGAGCATCTGCCCGCGCAGCCGGCCGATCTCCTCCAGCTCGATCGCCCGGCGGGCGCGGCGGAACGCCTGCTCGAAGCGCTCGTCGTCGAACGGCTTCACCAGGTAGTCGAGCGCCGCCAGCTCGAACGCGGCGAGCGCGTGCTGATCGAACGCGGTGACGAAGATCGTCGGCGGCATCTGCTCGGGGCCCACCTCGCGCACCACGTCGAGCCCCGTCTTCCCCGGCATCTGCACGTCGAGGAAGACGATGTCCGGCCGCAGCGCGCGGATGCGCTCGACCGCGGCCGCGCCGGTGTCGGCCGTGCCGGCGACCTCGACTCCCTCCTCGTGCCGCAGGAGGTCCTCGATCCGCTGCCTGGCGAGCGGCTCGTCGTCCACGATCAGGGCGCGGATGCGCTTGCGGTCAGACACGTCCCAACCTCCGACTGAATTGCCTACCACGGATGAACACGGATAGAAGCACGGATGAACACGGATCTCTCCGGGCGCAATTCAAAGCCCCGCTCGGCTGGGCGCGAAAGGCTTTGACACTGGCGGGAGACATCCGTGTTCATCCGTGCTTCTATCCGTGTTCATCCGTGGTAGGCTGTTGACTCGGCCGCCGCGCTTCGTACGTCGGCCCGCGTATGGTAGGGGAGCGAGACTTCGGCCACCATGCCTCCGCCCTCGGCGGGTCGCAGCTCGAAGCGCTGGTCGGGGCCGTAGAGCTGCTCGAGGCGGGCGCGGGTATTCGTTAGGCCGGTGCCGCCGCCGCCGCCGGCCGACGCGGGCGCCGGCTCCGGCGGGCCGTTGTCGCGCACCGCGAGCGCGATGCGGCCGCCGTCGCGCCGCGCGCTGATCTCGAGCCGCCCCACGTCGTCCACCAGGCGGCTCACGCCGTGCTTGACTGCGTTCTCCACCAGCGGCTGGAGGATCATGCTCGGCACGAGCGCGTCCAGCACCTCCGGCTCGACGCGCGTCGTCACCTCGAGCCGCCCCTGGAAGCGGATCTGCATGATCTCCAGGTAGCGGCGCAGCAGGTCGAGCTCGCGCTGGAGCGTGGTCTCCTGCTCGGCCGGCCCCTCCAGCGTGTGGCGCAGCAGCTCGCTCAGCCGCGAGATCATCTTGCGCACGCCGCGCGGGTCGCGCTCCACGAGCGACGAGATGGCGTGCAGCGTGTTGAAGAGGAAGTGCGGGTCGAGCTGCATCCGCAGGGCGCTCAGCCGCGCCTCCGCGAGCTGCGCGTGCAGCACCGCCGCCTCCGCCTGGAGCCGCGCCGACTCCGCCTGCCGCGCCCGGAAGCGGAGCGAGTAGTGCCGCGCGAGCCCGGCGGCGAGGATCGCCGAGTAGACGAAGAGGTTGTTGTAGAAGGCGAAGCGGAGGAAGAGCCACTGCACCGGCCCGCCGCCGCGTCCGCCCCCCCCGCCCCCGCCCCCACCGCGCCCGATCCCGCCCGGGCCGCGGCGCGGCGGTGTCGGCAGCACGGCGTCGCGCACCACGTCCATCACCCACGCGTGCAGTGCCGCCACGACGAGCCCCACCCCCACGAACAGGAGCAGCCGCGAGAGCCGGGCGTCGCCGCCGCGGTCCAGGCTGAAGCGGCTCCCGAGCCAGAAGATGGGCGGCGTGAGCAGCGCCCACAGGTACGACTCGGCGAACGTCACCGGCAGCAGCTCGATCGTCCCCTGGATCCGGCCGCCGCGCGGATCGAACAGCCGGTTCGCGGCCAGCAGCACGCCCATGAAGGTCCAGAACGCGACGATGAGCACGATCTCCCGCCGCTGAAGCGGGAAGCTCTCCGGTGAGACGGCGGCGGTCGCGCCGCTCGCGCGCTTCGGCGTGTCGGGGGCCATGCGGTCAAGCATATCCGGCGCCGCACGCGCGCGGCATGGCCGACGGCACGAACGGCACGTGGACGTCACGAACCGCATGGGGGGACGCGGGACGCGGGATGACACGCTCATCCCGCATCCCGCATCCCGTTCGTACCCGCCCCAGTGCCGTTCGTGACACGCACGTGCAACTCGTTGACAATACGAAACTTACACTCCTCCGGCGTGCTAGGTTGCACGAGGGAAAGGGAACGCTACGCAACCGCGAGGACGCAATGACCAAGACTCGAATCACCGCCGCCGCCGTCGCCGGCTTCACCCTGCTCGGCACCGGGCTCTGGATGTACCGGCGCGCCGAGGCGAGCGAGGCGCCAGCCTATCGTTATGCGCAGGTCGAGCGCGGGAGCATCCAGGCCACCGTGTCGGCGACCGGGGCGCTCGGCGCCGTGCGCACGGTGCAGGTCGGCACGCAGGTGTCGGGGCAGGTCTCGGCGATCTACGCCGACTTCAACGACAAGGTGAAGAAGGGGCAGCTCATCGCCCGCATCGACCCGACGCTCCAGCAGCAGGCGGTGCAGGACGCGCAGGCGGGGCTCGAGCGCGCGCAGGCGCAGCTCGCCCTGGCCAGGGACGAGTACGACCGCAACAAGACGCTTTACGACGCCCAGATCGTCACGGCGAGCGAGTTCGGCACCGTGCAGTCGAACTACACGGTGGCGAAGGCCAACGTGAAGTCGGCGCAGATCAGCCTCGACCGCGCGCGGCAGAACCTCGCCTACACGAACGTCTACGCGCCGATCGACGGCGTGGTCGTCGAGCGCAACGTGGACGTCGGGCAGACCGTCGCCGCGAGCCTGTCGGCGCCGCAGCTCTTCCTGATCGCGAACGACCTGGGCGAGATGCAGATCCTGGCCTCGGTCGACGAGAGCGACATCGGGCGGATCGAGGACGGGCAGCCGGTGACCTTCACCGTGCAGTCCTACCCGAACGAGAGCTTCGCCGGCAAGGTGCAGCAGGTGCGGCTCCAGTCGAAGACGCAGGACAACGTCGTCAATTACACGGCCGTGATCGGCGTGGAGAACAAGGGCGGCAAGCTGCTGCCGGGGATGACCGCCACGGTGCAGTTCGTCACCGGCTCGGCGGACAGCGTCCTGCTGGTGCCGAACGCCGCGCTCCGCCTCCGCCCGACCGCGGAGATGCAGGCCCAGGCCGCGGCGAGCGGCAACGCCGCGGCGCCGTCCCGCACCGACTCCGCGCGTGCGCAGGGCGGTGCCGGGATCACCGACTCGGCGCGGGCCCGCTTCGCCGCGATGCGCGCGCAGCGGGCGGCGGCCGGCGGCGGCGGGACGGCGACCGGCTCGGCGGCGGCGCAGCTCTGGTACGTCGGCAAGGACGGCAAGCTCGCCGTGGCGCGCGTGCGCACGGGTCTCAGCGACGGCACGCGCACCGAGGTGAGCGGCCGCGCGATCGAGGCCGGGATGCAGGTGATCGTGGGCGTCGGTGGCCAGACGACGAGCGCCGCGGGTGGCGCCGCGCAGGGCACGCAGGCCGCGAAGACCACCAACCCGCTCCAGCCGCAGGCGCCGCGTGGCGGCCCGGCCGGCGGGCCGCGCGGGTTCTGAGGAGACGCGACCATGACGAACAACGACGCACCAGTCATCCGGATCTCGAAGGTCAGCAAGGTCTACCGCACCGGCGCAAGCGATGTCCACGCGCTCCGCGGAGTGGACCTGACGGTGGGCGCCGGCGAGATGGTGGCGATCATGGGCTCGTCGGGCTCGGGGAAGTCCACCCTCATGAACATCCTCGGCTGCCTGGACGTGCCTAGCGAGGGGAGCTACGTGCTCGACGGCGTGCGGGTGGACAACCTGTCGAAGAACCAGCTCGCCGACCTCCGGAACCAGAAGCTCGGCTTCGTCTTCCAGGGCTTCAACCTGCTGGCGCGGACGAGCGCGCTCGACAACGTCGAGCTCCCGCTCCTCTACGACCGCACGGGGAAGAAGCGCGACACGAAGAAGGTGGCCGCGGAGGCGCTGGCCCGGGTCGGCCTCGGCGAGCGGCTGGACCACCAGCCGAGCGAGCTCTCGGGCGGGCAGCAGCAGCGCGTGGCGATCGCCCGCGCGCTGGTGACGAGCCCCACCCTGCTGCTGGCCGACGAGCCGACGGGCAATCTCGACAGCCGCACGACGGTCGAGGTGATGGCGCTGTTCCAGGAGTTGAACGAGCAGGGGATCACCGTGGTGCTCGTGACGCACGAGCCGGAGGTGGCCCAGTACGCGAAGCGGGTCGTCGAGGTGCGCGACGGGCGCATCCGCCGCGACCACCCGGTGGCCGCGCGCCGCCGGGCCGCGGACGACCTCCGCGCCGCGAATTCACTCGACATCGGTTGGGAGCAGAGTGGGGCCTTGATTGATCAAGGCCCCGCCACAGAGGAGGCAGCATGAAGAGCTCGACACTGTTCAAGATCGCGTCCGAGAGCATCCTGAAGAACAAGCTGCGGACGCTCCTCACGATGCTCGGCATCGTGATCGGGATCGGGTCGGTGATCGTGATGGTCGCCGTCGGCAACGGCGCGCAGTCGCAGATCCAGGCCCAGATCTCGAGCCTCGGCACGAACCTGATCATCGTCATGCCCGGGTCGTTCAACGCGGGCGGGGCGAGCCAGGGCGCCGGGACGTTCAACCGCCTGACGATCGATGACGCCGAGAAGCTGAAGCTGGAGGGGACGACGCTCGCCGCCGTCTCGCCGGTGGTCTCGACGCGGGCGCAGGTGATCGGCGGTCAGGGGAACTGGCGCACGATGATCAACGGCGTGTCGATCGACTTCCTCACGATACGCGATTGGACAATCTCGTCGGGGCAGTTCTTCGCCGACGGCGACGTGAAGTCGTCGCGCAAGGTGGCGGTGCTCGGCGCGACGGTCGCCAGCAACCTGTTCCCCGGCGCGGACCCGGTGGGGTCGCAGATCCAGATCGGCCACGTGCCGTTCACCGTGATCGGCGTGCTCGCGGCCAAGGGGCAGAACGCGGGCGGGCAGGACCAGGACGACGTGATCCTGATGCCCTACACGACGGCGCAGAGCCGCCTGAGCGGCAACGTGCGGATCGGGCAGATCCTCGCCAGCACCTTCTCGACGGCGGACATCCCGGCGGCGCAGGAGGAGATCTCGGCGATCATGCGCGAGTCGCACCGCCTGGGCGACGCGGCCGACGACGACTTCACCGTCCGCAACCAGACCGAGATCGCGCAGGCGGCGACGCAGACGACCTCTGTGATGTCGGGGCTGCTGGCGGCGATCGCGTCGGTGTCGCTGGTGGTCGGCGGGATCGGGATCATGAACATCATGCTCGTCTCGGTCACCGAGCGGACGCGCGAGATCGGCATCCGCATGGCGATCGGCGCCCGCGGCTCGGACGTGCTCACCCAGTTCCTGGTCGAGAGCATCGTCATGAGCCTGCTCGGCGGCGTGGTGGGGCTCGCCGCGGGCTACGGCGGCGCGGCGCTGCTCGGCCACTTCACCGGCTGGAGCACGGCGACCCCGCTCTCGGCGGTGTTCATGGCGGTCGGCTTCTCGGCGGCCGTCGGGATCTTCTTCGGCTACTACCCGGCGCGTAAGGCGGCGGCGCTCAATCCGATCCAGGCGCTCCGGTACGAGTAAGGCTGCCTGACGGCGGTACACGGATGAACACGGATGGAAGCACGGATGAACACGGATACTGCCGGGCGGGCAGGAGGGTGGATGTGGAGCAGTATCCGTGTTCATCCGTGCCAAGCGGTTGACACACTTTGCAAAGAGATGAAGCCAATGTTCTCGCATAGATTCTTCACGGCAGCCGCGGCGATGGCGTTCGCGGGCGCCTCGCTCGGCGCGCAGAGCGCGACGCCGATCACGTTCGACCAGGCGGTCCGGATCGCGCTCCAGCAGAACGCGACGGTGCGGCAGGCGAAGAACGAGAACGCGCTCGACGCGGCGTCGGTGACGCAGCAGAAGCTGCAGTTCGCGCCGAGCCTGAGCCTCAGCACGTCGACCGGGCAGAGCTACGGGCGCGCGTTCAGCGAGAGCGACGGGCGGATCGTGGACCAGACGACGCAGTCGCTCAACGCCGGCGTCTCGTCGAGCGTCACGCTGTTCGACGGGCTGAAGAACGTGGCCAACCTGCGCGGCGCGAAGCTCACCGAGCAGGCGAGCACGCGGGAGCTGGCGCGGACGAAGCAGACCGTCGTCTTCACCGTGGCCTCGAACTACCTGGCGCTGGTGACGCAGCGGGAGCAGCTCCGCGTGCAGGAGCAGAACCTGGCGTCGCTGGAGGCGGAGCAGCGGCAGATCGACCTGCTGGTGAAGGCCGGGAAGCGGCCGATCTCCGACCAGTACCAGCAGCAGGCGAGCGTGGCCGCGGCGCGGGCGACGGTCGTGGACGCGCGCAACGCGCTCGAGCTGGCGAAGGTGGACCTGATGCAGACGCTCCAGCTCGACGCCTCGGGCGAGTACGACTTCGTCCCGCCTGACGTGAACGACTCGGCCGCCGTCGGCCGGACGTACGACCTGGACAGCCTGGTGACGCGCGCGCTGGCGCAGCGCGCCGACCTGGACGCGCAGGAGTCGCGGCTCGACGCGGCGAGGGCGGGCGTCAGGGCGGCCGAGGCAGGGAAGTGGCCGACGATCTCGCTCGGCGCCGGCTACAACAGCGCCTTCAGCAGCGCGTCCGACGTCGCGTTCGCGGACCAGCTCGACCAGCGGCGCGGCGGCTCGATCTCGGTCGGGATCTCGGTCCCGCTCTTCGACCGCGGGGCGACGTCGCTCGCCGCGCAGCGGGCGCAGATCGCCCAGGACAACGCCCGCATCGCGCTCCAGACGGAGCGGCAGAGCGTCTCGCTGCAGGTGCGGCGCGCGTTCCTAGAGCAGCGGGCGGCGCAGGAGCGGCTCAAGGCCGCCCAGGCGCAGATCGCCGCCGCCGAGCAGGCACTGAACGCGTCGCAGCTCCGCTACGGCGCCGGCGCGGCCACGCTCGTCGAGGTCACCCAGTCGCGCACCGCCCGCGTGCAGGC
>DATFPD010000702.1:0-1802 GCA_035265005.1 Gemmatimonadaceae bacterium | reverse complement strand
GCACCACCAGCGCGACCGCGCCCGACCAGAGCGCGACGCGCGTCTCTGAGGTCGCGGCGCCCCCGGCCACGCGCCCCGGCGCCAGCGCGCCGAGCACCACCCGCGGCGGGTGCGCGTCCTCGTCGTCGGACGCGCCGGCCGCCGCGGCCCCGGCGCGCAGGGCCCGCGTGGCGTCCTCGGCGGCGGCGCTGGGGGCCACGTCCGGGCGCAGCCGCGCGACGACCGCGGCGGCGTTGAAGTAGCGCATCTCCCGCCAGCCCCCGGGGAAGGAGGCGGCCGCGCCGGCGGCCAGCGGCACCCACACGTCCACGGGCTCGATCCCCGCGCCGGTGAACCCGCGCGGCGCGATCCCCACCACCGTGAATTCGCCGCCGTCCAGGCGGACCGTGCTGCCGAGCGCGGCGCGGTCGGCGCCGAACTGGCGGCGCCAGAAGTCGTGTGACAGCACCACGACCGGCGTCCCGGCCGGCGCGCGGTCCTCGTCCTCGCCGAAGAACCGCCCCAGCGCGGGGCGCGTCCCGAGCAGCCGGAAGTAGCCCCCGGACACCAGCTCGGCGCGCACCTGCGCGGCGTCGGCGCCGCTGCCGAGCGTCACCTCGTCCGCGCGCGCGGCGGCGACCTCCTCGAACGCGCGCGCGAGCGTGCGCAGGTCCTCGAACTCGGGGTACGACATCGTCCCCATCGCGTACGGCCGGCCGTCGCGCCCCGTGTGCTCGACCGCGACCCGCGCCACTCGTCCCGCGTCGCGCACGTGCGGGGGCGGGCGGAGCAGCAGCCGGTCGAGCAGCCCAGCCATCGCCGCGTTCGCCCCGAGCCCCAGCGCCAGCGTCACGATCACGCCGGCGGTGAAGAGCGGCTCGCGACGCAGCCCGCGCGCCGCGTACCCCAGGTCGCGCGCCGCCCCCTCGATCCACACGCCCGCGCGCTCCGTCCAGACTCCGCGGTCCGACCGGCGCTCTCGCATGGCACTCTCCGTTCGCGAATGGTCAGGGGGGTCGCGACGCTGGCTGTTCGGTCACGCGCCGTGCGCGCCACGGTTGCCCGCCGGGAGCGGGCATGTCAAGCTCCTGACGAGACGCCTTCGCTCACCCGCCCCCGGACCGACCGACACATGAACCGCCGCGTCCTCGTCCCGCTCGCCCTGATTGGGCTCTGCTCGCTCGTTCCGGCCTGTCGCCCACGGGGTCACGCCGGGGTCACGGCATCGACCGAGCTTGAGCGCGTACGTCGCGCGCAGCGGGAGCGGCTCGACGCGCTCCTCCGCCGCGACGTCGCCGCGCTGGGCCCGGTGCTCGACGACAGCCTCACCTACGTGCACTCCAACGGCGAGATGGAGAACAAGGCGCAGTTCCTGGAGACGATCCGCACGGGGCGGATCGCGTACGACTCGATCGTCCCCACCGACGTGCGGGCGCGGCTGCTCGGCGACGGCTCGGTGGCGGTCGTCGGCGGGCGCGCGGTGCTGCGCGTGACCGCGGCCGGACAGCGGGTCGCGCTCGTCGTCCGCTTCACGGACGTCTACGAGCGCCGCGGCGGCGCCTGGCGCGAGGTGGCGTGGCAGTCCACGCGGCTGGGCGCGGGCGGATGAGCGCCGCGCGCCGACGCCGGACGCCCTGCGTTCTCGAGAAGCGGGGACCATACGCAGTCCGTTCCCCGACAGAGGTCGGTAGTGGTCAGTTCGCAGACGACGGCGACGGCGACGGCATTTTGACAGGATGAACTGCGACAGGATGCACAGGATGAACAGGATGGGGGCCCCGGGATGAGCAGTCTCCCGGGGCCCCCATCCTGTTCATCCTGTG
>DATFPD010000701.1:0-11723 GCA_035265005.1 Gemmatimonadaceae bacterium | reverse complement strand
CCCGGACTGGGGCTACAACCTGAACACGCACCAGAGCAACACGCACATGGCGTGGCACTACGCCCGCGGCACGCCGCTCGGCCGCGGGCTCGCCGACGGGACGCGGCGCTGGTACGAGTGGTTCGGCTACAACGCCGTCCCGGAGCCTAACGATTCAGCGCTGACGCTGAACCGCGCCGTCGAGACGCGCCAGCGCCGCTCGGCGGTGGCCGAGGCGGGGCCGGAGGAGTCGGAGACCGGCAACCCGCTGGCCGAGGTGGTGGAGGCGGCGCGGGTCCTGGGGCCGACCCGCGAGGGGCTGGCGCGGCGGCGGGCGGCGCGGCGGGCCGACCTGGAGCGGCGCTGGCCGCGGGTGGACTCGCTCGCCGTCGGCGCCTTCCGCGCGTTCTCGCCCTACGCCTTCCTGCACCGCAGCCACGTCCGCTGGTACCCCGGCGAGCAGCAGCGGCGGGACGCGGTCGCCGCGCTGCGCCACCAGCGGGAGACCCGCTTCACCCACCAGCGCACCGACGGCCGCAAGGCGGTCGTCTTCAGCTACGTTCGGCGCCCGGCCTACTACGCCGCGTTCACCGCCGGGGAGACGGCCACCGCCCAGCAGCGCTACGGCCTCGGCCTGCTCTGGGTTCCGGGGGCCGGCTCGGTGCTGCAGTCGCAGACGGACGGCCTCGGAACCGCGTGGGGCACCCGTCCCGCGGCGGCCGACACGGCACGCGTCTACGAGGCGGCGAGCTTCGGCGCCGCGTTCCGCGTCGGCGCCGGCGTCGTGACGCCGGCCCCGGGGAACCGGGACCTGCCGGCGGGCGAGTACCGCATCGAGTACCGGCTCGGCGGCCACGGAGCGAAGACGGTCGTCTTCCGCGAGCTGGGGCTTCACGTCGCCGTCGAGCACGCCGGCGCGTTCGTCGAGCAGCTCCCCCTGCTCCTCCTCCCGTCCGACTCGCTGAGTGCGCGGCCCGGACTCGTCGAGCTGCGGCGCGGCGCGGCGTGGGTCGCCCTGCGCTGGGCGCCGGCCACGAGCGCGCGGGTGGAGCGGACGGCGGAGCGGTCGGGCGGGCGGCGCGTCGTGGCGGTCGCGATCCCGGCGACCGGCGCGCTGACCTACGACATCGAGATCCACGCCGCCGCGAGCAGCGCGACGCTGATGCCGCCGGCCGGCGGGCTGCTCACGCGCCGCGAGCTCGCCCGCATCGAGCGGGGGCGTGTGCTCGCCGCCGCGCGCCGCTACCTCCGCGAGCCGCCGGTCACGATCACCGCGTTCCGCGCCGAGCGGAGCGCCGGCGGGCCGCACGACTTCTACTCGGAGGGCGACTACTGGTGGCCCGACCCGCTGAACCCGGGCGGGCCGTACGTCCGGCGCGACGGCGAGACGAACCCCGACAACTTCGTGGCCCACCGCGACGCGATGCGCCGGCTGAGCCAGATCGTCCCCGCCCTCGTCGCCGCCTACCAGCTCACCGGCGACGCGCGGTACGCTCGTCAGGCGGTCGCCCACCTGCGCGCCTGGTTCGTCGCCGAACGCACGCGCATGAACCCGAACCTCCTCTACGGGCAGGCGATCAAGGGCGTCGCGACCGGACGCGGCATCGGGATCATCGACACGATCCACCTGGTGGAGGTCGCGCGCGCGGTCTCGGCGCTCGAACGGGCCGGGTACGTGGGCGGCGGGACGGTGAGCGGCGTCAAGGACTGGTTCCGCCAGTACCTCGAGTGGATGACGACGCACCCGTACGGCATCGCCGAGCGGGACAACGGCAACAACCACAGCGCCGCGTGGGCGCTCCAGGTCGCGGAATTCGCCCGCCTGGTGGGCGACACGGCGCGCCTCGCGAGCACCCGGGCGTTCTTCAAGGAGACGCTCGTCCCCCAGCAGATGGCCGCCGACGGCAGCTTCCCGAAGGAGCTGGCCCGGACCAAGCCGTACGGCTACTCGCTCTTCCAGCTCGACGTCATGGCGACGCTGGCCGAGGTGCTCTCCACGCCGGGCGACGACCTCTGGCGCTACGAGGCGCCCGACGGGCGCGGGATGCGCCGCGCGCTGGCGTTCATGTACCCCTTCATCAAGGACAAGCGCAGCTGGCCGAAGGCGCCGGACGTCATGTACCACGACCAGTGGCCGGTCCGGCACCCGGCGCTCCTCTTCGGCGGCCGCGCGCTCGGCGAGGCGCGCTACGTCGAGCTGTGGAAGACACTCCCCGCCGACCCCACGGTCGACGAAGTGATCCGCAACTACCCGATCCGGCAGCCGCTGCTCTGGGTTCGCGAATGACGAACGGCGAGTGGGAGGCACCGGCGCGCGATCGCCGGCGAGCTCCGCGCCGATGTTCATCGTTCGCAAGCAGCGCCGCGTAGAACGGCAGGCGTGCGTGCCGCGCGGCGCGTTCGACAGATCTCGACGTCACCGATCCGCCGGCGCCGCCGCGCGCCCCCACCCCCCACGCCGGTGCCCGACCGTATGTCCGCTCTGACTCTCCACGACGTCGCGAAGCGATGCGGCGTCTCCGCCGCCACCGTCTCGGCCGTCGTCAACGGCGCCGAGTGGGTCTCGTCGAGCACCAGGGCGCGGGTGCAGCGCGCGGTCGACGAGATGGGCTACCGCCCCAACCAGTTCGCGCGCGGCCTCAAGACGCAGCGCGGCTACGCGGTCGGCGTCGTCGTGTCGGACCTCACGAACCCGTTCTTCACCGAGATCGTGCGCAGCCTGAGCCACGCCCTGCGCGAGGACGGGCGCGCATTCTTCCTGTGCGATTCGGACCACCGCTGCGACCTCGGCGAGCGCAACCTGCGCATGCTGGTCGACGGGCACGTGGTCGGACTCGTGCTCGTCGGCGACAGCGTGCCGGAGGAGGCGCTGCGCCGCTACGCCCGGCGCCGGGGGCACGTGCCGATCGTCGCCATCGAGCGCGATTACGACGTGGACGGCGTCAGCTGCCTCCTCGCCGACTCGGAGCGCGGCGCGCTCGAGGCGGTGCGACATCTGACCGGCCAGGGCTACCGGCGGATCGCGATGATCGGCGGGCCGCAGCACGGGGCCGGCAGCACCACGTACGGGCGCGTCCTGCGCGAGCGGGGCTACCGGCGCGCGCTCGAGGAGGCCGGGGTCACGCCCGACCCGGCGCTGATCGCCGAGGGCAACTTCCGCTACGCCGGCGGGCAGGAGGCGATGCGGCGCCTCCTCGCCGCCGGCCGCGCCGTCGACGCCGTCTTCGCCGCGAACGACATGATGGCGCTCGGCGCGATGAGCGTCATCCGCGACGCCGGCCTGCGCGTCCCCGACGACATCGCCGTGGTCGGCTTCGACGACATCCCGACCGCCGCGCTCACCGCGCCCGGCCTGACGACGATGGCGATGCCGAAGAGCGTGCTGGGCAGCACCGCGGCGATGGTGCTCGGCAAGCAGATCGCCGCGCCGGGGCGGACGGTCTCCGTCCGCCGGATGTTCGACCCCGAGCTGATCGTGCGACAGTCCTCGGTGCGGCGCGCGGCCGCGGCGCGGGCGTGAGGCCGCGCGGGTCTCGTGCCCGGCGCTGAGCGGCGCCTCGAGGGCAAGGCGGTGGTGCTGACCGGCGCCAGCACCGGAATCGGCCGCGCGTGCGCGCACCGCTTCGCGCGCGAGGGCGCGCGCCTGGTGCTGGCCGACTTGCGCGCGGCCGAGGGCCGGGCCCTGGCGCTCGACATCGAGGCGGGCGGCGGCGAGGCGCTGTTCGTGCCCACCGACGTGAGCCGCCGCGCCGAGAACGAGCGGGCGATCGACCGCTGCGTGGAGCGCTACGGCGCGCTCGACGTCCTGGTGTGCAACGCGGGCGTGACGCTGCCCAAGCTCCTGCCGGAGAGCACGGACGGCGAGATCGAACGACTGCTCGCCGTGAACCTGGGCGGCCCGCTCTACGCCGCGCGGCACGCCATCCCGATCATGCTCGGGCAGTCCGGCGGCGGCTCGATCCTGTTCACCGCCAGCAAGACGGGCCTCGTCGCGCAGACGAACTCGCCGGCGTACTGCGCGTCGAAGGGCGCGGTGGTGATGCTCGCCAAGGCGCTCGCGCTCGACTACGCCACGCGCGGCATCCGGGTCAACGCCCTCTGCCCCGGCATCATCGACACGCCGATGCTGCGCGGCTTCGCCGACGCGATGCCCGACCCGCAGGCGGCCTGGTCCGCCTACGCCGCGGCCCAGCCGATGGGGCGCCTCGGCACCGCCGAGGAGTGCGCCGCCGCCGCGCTCTGGCTCGTCTCCGCCGAGGCCTCCTTCGTCACCGGCGTCGCGCTCCCCGTGGACGGCGGCTTCACCGCCATGTGATCCGGGACGGTGGGGGTCACTCCGCCCGCAGCGCCGACACCGGGTCGGCGGCGGCCGCGCGGCGGGCGGGGACGAGCGCCGCCGCGACGGCGACCAGCATCAGCAGCGCCGCCACCCCGCCCAGCGTCGCCGGGTCGGTGGGGGAGACGCCGTAGAGCTGGCGCTCGAGGAAGCGGGTCAGCCCCGCCGCGCCGACCAGGCCTAACGCGGCTCCGGCGACGGCGAGCACCGCCCCGCGGCGGGCGACCATGAGCAGCAGGTCCCGCCGCTGCGCGCCGAGGGCCAGACGGATCCCCATCTCGCGCGCCCCCTGCCCCACCACGTACGCCAGCACGCCGTAGACGCCCACCGCGCTGAGCGCCAGCGCCACGCCGGCGAAGGCGCCGAGCAGCAGGAGCAGGAAGCGGCGCGGCGCGACCGAGTTGTCCGCCGTCTCGCGCATCGGCCTGACGTCGATCAGCGCCTGCTCGGGGTCGGCCGCGAAGGCGGCGCGGCGGATGGCGCCGGCCAGCGGCGCCGGGTCGGTGGTCGTCCGCACCACGAGCGCGCCCCCGGTCGCCGGCAGCTGCGCGAACGGGACGTACATCTCGGCGATCGGCTCCGACCCGACGCCGTCGTGCGCCACGTCCCCCGCCACGCCGACCACCTCGGTCCACGGCGGCGTGCCGGGACCGATCCCGATGCGGCGCCCGACGGCCGCCCGCGCGCTCCCCCAGAAGCGGCGCGCGAAGGTGACGTTCACGAGGGCGACCTTCGGCGCCTTGTCGTCGTCGCGGCCGGCGAGGTCGCGGCCGGCGACGACGGGGATGCGCATCGCGCGGAAGTAGCCGTCACTGACGACCCGCGCGCCGACGATCGGGCGATCTCCCTCGCCCGACGGCTGCCCCTCGATGCGCACCGGCCAGACGCCGTACGCCGGGTCGAGCGGGAGGCGGCTGCTGAACGCGGCGGAGCCCACGCCAGGCACTCGCTCGAAGCGCGAGAGGAGCTCGCGGAGGTAGGCGATCTGGCGCTCGGGCGTGTCGTGTCGCTGCTCGGACATCCCGAAGCGCATCGTCAGCAGGTGGTCGGCCGGGAAGCCCAGGTCCACGCGCCCGAGCCGCGTCAGCGTCCGCGCCATGAGGCCGGCCCCGGCGAGCAGGATCACCGCCAGCGCCATCTGCGCGACGACCAGCGCGCTCCGGACGCGACCCGAGCGGGCGCTCCCCCGCGGGGCGCCCTGATCGATCAAGGCGCCCCGCGGCTCGACGCGTGAGCCTCGTAAGGCGGGCGCCAGCCCCACGCCGAGCCCGACGAGCGCCGTCAGCGTCAGGCAGAAGCCGAGCGCCGCCAGGTCGAGCCGCACGCCGTCGAGCCGCACCGTGTCGTGCGGCGCGAAGGCGAGGAGCACGCGCATCCCCCACCACCCCACCGCCACCGACAGCGCGCCGCCGGCGGCGGCGACCAGCGCCCCCTCGGCGAGGAACTGCCGGATCACCGCGGCGCGGCCGGCGCCGAGGGCGAGCCGGATCGCCACCTCGCGCCGCCGGTCGAGTGCCCGCGCGACGAACAGGTTGGCGACGTTGGTGCAGGCGATGAGCAGGAGAAAGCCCGCCGCGCCGAGCAGCGTGAGCATCGACGGCCGCAGCTCGCCGAGGATCTGCTCCTCCATCGGCACGAGGTTCACGCCGACGTCCTTGTTCGTCGTCGGGTACGCGGCGGCGAGGCGCGCGCCGATCTCCGAGAGCTGGCGGCGCGCTCCGGCCAGCGCGACGCCGTCCCGCAGCCGCGCCACCACCTGCAGGGTGGCCGCGCCGCGCTGATCGAACTCGGCGGGCAGGTCGAAGGGGAGCCAGATGTCGGCCGGCACGTGCGGCGCCCGGAAGAAGACAGGCGCCATGAAGTCCGGCGGCATCACGCCCACCACCTCGTACGGCGCGCCGTCCAGCCAGACGACGCGACCGAGGGCGGCCGGCGACGACGCGAAGCTCCGCCGCCAGAGCGCGTGGCTGATCACGGCGACGCCGCGGCGGCCGGGGACGGTGTCCGCGGGCGCGAGCGCGCGGCCGAGGGCCGGCCGCGCGCCGAGCACGTCGAAGAAGTTCTCGGTCACGCGGGCCGCGCGCACGAGCTCGGGATCGCGCTCCACCCGCATCCGCATTCCGATGCCGAACTGCGCGGCGGCGCCGGAGAACACGGTGCTCTGGTCGCGCCAGTCGCGGTAGTCCGGGAGCGACGCGCTGAAGCGGTGGTTTCCCTCGCGCACGAGGTCCGCCCACACCATTACCAGGCGGTCGGGCCGCTCGTACGGCAGCGGGCGCAGCACGACGCCGTTGACCAGGCTGTAGATCGCGGTGTTCGCGCCGATGCCGAGCGCCAGCGTGAGCACCGCGGCGGCGAGGAAGCCGGGGCGCTTGGCGAGCGCGCGCGCGGCGTGGCGCAGGTCGCGCCGCCAGGCGTCGAACGACCACGCGGGGCTTTGATCCGGCTGCGTGGGGCCTTGATTAATCAAGGCCCCACGCAGCCGCGCCGCCGTCGCCGCGATGTCGAGCGCCTCGCGCGCGCCGCACGCCAGCGCGCCAGCGGCGCCGCGCGCGCCCGCCGCGTCCTCCACCCGGTCGGCTACCGTCCGCGCGAGCTCGTCGCCGTAGCGCTCGCGGAACGGGCGCGGGAGGAGCCGCGCCGCGCCCCGGCACGCCGCGAGCGCGACCCATCGCGCCGCGCCGCTCACGCCTTCCTCTGGCCGACGGCCGGCCGGAGCTCGGGGGCGATGGCCTTGGCGCGCGCGACGTCGAGCAGCCGCGCCAGCCGCAGCGCCTCGGCGCGCGCGACGCGGCGGCCGAACGCGGTGAGCCGGTAGTAGCGCCGCCGCGCGTCGGCCTCGCGCGCGCCCGCGGGCCCGTCGCACTCCTCGATCACGCCGTCGTCCTGGAGCCGCTGCACGGCGGCGTAGAGCGTGCCGGCGCCGGGGCGGATGCGCCCGTCCGAGCGCGCCTCGATCTCCTTGATGATCCCGTAGCCGTGCCGCTCGGCGTCGCCGAGGGCGACCAGCACGTGGAACGAGAGCGGCGTGAGCGGCAGCAGCGATTCCGGGTCGGCGGGCGTGGTCGGCACGGGCACCTCGGCGGCGGGGACTATATCGACGGTCGATATAGTACGCGCGCCACACCGGGCGTCAAGGTTTCCGCGCCGTCATTGTCTATTCACGCCAGATGCGGCATTCATAGACGGCGGTCGTCGGTCCTGCAGTCGACCGACGACCGACCGCTCGCCGTCCATTCCAGCCCCCACGAGTTTGAGCACGAGCATCCCCCTCACCGTCCACAAATTCGGCGGCGCCGCGCTCGAGGACGCCGCGGCGGTCCGCCACGCCGCGGGGATCGTCGCGCGCGCGGGCGCCGCCGGCCCGGCGGTCGTCGTCGCCTCGGCGATGCGCGGCGTCACCGACGCGCTCCTCGACGTCGCGCGCCGCGCCTCGACCGGCACGGAGGGTACGGACGACGGCGCGACGGCGGTGATCGCGGCGCTGCGGCGGCAGCACGCCGACGCGGTGAGCGCGCTCGGGCTCGACGAGGGGACGCGCACCGCGCTCAGGGGCGCCATCGCGCAGGCGTTCGACGAGCTGGCGCGGATGGCCGACGGCCTGCGCGCGCTCCGCGAGCTGACGCCGGCGACCACCGACGCCGTCGTGGCGCGTGGCGAGCGGCTCTCGGCGCGGCTGCTTGCCGCCGCGCTGGTGGCCGCCGGGCGGCCGGCGCAGTTCGTGGACGCGCTGGAGGTCATCCACGCCGACCACCGGCACGGCAACGCGGCGCCGGACGTCGACCGCACGGCGGCGGCGGCGGCGCGCGTCTTCGGGCCGCTGCTCGCCAAGGGCGTCGTGCCGGTGGTGCCGGGCTTCATCGCGCGCGGGTCGCACGGGGCGCTGGTCACGCTGGGGCGCGGCGGCTCCGACCTCACGGCGACGGTGCTCGGCCGCGTGCTCAAGGCGCAGGAGGTCGTGCTGTGGAAGGACGTGCCGGGCTTCCTCACCGCCGACCCGCGCGTGGTGCCCGACGCGCGGCTCATCCCCGCGCTCGACACGCGCGAGGCGTCGGAGCTGGCGTACTACGGCGCGAAGGTGCTGCACCCGCGCGCGCTGATCGCCCTCGGGAGCGCGACGCGGCTGGCGGTGCGCCCGCTGGCGGACCCCGAGGCGCCGGGGACGCAGATCGCGGCCCGCGCGCGGCGGCGCAAGCCGCCGGCGGGCCGCTCCAACGGGCGCGGGCCGCGCACGCCGCTGCCGGTGAAGGCCATCTCGGCCATCGCCGGCCAGGCGCTCGTGACGATCACCGGCAACGGGATGCTCGGCGTCCCCGGCGTGGCGGCGCGGGCGTTCGGGGCGCTGGAGCGCGCGGGGATCTCGGTGTCGCTCATCTCGCAGGCGTCGTCGGAGCACTCGATCTGCATCGGCATCCCGGCCGCGGCCGCGGAGGCGGCGGCGACGCAGCTCCGGGACGCCTTCGCCGCCGAGCTGGCGCGGCGCGAGGTGGACGGCGTCGACGTGCTGGCGGACGTGACGACGATCGCCGCCGTGGGGCTGGGGATGGCGGGGACGCCCGGCGTCTCGGCGCGGCTCTTCGGCGCGCTGGCCGAGGCGGAGGTGAACGTGATCGCGATCGCGCAGGGGGCGTCGGAGCTGAACATCTCCGTCGTCGTCGACAGCGCGCAGGCGGCGGACGCGCAGCGCGCGATCCACGCCGCCTTCCGGCTCGACAAGATCGGCGGCGGCACCGCCGACCACGCGCGGCACGTGGACGTGGTGCTGCTCGGCTTCGGCCAGATCGGGCAGGAGCTGGCGGCGCAGCTCGCCAACGGGCGCGCGCCCGGGAAGAAGGCGCACGCGGCGCGGCTGGTGGGGGTGATCGACCGCCAGGGCTACGTGTTCGACGCCGGCGGCCTGACGCCGCGCAAGGTGGCCGCGCTGCGCGCCGCCAAGAAGGGGGGCGCCGCGCTGTCCGACGTCGCCGGCGGCGCGCGCGCCTCGGCGTCCGAGGCGCTGGAGCGCATCGGGCGGCACGCGCTCTCGCGCCCGATCGTGGTCGACGTGACCGCGGGCGACACCGGCGCGCTGCTCGAGCAGGCGGCGACGCACGGGATGGACGTGGTGCTGGCGAACAAGAAGCCGCTGGCCGCGCCGCGCGCCCGCGCCGAGCGCCTGATGAAGACCGCGGCCGCGCGCGGCCGGCGGGTGCTGCACGAGGCGACGGTCGGCGCCGGGCTGCCGGTGATCGACACCTACCACAAGCTGGTCGACGCCGGGGACCGGGTGCTGGAGATCCAGGGGTGCCCGTCGGGGACGCTGGGCTACCTGTTCGGCGAGCTGTCGCGCGGGCGGGCGTTCTCCGAGTCGCTGCGCGACGCGATGGCGTTAGGCTACACCGAGCCCGACCCGCGCGACGACCTGTCGGGGATGGACGTGGCGCGCAAGGCGCTCATCCTGGGCCGGCTGCTGGGCTACCGCGGCGAGCTGGAGGACGTGCGCGTCGAGTCGCTCGTCCCCGAGGCGCTGCGCGACGTGCCGCTGGCCGAGTTCCTGAAGCGCACCGGCGAGATGGACGCCGCGTGGGCGGAGCGGGTGGGGGCGGCGCGGCGGCGCGGCTCGGTGCTGCGGTACCGCGCGACCGTCACCCGGCGCGGCGTGCGCGTCGGCGTGGTGGAGGTGAAGGAGGGGAGCTCGCTGGCCTCGCTCTCCGGGACCGACAACATGTTCATCTTCACGACGCTGCGCTACCGGACGAACCCGCTGATCATCACGGGCCCCGGCGCCGGCGCGGCGGTGACCGCGGCCGGCGTGCTCAACGACGTGCTGAAGCTGGCGGGCACGCGATGAGCGCCGACGGGAAGGCGGCCGCCGCGGCGCCGGGCGCGGCGGCCGGGAGCCGCCAGCGGTGCGACGCCTGCGGCGCCGAGTACGGCGAGCGGGACGCGCGCACGCGCTGCGCGCGCTGCGGCGGGCTGCTGGCGCTCGTCCACCCGCCGCCGGCGCTCAAGGGGGCCGCGCTCCGCGCCCTGTTCGACCGCCGCGCCGACGCCGCGCGCCGCGCCGCGCCCGACGAGCCGGCGGCGGCGTCCGGCGTCTGGCGGTTCCACGAGCTGGTGCTCCCGTCGGCGACCGCGGACGACGTGGTGAGCCAGCCCGAGGGGGACACGCCCCTGATGGCGCGCGCCGCGGTGTCGCGCTGGGCCGGGGTCGAGCAACTCTACCTCAAGCACGACGGAATGAACCCCACGGGGTCGTTCAAGGACCGCGGGATGACGGTGGCGATCACGCAGGCGCGGCGCGCCGGGGCGAGCGCGGCGGCGTGCGCGTCCACCGGGAACACGAGCGCCTCGCTTGCCGCCTACGCGGCGCTGGCCGGGCTGCCGGCGCTGGTGCTCGTCCCGGCCGGCCAGGTGGCGCTCGGCAAGCTGGCGCAGACGCTGGCGTACGGGGCGCGGACGCTGCTCGTGCGCGGCGACTTCGACGACTGCCTGCGCCTGACGCGGGAGGCGGCCGACCGCCTGGGCGTGTACGTGGCTAACTCGGTGAACCCGTTCCGCCTCGAGGGGCAGAAGACGTGCGTGCTGGAGATCATCCAGCAGCTCGCCTGGGAGCCGCCGGACTGGATCGTGCTCCCGGCGGGGAACCTGGGGAACACGTCGGCGTTCGGCGCGGCGCTGCGGGACGCGCTGCGCGCGGGGCTGATCACCAAGGCGCCGCGGCTGGCGGCCATCCAGGCCGCCGGCGCGGCGCCGTTCGCGAAGAGCTACCGCGACGGCTTCGCCCACCACCACCGGGTGCGCGCCGAGACGGTGGCGACGGCGATCAAGATCGGCGACCCGGCGTCGTACGACCGCGCGGTGCGGGTGATCCGCGAGACGCTGGGCGTCGTCGTCGACGTGCCTGACGAGGCCATCCTCGAGGCCAAGGCGGTGGTGGACGCGGCCGGCGTGGGGTGCGAGCCGGCGAGCGCGGCCAGCGTGGCCGGCGTGCGCTGGCTGGTGCGGGAGAAGGTCATCCGCCCCACCGACCGCGTGGTCGCGGTGCTGACCGGGCACATCCTGAAGGACCCCGGGCTGCTGCTCGACTACCACAAGGCGGGGACGAAGCGCGCCCGCGCCAACCCGCCGGTGGAGATCGACGCGACGCTCGGCGCGGTGGAGGAGGCGCTGTCGGCCGTGGCGCGGGAGAAGCGGGCGTGAGCGTGGCGCTGCCGCACCCCGGCGCGTCGTCGCCGATTCACGCCGCGCGGGTGCGGGTGAGCGCGAGCACCACCAACCTGGGCGGGGGCTTCGACTGCCTGGGGATGGGGGTGGACCGCTGGCTCACGGCCACGGTCGCGGCCTCCGGCGGCGACGCCAGGGACGGGGCGCTGCCGGCGGTCGGGATCGCGCGCGCGGGGACGCTGGCCGCGCTCGACGCGGGGGC
>DATFPD010000700.1:0-7900 GCA_035265005.1 Gemmatimonadaceae bacterium | reverse complement strand
CTCCTCTCCGTGTCGGGCGACACCCTCCGACTGCGCGTGGACCGCGCGTACAGCGCGGACGGGCGGTCGTTCCAGCTTCCGAACGGCGCCACCGGGAGCGTGATCCGCGACGCCGACACGCGGATGGACGAGCGCCGGGTGAGCGCCGGCCGGACGACCGCGCTCGTCGCCGGCGTCGCCGCGGGGGCGTTCCTGCTGCTCCTCGCCGCGGCCCTCGCCGCGATCGCCGACGGCGTCGACTGAACGGCGTCGACTGACCGGCGGCGGCGGTGGGCGCCGCCTAACGGTGGGCGGCGGTCGTGCCTTTCAGGATCCCCTCGCGCACGCGCAGCGCCTTCGCCGGCGCGCCCGGGTCCGGCACCACCCGCCGCTGCACGCCGGTGACGCCGTAGCGCACCCGGGACGGGAGGTCGAGCGTCTGCGTGCCGCGCCGCACGCGGAGGGTGAGCGGCGCCTGGTTGGCGTAGCGGCGGGCGCGGAACCGCACGCCGAAGTTCTGGTCCGCCACGGCGAGGTCGCCGATCGCCAGCAGGAAGTCCCCCGGCCGCACGCCCGCCGCCTCCGCCGCGCTCCCCGCCTCGACGTCCGTCACCACCATCCCGCCGGCGACGCTGTCCACCGCCACGCCCAGCCGCGGCTCGCGCGTCGTGTCGGCCAGCAGGCGCAGCCCGGCGAGCGGGAGCACGCGCTCCAGCGGGAGCGGATCGCGCCCGTCCACGTAGCGCGCGTAGAAGTCGTCGAACCCCTTCGCTTCGCTCAGGGCGGGCTCACGCCCGGCCGCCCGCTTCACCGCCGCCCAGAAGTCGGCGTTGGTGAAGCCGCGCCCGCCGCGCGCGTACGTCGACTCGTACAGCTCCCGCATCACCAGGTCGAGCGAGCCGCGGTTGTCGCTGGCGTCGCGGATCAGCACGTCCAGCAGCAGCCCGACCAGCGAGCCCTTGGGGTAGTACAGGTCGTCGGTGCCGTCGATCGGGTGCACCCACGCGCTGAGCGACGCGTCCTCGAGCGCGGTCGGCGGCGGCTCGGCGTCCACCACCTGCCGCACCTTGTCCGTCGTCAGGCGGTAGAAGCCGGCCTCGTCCACCGTCCCGCCGCGCACCTCGGCCAGGTCGGCGTAGTAGTCGGTGATCCCCTCGCTCACCCAGAGCAGCTCGGTGGGCTGGGGGGCGTCGTAGCGGTACGGCACCATCGCCGCCGGCCGCAGCCGCTTCACGTTCCAGGCGTGGAAGACCTCGTGCGAGTAGATGGAGCGCAGCGTCGCGCTGGCCGGCCCGTCCAGGGCGCGCGGGGTCGTCAGGAGCACGTGCGAGTTCTGGTGCTCCAGCCCCGAGATCCCGTCGAAGCGCTGGTCGGCGATCTGGAGCAGCGTGTACGCGTCCCAGGGCACCGAGTCGCCGAAGACGGCGGCCTGCGGCGGCACGACCTGCCGGAGCCACCCCCACGCCATCGTCCGCCGCGCGCCGGTCACGCTCCCGCTCGGGTACGTCGCCAGGCGGAACCACTTCCCGCTCACCCGCGCGCTGTCCAGGTCGAAGCGGCCGACGAAGAACGGCATGTCGACCAGGTCGTGGTACGTGGGCGCCGAGAAGCCGCGCGCCACCAGCGTGTCGGCGCCGCCCCCCGGGCTGCCTGACGAGCCGGCGCGCGCGGCGGCGGCCCGCATCCCGGTCGCCACCAGCCACCCCGGCTCGGTGCGCACGGTGACCGACGCCCCGAAGTCGAGCGGCCGCCCCTCGGGGTAGAGGAAGAGGTTCGTGCCGTTGAAGAGCAGGAAGTCCGGCCGGCCCCACGAGTTCGCGTTGTCGAGCTCGCGCGCCACGTAGGTGAACGAGACCGTCACCGGCCCCGGGCCTTCGGGGAAGACGCGCCACGTGTCGTGGTCCGCCTTGTCCCAGCGCAGCGCCCGCGCGCCTGACGCGGGGCCGGCCGCGGCGCCGAATTCGAGGACGTTCCGCGCGTAGTTGCTGATCTCGTACGCGCCGGGCGTCCACGCCGGGAGCGAGAGCAGCACGGGCTCGGCCCCGCCCGCGGTGAAGGTCATCGAGACGCCGACGAAGCCCTGCCGCGCGTGGCGCGCGTCGTACGTCACCTCGTAGCGGACGTCGGAGACCGGCGCCTGCTGCGCGCGCGCCGCGGCGGCGCTGGCGAGGACGCCGAAGGCGGCAAGCGCACGGAACGGCGCACGGCGAATGCGGTACATGACGGGAATGTAGCGGCGGCGCCGGTGTGCAAGACACGCCGCCGGCGGCGTCCTTCTGGCAAGCCGTCCCCCGTCACCCGAGTCCCCGCCCACCCATGCAGCTCCCTCCTAAGGCTTCGGCCAGATCTGGCTTCCCCCTTCTCGTCGTCCTCCTCCTGCTCGCCGCCGCGGTCGCGAGCTGCGGCCGCGGACGAGACGAGTCCCGCACCGCCGGCGACGGGGCGATGGCGGACCGCGCGGCGTTCGGCAGCGCGGCCGGAGCCGCGACACGCTCCGCACCACCTCCGGCCCCGCCCTTGGCCGAGGGGATGACCGCGGTGACGGCCGGCCGAGTGGCCCGGGTGCAACCGCAGGCGCAGGGACTCCCGGCGGACGCGGCGGTCATGCCGGCCATGATCATCCGCACCGGCAACGCGAGCGTGCAGGTGGACTCGCTCGAGGCGGCGATCGCCCAGCTCCGCCAGCTCGCGCAGCGACTCGGCGGCTACGTCGCCAACAGCTCGCTCTCCGGGGGCAACGAGGAGATGCGGGCCGCGACGCTCCAGCTCAAGATTCCCTCCGCGCGCTTCGACGACGCGGTCGGCGGCCTGACGCCGCTCGGGCGCGTGGAGTCGGTGGAGATCAGCGCCGAGGACGTGGGTGAGGAGTTCGTCGACGTGACCGCCCGCGTCGCCAACGCCCGCCGCCTGGAGGAGCGCCTGATCGACCTGCTGGCGCGCCGCACGGGGAAGCTGGAGGAGGTGCTCCAGGTGGAGCGCGAGCTGGCCCGCGTGCGCGAGGAGATCGAGCGCTACGAGGGGCGGCTCCGCTTCCTGCGCACGCGCGCGGCGGTGAGCACGCTCTCGGTCACGGTGCACGAGCGCGCCCCGGTGCTGCGCAGCCCCGGCCGCAACCCTATCGGCGAGGCCTTCCTCCAGTCGTGGCGGAACTTCGTCTCCTTCACGGCGGGGCTGATCGAGGCGCTCGGCGTCCTGGTCCCGCTGGGCGTCGTGGCCGGCGCGCTCGTGTGGGGACTGCGGCGGTTCTGGCCGCGCCGGTCGCCGCCGCCGCTGCCGCCGCTGCCGCCGCCGGCGGCCGCCGAGTGAGCGATCGGTCGGCCGCGCGCTGCGTCGTCAGGCAGTGCGCGGCCGGCCGCCGCACCGGTCAGGCGACGTCCCGGACGCGCCGGCGTCCGGCGCCGTGGGCCAGCCGCTCCGTCATCTCGCGGGCGAGCGCGCGGCGCTCGCGCCGCTCCTCGAGGTAGAAGCCGAGGTTCCAGAGCGCGAGCAGGACGATGATCACGGCGAGCCAGCCGAGGGCGAACTGGGCCAGGAAGGACATGGAAGGCGGGATGGGTCGTCGGGGGGCCGCGTCAGGCGAGCCGCGGCGCGCATTCGACGCAGCGAAGGTCCGTGAGGAAGAGGGCGTAGTCGGTCAGGCAGTCGAGCAGGCGCTGCCAGGAGGCGGGGGCCCCCTTCGTCTGCTCGCAGCCCGAGCAGACGGGCACCGCCTGCTGAATCCGGCTCAGCAGCGCGCGCGCGACGTGAAGGTCGTCCTCCGACCTGGCGAGCGCGGTCCGCGCCTCGCGCAGCGCCCCGGACTGCTCCTCGCACTCGTCCAGGAGGCCGGCGACGAGCACTCTCAGCTCCCGAACCTCCACCTCGAGCGCGGACTCGCGATCCCCCTCCGGCGGCTCGCCGCTCAGGACGCAGTAGCCGGGCTGGACGTCCAGCTTGCAGTGGAGGGTGAACGCCCGCCCGCTCCCCTCGAGGAACTCCAGCGGCAGCACCTCGTCCAGGCCGGTCGCGTCCTCGGTCCGCACGCGCGCCAGGAGCAGGTCGGCGTCCTTCAGGCGGGCCAGGTGGCAGATGACCGACTGGCCGTTCACGGACTCCTCGTCCGAGGCCAGGCGGCGGCGCATCGCGGCGCTGCAGTAGCGGATGGTACCGAGCTCATCGAGCAGCAGCACGTACACGCCGTCCTGCCGGCGCTCGGCGGGTAAACGCTCGTGCGTGGTAACCTGGTCCGGTGCCTCGAATCCGGACAGGTCCGTGGAAAGGTGGGCGGTGAACGGAACGACGGGGCGGATCATGAAGGGCTCCTGTGGCTGTCCGCGAGCGCTGTCGGGGCGGTCGCGGCGCGGATCGGGAACGGTCGCGTCGGCGGTCGAGCCAGGCGACGGCAGGCAAGATGATCCGGACCAGCCACTCGGGAATCACATGTTTATCACCTGCGTATAACGCTCTACGTTACAGTAACTTATACACGACTCGCGAACCTGCGTCGCGGCCACGGTTTGACCCCGGCCGACGGGTCTGGCGGACGCGGTTGACGGGGGCGCGTGGCGCGTCGGAGTTCGCGGCCTCTTTCGTCGATCCTAGCGGCGTCTGCCGACTGGCTTGGCGGCCGCCGCGCTGGTCGACAGGCCGGGGTCGGGGATGTCTCCCATGCAGCACCCTTGCAAGCAGGCGACCCAGGTGCCGCGATGGGAGGTGGTCGCCTCCAATCCTGGGCAGGCGACCCGGTGTATCGCCGGGAGCGTGTCCTCCTCGGGTGCAGAGTCGCCCGGGATGATCGCGAGCCGCACGCTGCGGCTATCCTGTTCGGGATGCCACCGGTAGAGCACGCCCCTTCCGCCGGGATTCAGTCCCCAGCTCGCCGTGAACAGCAGCATGCGTCCTCTCGCGAACTTGGCGCACCCCTGAGGACGCGTGCTGTCACGCTGCGGCGGCTTGCCCTCGAGCCAGACGTAAACGGGCTCGCCCTGCTTGATGGCATGCCCGTGAAGCTCCGCGTCTCCGCCCGAGTCGATCCAGAACTTCGCGACGATTCGGCCGATCTCGAAGTCTTTGGACGGGGCGTTGCGCGTGTTGAGCTCGGCCACAGCCCGGTACTTTCTCTTCGTGTCGTGCAGGAAGCCACCGATGGCGGTGTCCCTCGACCACTCGAGCTTGCTGGCATACCGTATTACGTCGTCGAGTGGGGCGTCGGCCGCGTTTCCGGAAAAGAACTCCCGGGGACTTGGAGTCCGGTACTCCGGCGAGGCGACCGGCGGCGTTGCCGGCACCGCCGGGGTATCCGCCCCCTTCCCAGGGTCTGTCCCGGGCTTGTCGCCGGAGCCCTTACAGCCGTCGCAGGAAATGCATCCGATCGCGCCGAACAGCACGCCGAGGTGGACGACGCGGCGAAGCAGCGGTGGGAGGGCGAGACGCGTGCGCACGGGCACCTCCAGGTGAGGGCCTCAGCGGCGGCACTCACCTGAACATTACATCTTCCTAATCGATTTTGATCCGCGTTGCCCGCTCGAGATCGCCGCGCAGCGTCGGCTCCGCCCCGCTCCACAGCGCGGCGACCGCCGACGACCAGCGCCGCGCGGTCGCCGGATCGCCCGTCCGGCCCGCCAGCTCCGCCCGCAGCGCCATCGCCCGCGGCAATGCGGCCGCCTGGTGGATGAAGTCCAGGAGCTGCGACCCCACCGTCGGCAGCGCCTCCAGGGTGGCGTCGAGTCGCCGGATCGCGGCGGCGGTGTCGCCGGCCTGCGCCAGGAGCCACGCCTCCTGATAGGTCGCGTCGACCGACATGCTTCCGGGAAGCATCACGCCGCGCGCGGAGTCCACCTCCGCGAGGATCGCGCGAACCCGCCCCGCGTCCCGCTTCGCCCAGGCGTCCTGCATCCGGGCCACGTACCACGAGCCCGACGATGCCGCTCGGTAGACCGCGCTCGGTCCGACCGACGGGAACGCCAGTACGGCCGGTCGGCCGAGCAGCGCGTCGCGCGCCCGCGCCTGGCCCTCCGGCGTGGCGAAGTAGCTCGGGATGAGGCCCCACACCCGCCGCTCCAGCGCGCGAATGCTGTCGGCCGGCGCGCCGACGGAGGCGTAGACCAGCAGGTCGACCGCCGGCGTGACGAGCGTCGGCGGCGGCGACACCAGCCGGCCGTCCAGCGTGTAGAAGCGCCATCCCACGCTCGTCGGCCGCAGTAGCTGCGCCGCCAGGGTCGGCCTGCCTAACAACGCGGCGACCGACGCCAGCTCGTGGCAGGCTTCGGCGGCGGCCGGGCGCGGCCACGCGCGCAGCAGCGAGTCGCCCAGGCGGCGCGCCTCCTCCCACCGCGCCAGCTTCAGCAGGATGCGCAGCTCGTCGACCCCCAGCCGCAGCCGCTGGAGGGAGTCCGCCGAGAGCGATCTGCCCATCCGCGCGCCGTCAAGCGCGGGCAGGTAGCCCTCTCGCGCGAGCGCCAGCTGTCCGCTCGCCTCCTGCACCCGGACCAGCACCTCGTACGCGTCCGCGCTCCTCGGGAACGCGCGCACCCACTGCGCCAGGATGCCCTGGAGCGTCCGGCGGTTGCGCTCGACCGCCTCGACCATCGCGGACATCTCCCCGCCGGGTGGGCGCCCCCTGTTCAGCTCGGCCACCGGATACGGAATGAACGCGAGCGTGTCCGCGCTCAGCGACGGATGCGCCGCGAGCTCCAGCGTGTCCCGCCCCTCCACCGCGGTGCCGAAGCGGAGCCGGTTCGGCTCGGTGAACAGCAGCTTCGCCAGGCGCGACGGGGGCAGGCGGCGAAAGGCCGCGTGCACCGACGGCACCAGGTCGAAGGCGTGGGTGTACGCCGCGACCGCCCGCTGGTAGCTGCCGCGAAACGCCCACCCGGACGGACTCCGCGCGTCGCGCACGACCACCGGGTCCTTCCGGTTGCACTCGCCGAGCCCGTACTGGGCGGCGAAGTCCGTCGAGTCCGCGGCGACGATCTGCGAGAAGTCGCGACACGCGTCGGCGTACCGCTCGTCGCCGAGCGCGAGCAGAGCGCCGGCCAGGAGTCGGTCGTGCGGGGCGAGTCGCTCCCGCAGGGCGACCGCCCGCGCCGCGGCCTCCCGCTGCGCGGGAAGCGGCTCGTCGTCCATCCACGCCACGACCTGCGCCAGCCGCAGCTGGGCCTGCGCGAACTCCGGGTCCAGCGCTGTCGCGCGCCGCAGCTCCGCGCGCGCACCCTCCAGGTCCCAGGCCGAGAGCAGGCGATGCGCCTGCTCGTACGCGCGCAGCGCATCCGTGCGGCTGGCGCCGGCGGCGTCGGCCGCAGCGGCGTCTCGCGCCTCCCCCGACGCGCCGAGCACGAGCATCGCCGCCAGCTCGCGGAAGCGGTCCTGGACGCCCTCCAGGCTCGACGGAATGTGCACCGACGCCGCGCGCACCTCGCGCCGCGCTCCGACGTCGTACAGCGTGGCGTCCACGTGCACCGTGTCCCTCAGCTGCCACACCCTGCCCCAGACCATGAAGCCGGCCTCGAGTCCGCGCGCCAGCTCGATCGCCTCCGGCACCGACGGCCGCACCGCCGCGCGGGCCAGCGCGTCGGCCACGCGCAGGTCGGACACCAGCCGCACGTCGCTCCACCGGCGGAAGGTCTCGTAGAGCAGCTGCTCGCACAGGTCGCCGCTGAGCAGCATCGGCGCGGCGTCCCGCTGGTGCTCGAACGGCAGCACGACGTAGAGCGAGGGGTCGAGGGCCGCGCCGACGTCGCGCGTCGCCACGGCCGCCCCGACGCCGACGATGGCCGCCGCGGCTACGCACGCCGCCGCGGCCCAGCGCGTCCAGCGGGCGGCGCGGCGGCGGCCCGCCGGCGCGGTGGCCGCGGGCGGCGCCACGTCCGTCTGCACTGCCGGGGCGGCCGGCGCGATCCCGGCCGAGTCCTCCGGGGAGCGCACCGGAGCCGGCGGGGGCGCG
>DATFPD010000699.1:0-2900 GCA_035265005.1 Gemmatimonadaceae bacterium | reverse complement strand
CCGCCCGCCAGAGGAAGCAGCTCCGACGGCCGCCGGCCGGTGAGCGCGCGGAAGTCGTGGATGAAGTGGGATTGGTCGTGGTAGCCGGCGCGGGCGGCGACCGACGACAGGCGCACGGCCGGCGACTGGCGCGCCAGGCGGATGGCGCGCTGCACTCTCGTTATGCGGAGGAGCAGCTTCGGGCCGAGACCGACGTCGGCGGCGAGGGCGCGCTGGGTGGTGCGCTCGGTGGCGCCGAGCCGGGCCGCCAGCTCGCGGACCGAGGGGAGCTCGCCAGCGCGGCGGATGGTCTCGACCGCCGCGCGGGCGAGGGAGCGCGGGGCGGGGCGGCGCAGGTGGCGGAGCCGCCCGAGGCGCGCGACCGCGACCGCGAGCCGCGAGGCCGGCGCGACGTCGGCCAGCTCCTCGCGCAGGAGCGCGAGCGAGCGGGCGGCGTCCCCGTCGGGCGACACGATCTGGTCGCGGAGCTCGTGCGCCGGCAGGTCGAGGAAGGCGCGCGACGCCCACGGCTGGAGGCGGATGCCGACGATCTCCACGCGCCCGGTGGGGCGCACGACCGTCGGGCGCGTCCCCTGCCCCGCCAGGATGACTCCCGGCTGCCGCGCGGTAGCGCCGCCGGTCGAGAGCTGCTCCATCGGGTCGCCCAGGTTGAGCACGACCTCCACCGAGCCGTCGGGGACGATCGGCTCGGCGACGCCATCGCGAGCCGGCGAGTCGTCGCGAAACGACCAGACGCAGCGCACCACGTCGGCGAGCGCGGACGGCCGGAGCTCGGCGTATGTCGGGTTCATACAATCGCGGGCCCGCGCGGGGCGTAAGTTGGGGGCCGGAGCGCGACGGCCCCCGACTCGTGGAGCGAACGATGAGCGTGCACGACCGATCCTGGCGGGTGATCCCGTTGCTCGCGGCGCTGATCGCCGCACCCGCGGCCGCCCGCGCGCAGGGCGCCGCGCGCGCCGACTCGCTCGGCTGGCTCGCGGGCTGCTGGCAGCTCTCCGTCGGAACGCGGGTGGTCGACGAGCAGTGGATGGCGCCGCGCGGCGGGGAGATGCTCGGAATGTCCCGAACCGTCGCCGCGGGCGCCACCCGGGAATACGAGTTCCTGCGCATCTATGCCAGGGGCGACACGCTGATCTACGCCGCGCGCCCGTCGGGCCAGCCGCCGGCCGAGTTCCGTGCCACGACCGTGTCGGCGCGTGAAGTCGCCTTCGAGAACCCGCAGCACGACTTCCCGCAGCGCGTCGGCTACCGGCTGCAACCACCGGACTCCCTCGTCGCCTACATCGAAGGAACCGCCGGCGGCAAGCGCCGCGTGGTCAGCTACCCGTACCGGCGCGTGGAGTGCCCGGCACAGGAGGCGCTGAAGGATTGAGCCACGGAGGACTGCGGTGGAGATGTCAAAGCACCCCTCCGCGCCCTCCGCGGTTCGGCCTCTCACTCTCACGCCGAGCTGGTCAGGCAGACACACGCTCGAGGAAGTCGAGCACGCGCCGGGTCATCAGCTCGGCGGCGGCGCGGTCGTAGTCTGGGGAGTCCGCGTCGGCGAAGAGGTGGCCGTCGGCGCGGTAGTCGTACAGCTCGAGCCGGGCGCCCGACTGGCGCACGCTGGCCGCGAGTGCGTCGACGTTCTTCTGGTCCCGGAGCGGGTCCCGGTCCGCGTAGTGAATCTGCACCGGCACCGTGCGCGGCCACGACTCGGCGCCGAAGGCCTGGAGCGGGAGCGCCGCGTGCATGAGCACCGCGCCGCGCGCGCCGGGCCGCGTGGCCGCGAGCATCTCCGCCGATGCGCCGCCGTTGGAGAAGCCGGCGTAGACCACGTCCGTGGGCAGATCGGCCACCGCGGCCTGCGTGCGCTGCATCAGGGCGGAGATGCCGCCGAGCGCCTCGACCTTCTTCATCCCCGACGGGAGGTCGTCGAACAGCTCGCCGTCGTAGAGATCAGGGGTGTGAGCCGTGTGGCCGGCCGCGCGCAGCCGGTCCGCGAAGTCGCGCACCGCCGGCCGCAGGCCGAGCGCCGAGTGAAAGAGCACAACTGTACAGCCAGCCGCACGAGCCTCGGACATGGGATCCCTCCGTTGTCTGGACTGTAGCGGCGAAAGCTACCACCGAGGCACAGGGGACACAGAGGAGGGGCACACGGGCGAGGGGCTCCTCTTCGGTGTGCCCCTCCCCGGTGTCTCGGTGCCTCGGTGGTCGATTTGAAAGAAGCGCCCCGAGCGAGGGCTCGATCAAGGGAGCGCCGTCGTCGTGCCCTGGGCGCTGGCGAGCGAGACGCGGGCGGCGTGGTACGACGTCAGCGCGTCGATCACGAGGTCGCGCGCGCCGTTGAGGGCGATGAGCGCGGTGATCACCTCGGCGTTGCTGCTCACGCCGGCGCGGAAGCGCTCCCGCGCCTGCGCCACCTCCTGCTCGGCGAGGCGCAGCCGGACGCTGGCGGCCGCCACCTCCTCGCGCGACGCGGCGAGGGTGAGCACCGCCGAGCGCACCTCGGTCTCGATCCGGCGGCGCGTGTCCTGGAGGCTCGCGTCGGCCTCGCGCTGGCGCGCGCGCTGCTCGGACGTCTGCGACGCGATGCGCATCCCGTCGAACATCGGCATCGAGAGCTGGACGCCGTACGAGTAGGTGCCGAGCAGCCGGTCGGTCTCGCGGCCGGTGGTGCCCTGGTCGGCGTAGAGCGAGACCGAGGGGAGCCGCTGCGCCCGCGCGGCGCGCGTGGCCAGCTTCGCCCCCTCGCGCTCGGCCGACGCCGCCTTCAGCTCGGCGCGGCGCTCGATCGCGCCTCGAATGGCATCGTCCTCGCGCACCGTGTCGGCCGACTCGGCGGGGAGGTCGAGCGAGCCGTCGACGAGGAGCGGCGCGTCGTACCCGATCGCGAGCTCCTGGCGCAGACGCAGGACGGC
>DATFPD010000698.1:0-25115 GCA_035265005.1 Gemmatimonadaceae bacterium | reverse complement strand
GCCGTCCCCGAGATGAACTCTCCCTGCCCCCTGAGGGCACTGAAGGGCCGTCGGAGACGACGACGTCGATAGGCCGCCCGTGGACGTGGGGCAACCCACTCCGAGCGCAGCGGTCCTAATCGCCCGTGCGGCTTGACTACTTTGATCGACCAGCACGCTCGCATACCCAGTACGCGACGCGGAGCCTGGTCACCTTGCAGAGCACTGCACGATCTAATCGGTCGTTCGCAGCCCACGATCACCCACCACTCCGTTCGTCAATCTTTCGCACGATCAGCACTATCGCTGGCGACTAGAGCGTAGGGGCCACACCCGTTCCCATCCCGAACACGGTCGTTAAGCCCTACAGCGCCGATGGTACTCCGCCCGAGAGGGCGCGGGAGAGTAGGCCGTCGCCGGCACCTCTGACAGAGCCCCGCTGCGTTTCGCAGCGGGGCTCTGTGCGTTTCGCCACCCTGGCGAATCCTTCCGTCCCGATCAACTTTCGCCAGATGGCACGCGCCGGCATCGTTACCGTCATCGGAAAGCCGAACGCGGGGAAGTCCACCTTCCTCAACCGCGTCATCGGCCAGAAGCTCAGCATCATCAGCGCCAAACCCCAGACGACGCGCGATCGCGTCGTTGGAATCCGAACCGACGGCGATGTGCAGATGGTCCTCTTCGACACGCCCGGCCTGCTGAATCCGCGCTACGCCCTTCAGGAGGCCATGCGGGGCATTGCGCTCCAGGCGCTCGCGGACGCCGACGTCGTGCTCTACCTCGCCGACGCCACCGACGGCCCCCCGCCGCCGCTCCGCGAGGCGGCGGGCGGTGACGCGCGCGTGACTGCCCCGGTCATCACGGTATTGAACAAGAGCGATCGCCTCGATGGCGAGCGGCAGGCACGGCTCCGGGCCGAGCTGCCCGACGCCCGCTTCATCTCTGCGCTGACCGGCGACGGCGTGGAGGAGCTCCTTCGCGAGCTGGGCGAGCGGCTGCCCGAGAGCCCGTTCCTGTACCCCGAAGACGAGATCAGCACGCAGACGCTCCGCTTCTTCGCGTCGGAGCTCGTGCGCGAGACCGCGCTCGAGCAGCTGCAGGACGAGGTGCCGTACAGCGTGGCCTGCGAGATCGAGGAGTTTCGCGAGGACCGCACGCCGGTGTACATTCGTGCGGTGATCTACGTCGAGCGGGAGAGCCAGAAGGGGATCCTGATCGGCAGCAAGGGCGCCCGACTGCGCGAGATCGGCCGCTCCGCCCGAGTGAAGGTGGAGGAGCTCGTTGGAGCGCCCGTGTACCTCGATCTCTGGGTGAAGGTCCTCCCCAACTGGCGGCGCAGCGCGTCCGCGCTGCGCCGCTTCGGCTTCCGGCTCCCCGGAGACAACGCCAGATGACGCTGTCCCCCCAGCTCCTGTCGATCCTCGTCTGCCCCAAGTGCAAGGGCAAGCTGGAATACCAGGAGAGCGAATCGAGCCTCATCTGTCGCGCGTGCCGGCTTCGCTACGCCGTTCGCGATGACATCCCGATCATGCTGATCGATGAGGCGACGCCGGTCTAACGCATCAGGGCTTCGAGCCGCGGTAGCCGCGGCGGCGGTGCTGTGCGGCGCCGTCCAGTCCGCGGCGGCGCAGGGCTCGCTGGCGGAGGAGGGCGCGCTGTTCCTCCTGGTGCCGGTCGGCGCTCGAGCGGTCGGGATGGGGCAGGCGGTCACGGCCGAAGAGGACGGCAGCGAGGCCGTGTGGTGGAACCCGGCCGGGCTGGCGCGCCTGGAGAAGCGGGAGGCAGCCATCCATCACCAGCGCGGGCTCGGCTATACCGCGGACGCGGTCTCGCTCATCGTGCCGTCGTCGCTGCTCGGCGTGATCGGACTCTCGGTGCATATCTTCGACTTCGGAGAGATCCCCAGCACCGACATCATTGGCACGGAAGGCGGCGAGATCCTCACGCGCGCCTTCGTGTACGCGGCGAGCTACGCGACGCCCATCGGCGGGCGAGTGAACGCCGGCATCAACTACAAGATCGCGCAGTTCCGCGTCGAGTGCACCGGCCCGTGCCCGCCCAACGCGTTCAGCGTTGCGACGTCGACCGCGCTCGACCTGGGTCTTCAGTATGACGCCGACTGGCTGGTGCCGCTCACCCTCGCCGCGGCGCTGCGCAACGTTGGCCCGCGCTTCCAGGTGAACGATCGCGCGCAGTCGGACGGGCTGCCGGCGCGTCTGCAAATCGGCGCGCTCTACCGCGTGGGCCAGATCCAGCGCTACATGAAGGACGCCGAGCTGCACGTCACGGGCGACGTGCTCGGAGAGGTCCAGATCCGTCGGCCCGCCACGCATCTTGGCACCGATCTGATCTGGCGGAAGCGCCTGCACGCGCGCGCCGGTTGGGTGTTCGATACGTCCGAGCTCGACGGTCCGTCGATCGGCGTGGGGCTCACCGCGGGGACGCTGGTCCTCGACGTCGGCCAGCTGCTCCACGGCGTGTCGGCGAATGGCCAGACGCCGCCGACGTATCTCTCCCTGCGCTACCTGTTTTGAATCGGGGCCCGGCGCCGGCCAACGAGCTCCCCGTCGCGGCCGCCGTCGCGGTGCTCGCCGCCGCGCTCGTGGCGCCCCTCGGGTCGTTGCGCGGCCAGCTTCGGGAGCCGGCCGGCGCGCTGCGGTCGGCGCCGGTCGCCGACTCGGGGGACGGGCACGACGCCCGGCGGCCAGCGCGCGGGAGGCGCCACATCGCCCTGCCGCGCCCCAGAGGTTCGCAGGACGCGAGTGCGACGACCGCCCCGTGGTGGGCGCCGCTCGCGTCGGCGGTGGTCCCCGGGGCGGGACAGGCGGTGCTGGAGCAGGACCGCTTCGTCGCCTACGTCGCGGTCGAGACGTACGCCTGGTCGCAGTACGCGGTGGATCTGCGCGAGGGGCGGCGCCAGCAGCGCGCGTACGAGCAGCTCGCCGCCAACGTCGCGCGCGCGACCTTCGGCGGGTCGCGCCCCGTAGGCGACTTCGAGTACTATGAGCGGATGGAGCACTTCGTGGAGAGCGGTCTCTTCGACCTGGCCCCCGACGGGCCGCTCGACCCGGAGACGGACAGCACGACGTTCAACGGCGCGACCTGGCTCCTCGCCAGGCAGACGTTCTGGCCCGACCCGCGCGTGGCGCCGGACCCCGGATCGGCGGCGTACAGGAGTGCGATCGAGTTCTACGAGCGCCGGGCGATCCGGCCGGAGTTTCGCTGGTCGTGGCGCAACGCGCAGCTCGAGCAGGACCTCTACCGGCGCACGATCACGCGGAGCAACGATGCCTATCGACGCTCGGTGCAGAACCTCGGCCTGGTGATTGCCAACCACGTGCTGAGCACCGTCGACTCCTACGTGACCGTCCGCCTCCGACGACGGACCGGCGGCGGGGGCTTCGGCTTCGTCGCGACGATGCCGTGGCCGACGCGACTCGACCCCGCGCCGCCACGCTGACCGCGACCAGGTGAAGTACCTCTACTGGCTCCTCGTGCTCGCCCCGGTCGCGGTCGTGGCCGAGCGGATGCACGCCTCGCCGCTGCTCGTCTTCGCGCTGAGCGCACTCGCGATCCTGCCGCTGTCCGGCGTGCTGGGACACGCCACCGAAGAGCTCTCGGGCCACGCCGGGCCGACGGTCGGCGGGCTGCTGAACGCCACGCTCGGCAACCTGGCGGAGCTGATCATCGCCGCGCTCGCGCTCCGCGCCGGCCTGGTCGATCTCGTGAAGGCGTCGATCACCGGCTCGATCATCGGGAACCTGCTGCTGGTGCTCGGGGCCGCGCAGCTCGCGGGCGGCCTGCGCTTCCCGACGCAGAGGTTCAACGCGGCGCTGGCAGGGATGAGCGTCGCGCTGCTCGGCGTCGCGGTGGTGGGGCTCGTGGTGCCGGCGCTCTTTCAGGCGGCGCACCCGGACCCGCAGCGTCACGCGACCGTGCACATGTCGGTGTACATGGCCGTGCTGCTGATGACCGGCTACGGCCTGTCGCTGGTCTACTCGATGGGCACGCACCGCGCGGCGTTCTGCGAGGGCGGCGACATCGCCACCGGCGAGACGGCGCCCGACTGGTCGCTGACGAAGTCGCTGGTCGTGCTGGCGGCGGCGGCCGCGGCGATCGGCTGGCTCTCGGAGATACTGGTGGGCGCGACCGAGGCGGCGGTTCACACGCTCGGGCTGTCGCAGCTGTTCGTGGGGCTCATCCTCATCCCGATCATCGGCAACGCCGCCGAGCACAGTACAGCGATCATGATGGCAGTGAAGAACCGGATGGACCTCGCGGTCAGCATCGCCATCGGGTCGAGCATCCAGGTCGCGCTGCTGATTGCGCCGCTGCTGGTCTTTCTCGGCATGGCGTTCGGGCGCCCGATGGACCTCGCGTTCAGCGCGCTGGAGGTAGCGAGCGTCGGGATCGCGGCGGCGATCGCGACGGTGGCGGTGCTCGACGCCGAATCCAACTGGCTGGAGGGGGCGTTCCTGCTGCTGGTGTACGCCATGCTGGGCGTCGCATTCTTCTTCTATTGACCGGCGGGCGGCGGCCCCTCGCGGCGCGGGCCGCGTCCGGCCATTATTCACGGCGGGGCAGGCACGCCGTTCCGTGCGCACTTTCCGCCGCTCACCGCATCCTCACGCGCCGCGTGGCTCAAATCGCCGTCCTGTACGCGCCGAACGACCGGCGGCCGCCGGAGCCGGTGGACGCATGGCTCCACGGTCTGGGAATGCCGCTGTCGATCGTGCGCTCGGCGGATGAGCTCATGGCGCTCGCGCTGCGCGGCCGGCCGCGCGTAGTGGTGCTCGACGCCCGCCAGCACCCGGTGGCGGCGCTCAAGACCTGCGGTCGGCTGAAGAGCGACTCCTACACCGGCATCGTGCCGTGCGTCGTCGTCTGCCGGAGCGACGAGGTGTCCTTCGCCGCCGCGTTCGACGCCGGGGCGGACGAAGTCGTGGCCGAGGAGGACGTCCCCGCCCACGCGACCCAGCGGCTGGCGGCGCTCCTGCGGCGCTCCGACCGCGACACGTCCGTGCACCCCTCGACGCGCCTCCCGGGGACGGTGGCGATCGAGGGGGAGATCAGCCGGCGCCTCGCGAGCCGCGAGCTGTTCGCGGTCTGCTACGCTGACCTCGACCACTTCAAGGAGTTCAACGACCGGTACAGCTACTACGACGGCGACCGGGTCATTCGCATCCTGGCGAAGATCCTGCATGACGTCGTCAAAGGGCTGTGCGGGGAGGAAGGGTTCATCGGGCACATTGGCGGGGACGACTTCATCTTCGTCATTCCGGCGCCGGCGGTGGCTCCCGTGTGCGGCGAGATCGTCTCGATCTTCGACGCGCTCATCCCGTATCAGTACTCCGAGCAGGACCGCCGCGCCGGCTACTACTTCGGCAAGGACCGGCGCGGTCAGCTGCACCGCGTGCCGCTCATGACCGTCTCGATCGGCGTCGTCACCAACGAGCGCCGCCACTTCACCCATCCCCATCAGGTGAGCGAGCTGGCCACCGAGATGAAGAGCTACGCGAAGACGCTGCCTGGCTCCGTCTACACGATCGACCGTCGCCACGACCCGTCCACTACCGACGAGCCGAACGGCGCCTCGCGGCGCTCCGACCCTCTAGGCGTGGGGGAGCAGCCATGAACGTCTCCTGCCCGGAGTGTCGCTCGGTGTTCCGCGTCGACCCGAGCAAGGTGCCGCCGACCGGCGTGCGCGCGCGGTGCTCGGTGTGCGGTGGCGTGATCACGATCGGGACCGGCGCCGCCGCGAACGCCGACTTCGCGTCCGCGGCCACCGCGCGGCCCCAGGGCGCGGCTGGCACGCCCGCGCGGCCGCTGGGTGGTGGCGCGCCACCGGCACCGCCTCGGCCCTCGGCTCCGGCGGCCGCCGCGCCTCCGGCCGCCGCGTCGCGACCGACACCGGGCGCCGCAGCGGCGCCGGGACCCCCTCGCGCCGGCACCCCCGCCGCGCCCTCGCTGCCGCCACGCCCGCCGGCGCCGGCCCCGCCGGCCGGGGGAGCACCGGGCGGCTCGCAAGCGCCTCCCGTGCCGCCGCAAGGCAGGCCAACGCCGGGCGTCCCCCAGCGCAGCGCGGCGCCCGGGGCGCCACCGGCTGCGCCGGCGTCCGCGGTGGGACCGGGTCGCCCCGCAGCGCCGCCAGCCGCGCCGGGGGCGGTTCCTCCAGCGCGCCCCAGCGCACCTCCGCCGCAGCCGGCACCACAGCCGGCGGCACAGCCAGCGCCAGCGGCGGTCCGTCCGGCAGTGCCGCCCTCGGGACCCGCCGGTGGGGCGAGTAGCGCCGCGCGGCCGACCGCCGTTCCTCAGGCTGCGCCTTCGGCGGCGCCGAGGCCCGCAGCCCCACCGCCCCAGGCTGCGCCTCCGGTGCGTCCGACGCAGCCGCCGGCGGCCCCACCGGCGGCGCCCACAGCCGCGGCGCCCGCCGTGCCGGCGCCTGGCGCCGCTGCGCCCGAGGCGCGCCGCTCGGTCGTGAATCCGTTTCTGGCGAACGACCCGAACGCGAAGGCGCGGCGGCTCGCGCGGGCGCTCGTCTCCGACATGGTGACGTACCTGCCGCAGAAGCGCGAGGAGGGGATGAAGAGCGGGACGCTCAAGCAGCTCTTCCGCGAGGAGATCAAGAAGAGCTACGAGGAGTACGAGGACCAGGTCGGGAAGGAGTTCGCGCAGTCGACCTCGCACTTCCAGGACGCGCTCAACGACATCCTCGCCGGCGGTCAGAAGATCTGGTGATGCCGCGCGGTACACCGCGCCGTCCCCGGGTGCTATTATTCGGGGACGAAGGCAGTCATTCGGCGGGCCGTCCTCCGTTGGTGGAGGGCGGCTCGCATCGTACCCGGGACCAGAGGACGAACGACATGGCAGACGCATCCGAGCGGGCGCGCCGGCTGGAGACACTCGGCGCCCGGGTGGGCGAGCTGCGGAGGTATCTTTGACGTCGACGCCAAGCGTGCGACGTTAGGCGAGCTCGAGGCGCAGATGGGTGACGCCGGCTTCTGGGGGAAGCAGGAGCGCGCGCAGGAAGTCGTCCAGCGGGTGAAGGAGCTCAAGGGCTGGGTCGAGCCGTTCGACCGGCTCGCCGCGCGCGTCCGCGAGGCCGGGGAGATGCACGAGCTGCTCGGCATGATGGAGCAGTCGGACGCGAAGGACGCGGACGACCTGGACGCGGAGGTCGGGGCGGTCGAGGCCGAGGTGGACGGGCTCGAGCTGCGGACGCTGCTCCGCGGGCCCGACGACGCGCGGGACGCGCAGCTCGAGATCAGCGCCGGCGCCGGCGGCACCGAGGCGCAGGACTGGGCGCAGATGCTCATGCGCATGTACACCCGGTGGGCCGAGCGGCGCGGCTTCGCGATCGAGGTGCTGGACCTGAGCGAGGGCGAGGAGGCCGGGATCAAGGGCGCCGTGCTGGAGATCCGGGGCCAGTACGCCTACGGCTTCCTGCGCCCGGAGAGCGGCGTGCACCGGCTGGTGCGCATCTCGCCGTTCGACGCGCAGTCGCGGCGCCACACCAGCTTCGCGTCGGTGTTCGTCTACCCCGTGGTGAACGAGGAGATCAACATCGAGATCCGCGACGAGGACATCCGGATGGACGTCTACCGGGCCTCGGGCGCCGGCGGGCAGCACGTCAACAAGACCAGCTCGGCGGTGCGCCTAACGCACATCCCGACCGGGGTGGTGGTCGCGTCGCAGCAGGAGCGGTCGCAGTTCAAGAACAAGGCGACCGCCATGAAGATGCTCAAGAACAAGCTGTACCAGATCGAGGTCGAGAAGCAGGCGGCGGAGAAGGCCAAGCTCGACGCCGCGAAGACGGACGTGAGCTTCGGCAACCAGATCCGCAGCTACGTCTTTCAGCCGTACACGATGGTGAACGACCACCGGACCGAGCTCAAGATGCCCGACGTGCACAAGGTGATGGACGGCGCCATCGACCCGTTCATCGAGGCCTACCTCAAGCGGAACGGCGGCGGCGCCGAGGGGAACGCGGCGTGAGCGACGGCGAGCGTGACGCGCCCCCGGCGGGGGGCCCCCCGGCGGGGGGCGTCGAGGAGCTGAACCACGTCCTGCGCGCGCGGCGCGAGAAGCTGGAGGCGCTGCGCGCCGCCGGCGTCGAGCCGTTCGCGTACGCGTACGAGCGCACGCACCTGGCGAGCGAGGCGCTGGCCGCGATGCCGCCGGCGCCCGCCGAGCCGCCGCTCGACCCGGCGACGGGTCGGCCGGCGGAGCAGCTGGGCCCGAGCGTCCGCGTCGCGGGTCGGCTCGTCGCGCTGCGCTCGCAGGGGAAGACGGCGTTCGCGCATCTCGCCGACGCCAGCGGGCGCATCCAGCTGTACTTCCGGAAGGACGTGCTCGGCGAGGACGTGTTCGGGACGCTGCGGCACCTCGACCTGAGCGACGTCGTGGGCGCCGCGGGCCCGCTGTTCCGCACGCGCACCGGCGAGACGACGGTGCAGGTGCGCGAGCTGACGCTGCTCGCGAAGTCGCTGCGCCCTCTGCCGTACGGCAAGGAGGAGGTCGTCGAGGGCCGCGTCGTCAGGCACTCGGGCTTCGCCGACCCGGAGATGCGCTACCGCCAGCGCTACGCCGATCTCGCGGTGCACCCCGAGGTGCGTGCGCTGTTCGTCGCGCGATCGCGGATGGTCACCGCGGTGCGCGCGTACTTGGACGGGCTCGGCTACCTGGAGGTCGAGACGCCGGTGCTCCAGCCGCTGTACGGCGGCGCGCTCGCGCGGCCGTTCGTCACGCACCACAACGCGCTCGACACGGATCTCTACCTCCGCATCGCGGACGAGCTGTATCTCAAGCGCCTGATCGTCGGCGGGATGGACCGCGTCTACGAGATCGGCCACGACTTCCGGAACGAGGGGATCGACCGCACGCACAACCCCGAGTTCACGATGCTCGAGTTCTACGAGGCGTACGCGGACTACGAGGTCATGATGGGGCGGGTCGAGCTGCTGCTTGTCCGCGCCGCGGACGCCGTGCGCACCGTGCCCGAGCTCGCCGAGAAGGTGCCGGAGCTGCGCCCGCCCTTCCGGCGCGTCTCGTGGCACGCCTCGCTCGGCGACGCGCTGGGAGTGGACCCGCTGAATCTGAGCGACGCGGCGCTGCGGAACTCGACCCGCCGCGCCGGGGTTGAAGGCGTGGACGCGATGAGCCGGCCGAAGCTCCTGGACGAGCTGTTCGGGGCGCTGGTGGAGTCGCGCATCGTCGAGCCGACGTTCGTGGTCGACTACCCCGTGGAGCTCTCCCCGCTCGCCAAGCCGAAGCGCGGCGACGACCGCCTGACCGAGCGGTTCGAGCTGTTCGCGCGCGGTCGCGAGCTGGCCAACGCGTTCAGCGAGTTGAACGACCCGCTGGACCAGCGGCGCCGCTTCGAGGCGCAGGCCCGCCTGCGGGCGGAAGGCGACGAGGAGGCCGGCGGCGTCGACGAGGACTACCTCCGCGCGCTGGAGTACGGCATGCCGCCCGCCGGCGGCGTCGGGATCGGGGTCGACCGGTTGCTCATGTTCCTCGCCGGCGCGGCCAGCGTCCGCGACGTCATCCTCTTTCCCACCATGCGGCCCGAGTAGCCGCGTCGCGGCCGCGGAGGGCGGAGTCTCTATGTCGAAGCTCGAGATGGCGATCGCCTGGCGCTACCTGCGCAGCCGCCGCGGCTCCAAGCTGCTCTCGTTCATCAGCATCGTCGCCATCGGCGGCGTGATCGTCGGCGTGAGCGCGCTGATCGTGATCACGGGTGTGATGAACGGGCTCCAGCAGGACCTCCGCGACAAGATCCTCGTCGCGAGCCCGGACGTGCGCGTGCTCACGTACGGGGACGACCTGAAGATCGACATGTGGGAGGGCGTGCTCGCCAAGGCCAAGGACGTGCCCGGCGTGGTGGCCGCCGCGCCGTTCGTGCTGAGCGAGGGGCTGATCAGCGCGGGGCACAACTGGGTGGAGGCGGCACAGGTGGTGGGCATCGAGCCGGCCGGGCGCGGCGTGCCCGAGGTCACGCGCATCCGGCAGCACGCGCTGCCGGGCGGCGACTTCCGCTTCGCGAGCACCGGCGGCGACCGGCGCGGAATCGTGCTCGGCAAGCTGCTCTCGGACCGGCTGAACGCGTACCCCGGCGACACGGTGCGGATGATCGCGCCGCCCCCCGCGGGCAAGCTGCAGATGAACGTGCTCGGCACCTCGTTCACGCCGCGCTTCTACGAGTTCGAGGTCACGGGAACGTTCGAGACCGGCATGTACGAGTACGACGATCGCTACGTGTATCTGCCGCTCTCGGTCGCCCAGGAGTTCGCGGGACTCGGCAACGCCGTCTCGGGGCTCGAGGTGAAGACCGCGGACCGCTGGACGGCGGACGCCGTGGCCAGGGCGCTCACGGAGAAGCTCGGCTTCCCGTACCGGACCGTCGACTGGAAGGAGCAGAACCGGACGCTGTTCCAGGCGCTCAAGCTCGAGAAGCTCGGCATGGCGTTCATCACGCTGCTGATCGCGATCGTCGCGGCGTTCAACATCGTCAGCACGCTGACGATGGTCGTCGTCGACAAGACGCGGGAGATCGGCATCCTGAAGGCGATGGGAATGTCGGCGCGCTCGATCCGCCGCATCTTCTTCGCCCAGGGGCTGGTGATCGGCGTGGTGGGGACGGGCATCGGGCTGACGCTGGGCGTCATCGGCGCGTGGGGGCTGGACCGCTACAAGTGGATCCGGCTCGACCCGTCGGTCTATTTCATCGACCATCTGCCGGCGTCGATGCAGCTGTTCGACGTCGCGCTGATCGTCGGGGCGAGCCTGCTGATCGCGGCGGCGGCGACGCTGCACCCCGCGCGTCAGGCGGCGCGGCTCTTCCCGGTGGAGGCCATCCGCCATGACTGAGGCGCCCGAGCCCACCGGCGGTCGCTTCGACGGCGAGCGCGTCACCGTGCTCGAGGCGCACGACCTGGTGAAGTCGTACCGCGGAGGCGACGGCGGGATCATCACGGTACTGGACGGCGTGACGATGCGCGTGGCCCGCGGCCAGATGATCGCCATCGTCGGCGCGAGCGGCGCCGGCAAGAGCACGCTGCTCCACGTCCTCGGCGCCCTCGACCGGCCGACGCGCGGCTACGTGGTGATCGCGGGGGAGCCGGTCCACGGCCGGAGCGACGAGGACCTGGCGGCGATCCGCAACCGGAAGGTCGGCTTCATTTTCCAATTCCATCACCTGCTGCGCGAGTTCTCGGCGCTGGAGAACGTGATGATGCCGCTCCGGATCGGCGGGACGCCGCTCAAGGAGGCCCGCGGCCGCGCCGAGGAGCTGCTGGCGAAGGTGGGGCTGAGTGGACGAATGGAGCATCGGCCGTCGGAGCTGTCGGGCGGCGAGCAGCAGCGCACCGCGGTCGCGCGGGCGCTCGCCGTGGACCCGGCGGTCTTGTTGGCGGACGAGCCGTCGGGCAACTTGGATCATGCGAACAGCGAGCGGCTGCACGACCTGCTGGCGTCGCTGTCGCGAGACCTGGAGATCGGGATGGTGGTCGTCACGCACAACCGGTCGCTCGCGGCGCGGGCGGACCAAGTGCTGCTGCTGGAGGACGGCCGGCTGACCGAGACGGACGCGGCGGAAACCCGAGAGGGCGTAGCCTGATGTTGTGTGACAACTGCCGGGAGCGCGACGCGGTGGTCAAGCTGACCCGGGTCGTGGAAGGGGAGCCGGTCTACTTCAACCTGTGCGAGAAGTGCGCGTCCGAGCAGGGCGTCGAGCCGGCGCAGAGCGCGCCCAAGACGCCGCTCGGCGACATGCTCTTCGCCGTGCAGCAGCAGCTGCTGCTCGGCGGCGCGGAGGCCGCGCGCTGCACGTTCTGCCATCTGACGCTGAAGGAGTTCCGCCAGACCGGCCGGCTGGGGTGCGCCCGCTGCTACAGCTCCTTCGAGGGGAGCCTGCGGGAGCTGCTGCGCCGCGTCCACGGCGCCGCGCGGCACGAGGGGAGGCGCTACGAGCCGCCCCGGGTGTCGCTGCCCGAGCGCCTGACGCTGCTGGGGGAGCTCAGGGAGCGGCTCCGGCGGGCGATCGAGAGCGAGCAGTTCGAGCTGGCGGCCGACCTGCGTGACCGAATCAAGGTGCTGGAATGAGACTGGACCTGTCGCTGCTGCCTGACGGCGGCGTGAGCTGGCTGGACGCCTCGGGGGAGAACGCGGACGTGGTGCTCTCCTCCCGCGTGCGCCTGGCGCGGAACGTCGACGGCTTCGCCTTCACGGGGCGCGCCCGCGACGGCGAGCGGCTGCGCGTGCTGTCGCAGCTGCGCGACGCCGCGGCGCACGTGCCGAGTCTTCAGAACAGCGTGATGCTGCGGGTGGACGAGATGCCGGCGCCCGACCGGCTGCTGCTTCACGAGCGGCACCTGGTGAGCAAGGAGCTGGCGGGGCTCGACGCGCAGCACCCGGTGCGCAGCGGGGCGGCGGTCTTCCTAGCCGAACAGGTAGGTATGATGGTGAACGAGGAGGACCACCTGCGGCTGCAGGCGCTGCGCTCGGGGTTCGACCTGGGCCCGGCGTTCGAGGCCGTCTCGCGGCTGGACCGCGAGCTCGGGTCGCAGATCCCCTACGCCTACCATCCGGAATTCGGCTTTTTGACCGCGTGCCCGACAAATACGGGCACCGGGATGCGCGCCTCGGTGCTGATCCATCTTCCGGGCCTGGTGCACACGCGCGAGATGCAGAAGACGCTCAACGCGCTGCAGACCATGGGGCTCACCTACCGGGGGCTCTACGGCGAGGGGAGCGAGGTCGTGGGAAACTTCTTCCAGATCTCGAACCAGACGACGCTCGGGCGGTCCGAGGAGGTGCTGCTCGACCAGCTCCTGAAAATGGTACGGACTGTGATAGAGAAGGAGCACGAGGCCCGGCGGCACTTGCTCCGTGAGGCGCGAGATGTTATCGAAGATAAGCTTTGGCGTGCGTACGGCACGCTACGCTACGCCCGGAGTCTGACCTTCGACGAGGCGATGAACTATCTGAGCGGCGTTCGCCTCGCCGTGGGGTTGAAACTGATCTCCGGGCTGAGTGTATACACCCTCAACAAGCTCCTGATTTTTTGCCAGTCGGCGCATCTCTCCTACGCAGAGGGGAGGCCGCTGACCGAGAGCGAGGCGAACGTCGCGCGCGCGCGTTTCGTGCGGCAGGCACTCGCCAGCGAGGCGGGATCGCAAGAGTGACCGGGGCGATCGCCCCGGATTGAGGGAAACGATGAACGGCTACAACTTCACCGAGCGTGTGCGGAAGGTGCTCGCGATGGCGCGCGAGGAGGCGGCGCGTCTCCATCACGAGTACGTCGGCACCGAGCACATTCTGCTCGGGCTGATCCGCGAAGGCGAGGGCGTCGCCGCCGCGGTGCTGCAGAACCTCTCCGTCGATCTCGACGAGATCCAGCAGAAGATCGAGGAGACGGTCAAGAAGGGGAAAGCGGCGCAGGCGACGGGCCCCGACCTCCCCTACACCTCGCGCGCGAAGAAAGTCCTCGAGCTCGCAATGAGCGAGGCGCGCGAGCTGAATCACAGCTACGTCGGCACCGAGCACCTGCTGCTCGGGCTCCTGCGCGAGGAGAAGGGAATCGCCGCGCAGGTGCTGACCGACGCCGGAGTCAACCTCGACGCTGCGCGCGCCGAGACGCTTCGCCTGCTCGGCACCGAGATGCCGCAGGGCGGGGCGACGGCGCAGCAGGGGAGCGGAGCCACGCCGAGCGTACAGCCCAAGGGCGAGAAGAAGTCCAAGACGCCCGCCCTCGACCACTTCTGCCGCGACCTGACGCAGCTCGCGGCCGAGGGGCAGCTCGATCCGACGATCGGGCGCGCCAAGGAGATCGAGCGCGTGATGGAAGTGCTCACCCGCCGCAAGAAGAACAACCCCGTACTCATCGGCGAGCCCGGCGTCGGCAAGACGGCGATCGTCGAGGGGCTGGCGCAGCTGATCGCCAACGGCGAGTGCCCGGAGTCGCTCCGCGACCACCGCGTGCTCTCGCTCGACATGGCGGCGGTCATCGCCGGCACCAAGTACCGCGGCCAGTTCGAGGAGCGGCTCAAGGCGGTCATGAACGAGATCGCCCAGAACAAGAACATCATCCTCTTCATCGACGAGCTGCACACGCTCGTCGGCGCGGGAGCGGCCGAAGGCGCCATCGACGCCAGCAACATGCTGAAGCCCGCGCTCGCGCGCGGCGAGCTGCAGTGCGTCGGCGCGTCCACGCTCAACGAGTACCGCAAGTACATCGAGAAGGACGGGGCCCTCGAGCGGCGCTTCCAGACGGTCATCGTGGACCCGCCGTCGGTGGAGGAGACCGTCGAGATCCTGAAGGGTCTGCGCAAGAAGTACGAGGACCACCACCGGGTCACGATCCCGGACACGACGCTCGTCTCGGCGTCGAAGCTCTCCGAGCGCTACATCACCGACCGGTTCCTCCCCGACAAGGCGATCGACGTGATCGACGAGGCGGGGGCGCGGGCGCGGCTGGCGGCGCAGGTGCCGCCGCCCGAGGTCGCGGAGCTCAAGGGGAAGCTGGACGAGGTCAACACCGAGAAGGAGTCGGCGGTCCGCGACCAGAACTTCGAGAAGGCGGCCTCGCTGCGCGACCGGGAGCGCGAGCTCCAGGGCGACATTCGCAAGAAGCAGGAGGAGTGGGAGAAGCGCCGGCAGTCGTACCGCCCGGTGCTGGGCGAGGAGGAGATCGCCTTCATCGTCAGCCGCTGGACCGGCATCCCGGTCACGCGGCTCCAGGAGGCGGAGACCACCCGCCTGCTGCGGATGGAGGACGAGCTGCACGCCTCGGTGGTGGGCCAGGACGACGCGATCAAGGCGCTCGCCCGGTCGATCCGCCGCAGCCGCGCGGGGCTCAAGGACCCGAACCGCCCGATCGGCTCGTTCATCTTCTCCGGCCCCACGGGCGTCGGAAAGACGGAGGTCGCCCGCCAGCTCGCCAAGTTCCTGTTCGCGGACCCGCAGGCGCTGATCCGCGTGGACATGAGCGAGTACATGGAGAAGTTCTCCGTGAGCCGGCTGATCGGCGCTCCGCCGGGGTACGTCGGCTACGAGGACTCGGGGACGCTCACCAAGGCGGTCCGGCGGAAGCCGTACAGCGTGGTGCTGCTCGACGAGATCGAGAAGGCGCACCCGGACGTGTTCAACATCCTCCTCCAGGTCCTGGACGAGGGGCACCTGACCGACAACTACGGGCGGGTGATCGACTTCAAGAACACGGTGGTGATCATGACGTCGAACGTCGGCGCCAAGGACATCACCAAGAACAAGGGGCTCGGCTTCTCGGCCGCGGACACCCGGGCGAGCTTCGAGCGGATCGCGGAGAAGGTGAAGGACGAGCTCCAGCACGTCTTCAACCCGGAGTTCCTCAACCGGCTCGATGACGTGATCGTCTTCCACCCCCTCAGCAAGCAGCACATCGGCCAGATCGTCGGCATCGTCCTCAAGGACGTCCAGAAGCGACTCGGCGAGGAGGAGCTGACGCTCCGGCTCACCGACGGGGCCTCGGAGTTCCTGACCAAGCACGGCTACGACGAGAACTACGGAGCGCGGCCGCTCAAGCGGGCGATCCAGCGCTTCATCGAGGACCCGCTCTCGGAGAAGATCCTGCTGGGCGAGTTCCACAAGGGCGACGAGATCGAGGTCGACGTGGCCGCCGACGGGACCAAGCTCGAGTTCCGGGTCGGCACCACCGCGAAGGCGTAACTCCAGGCAGGGCGGCCGGCCGGGTCCGAAAGTTCCTCGGACCCGGCCGGCCCCTTTTTGTGTATATTTCGCCCATGAGAAAGCTCAGCGCCTTTCTGCTTTCCGCCTCAGCGCTTGTGGCGGGCTCGGCCGCATCCGCCCAGGAGACTTCCGGGCTGGGCGCCTGCGCCGTCGCGGACACCCTGATCGTCCGCGGCAACTCCCGGATTCCCGAGTCGTCGATCCGGTCGGAGGTGGACATTCCCCTGAAGTCGGCGCTGAACTTCCGCGTCGTGCAGCGGGCCTACCGCGCGCTGTTCGCCACGGGGCAGTACGACAGCGTCCAGATCTACTGCGCCGCCACCGGCCAGGGCGACTCGACCCACGCCGCCCTCGTCGTGGACGTGAAGGAGCGTCCGGTGCTCCTGGACGTGGACGTGGAAGGGGTAAAGCGGCTCTCCGAGCGGACGGTGAAGGACCAGGTAGACCTGCTCACCGGCCGTCCCGTGGACCCGTCGCAGGTGGCGCACTCGATCCAGCGGATCGACTCGCTCTACGAGAAGCAGGGGTACTACCTGGCGCGCATCCGCGCCGAGACGACGTTCACCGACAACCAGGCCCGGATCGTCTTCAAGATCGACGAGGGGCGCCGCCTCGCGATCTCCGGGGTGCGGGTGATCGGGAACACCAAGCTCTCCGACAACACGGTCGTCGCCGCCATGAAGACCCGCCCCGAGGGATTCTGGTGGTTCCGCAAGGGCGAGTTCAACGACGACAAGTACGCCGCCGACCTGGCCGAGCACATTCCGCAGGCGTACGCCAGCCGCGGGTTCATCGACTTCCAGATCCTCAAGGACACGCTGATCGTCGACCGGGAGCACGGAAAGGCGCTGATCGAGCTCCAGGTGTCCGAGGGTCAGAAGTACAAGGTCGGCAACTTCGAGGTGGTGGGGAACACCCGCTTCTCGACCGAGGAGCTGGTGCGGTTCTACCCGTTCTCGGACGAGGGGACGCCGCTGCTCGAGCGCGTGCCGATCAACCCGCTGCATCCGCTCCGCCGGGTCCAGCGGCGCGAGGCGGGGATGTTCGACCAGGCGCGCTGGACCGAGGCGACCCAGCGGGTGAACACTGCCTACAACAACGAGGGGTACATCTACGCGAACGTCCGCCCGGTGCTGGAGCGCCGGGCGGGGGTGGACTCGGCCTCGGGCACCGGGATCGTGGATCTGCGCTGGGAGATCAACGAGGGCGCGCCGGCGATCATCAACCGCGTGGACATCGCCGGCAACACGTACACGATCGACCCCTGCATCCGGAGCTCGCTGGTGATCGTCCCGGGGCAGGTGTTCAACCAGGACGCGATCATCCGCAGCTGGCAGCAGATCGGCAACATGGGCTTCTTCGAGGCGCCGGTCGCCCAGCCGGACATCCGCCCGAACGAGAGCGGCGACGTGGACATCACGTTCCACGTGAAGGAGCGGCAGACGGGGAATGTGAACTTCGGCGCGTCGATGGGGCAGGGTGTGGGCGTCGGCGGCTTCTTCGCGCTGGAGCAGCCGAACCTCTTCGGCCGCTGCAAGCGCGGCAGCCTCCAGTGGCAGTTCGGGCAGTACATCAACGACTTCAACATCAGCTACACGGACCCGTCGATCCGTCAGACGCGGTACTCGGGGACCGTCACCGTGTACAACTCGATCGCCCGCTACACGGTCGGCAACCTGGGCCGGCAGCGGCGGATCGGCGGCTCGCTGCAGTTCGGCGTGCCGGTGCGCAACTCGCCCTACTCGCGGCTGTTCGTGTCGTACGGCGCGGAGCGGGTGGAGTTCGGCAACACCGGCTTCCTGGCCGGCGCCGGCGACTCGCTAGGCGCGGGCTTCCGAAGCACCCTCGGGCTGACGGCGAGCCGCGACACCCGCATCGGGATGCCGTTCGCGGTCGCGGGCAGCATGCAGACCATCACCTCGCAGTTCAACGGCGGCCCGCTCGGCGGCTCGCAGAACTACCAGCGGTACTCCGGCGAGGTGCGCTCGTACGCGCCGCTGGGGCAGGTGGGCGGCAGCAAGCCGGGCTCGCAGCCGGTGCAGTTCACGCTCGGCGTCACGGCGCGCGCGGGCACGCTGTTTGGCGACCCGGGTTCGTTCTTCGCGTCCTCGGGCGGTCGGTTCGCGCTCGGCGGCGTGCAGTTCGGCGAGCAGCTCCGAGGCTACGGCGAGTTCTGCGTCACGCCGAACGGCGTGGTCGGCGGGAGCGGCGGGCAGTGCAACGCGCAGTTCGCCTCGTTCGGCAACGCCTTCTTCTCGTCGACGGTGGAGTTCGGCGTCCGCATCAACCAGATGTTCTACGTGAACGCGTTCCACGACGCCGGCAACGTCTGGCAGCGGGCGCGCGAGTTCGACCCGACGCGGCTCGTGCGCGGCGCCGGGCTCGGCCTCTCGACCATCACGCCGCTCGGCCCGCTCGGTCTCGACTGGGCGTACGGCTTCGACCGCGTCGACACGCAAGGGCGCCCGGCGCCCGGCTGGCAGCTCCACTTCCGCCTCGGTCAGCTGTTCTGATCCGGGCGTCTCACACTCGTCAGGCACACTTCCGGCAGTCCCCTCTGGAGTCTCTCATGCGTCTCTCTCGTTCGCTCGCCACCGGTCTCGCCCTCGCCGCCGCCCCCGCTCTCGGGGGCGCCGCGTTCGCTCAGGCGGCCGCGCAGGCGCCGGCCACCCAGCCGGCCGCCCCCACCACGGCCGCGGCGGCCGGGCTCAAGTTCGCCTACCTCAACTCGCAGCTGCTGCTCCAGCAGGCGCCCGGCCGCGCCGAGGCCGAGGCGCAGTTCGAGCGCGAGATGGCGGCCTACCAGCAGCAGGTGAAGCGCATGGGCGACTCGCTCAACGCTCTGGTGGCGGACTACAACAAGCAGGAGCTCACCCTGAGCCCCTCCGCCAAGGAGACGCGCCAGAAGTCGATCCGCGACCGCGAGGAGGCGTACCAGAAGCGCACGCAGGACCTCGAGCAGCAGGCGCGCGCGCGGCAGGACGAGCTCGTGCAGCCGATCCTTCAGCAGATCAACGTGGCGATCCAGCAGGTCCGCGCCGAGGGCGGCTACACCTTCATCTTCGACGTCGGCAATTCGGCGGGGATCGTGGTCGCGGCCGACACGACGCTCGACATCACGGACGTGGTGATGGCCAAGCTCAAGACGATGGGGCCGGCGAAGCCGACCACCGCCGCGCGCCCGGCTGGCACCCCGGCGACGCCGGCCAACCGTCCCTCGACCGGCCCGTCGCTCGGCGCCCCGGCCGGCGTGACCCGTCCGGCGACTCGCCCGCCCACCCGGTGACAGCGGCCGCGTGGCGAGGTCCTGGCGGCGGTGAGGGAATGACGGCGGACCAGTCGCCGTCCCTGACCGCCGCCGACGTCGCCGCCGCGGTCGGCGGTCGCCTCGTAGGCGACGCCGGCACAGTGGTCTCGGCCGTCGCGCCACTCGACCGCGCCGGCCCGTCAGACCTCAGCTTCCTCGCCTCGCGCAAGTACGCCCCGCTCTTCGCGGGTACCCGGGCCGGCGTCGTCCTCGTCGCCCCCGACGTGGCCGAGGCGCCCGGCGACGTTCGCTCGCGCGTGGTAGTGGCCAAGCCGCACGACGCGCTCCTCTCCCTCCTCCCGAAGCTCTACCGCGCACCGGCGCGCGAGACCGGCGTGCACCGAACCGCGCAGCTCGGCCGCGGCGTTCGGCTCGGCGCCGACGTCGCCGTGGGAGCGTATGCGGTGATCGGCGACGGCGCGGTGCTCGGCGACCGCGCGTCCGTCGGCGCGCACTGCGTGGTCGGAGCCGGGGCGGAGGTCGGCGCGGACTCGACGCTCTTCCCTAACGTGACGCTATATCCTGGCACCCGAGTGGGGCGGCGGGTGAGCGTGCACTCGGGCGCGCGCCTGGGGGGCGACGGCTTCGGCTACGTCTTCCGCGACGGGCGGCACGACAAGATCCCGCACGTCGGGCGCTGCATCGTGGAGGACGACGTGGAGATCGGCGCCAACACGACGATCGACCGCGGCAGCATCGACGACACCGTGATCGGCGCCGGGACGAAGATCGACAACCTCGTGCACGTCGGCCACAACGTGCGCATCGGCCGGCTCTGCCTGCTGATGGCGCAGGTCGGGATCGCCGGCTCGGCGCGGATCGAGGACGGCTGCATCCTGGCCGGGCAGGCGGGGCTCGGCGGCCACGTGACGATCGGCAGGGGCGCTCGGATCGGGGGGCAGGCGGGCGTGTTCGGCGACGTGCCCGCGGGCGAGACGTGGTCCGGCTACCCCGCGCGGCCGCACCGCGACGCACTGCGCGCGCAGGCGGCGTTGTTCAAGGTCGCGGGGCTCATCCGCCCGCTGGAGGCGCTGCTCCGCGAGCGCTCCGGCGACGGCGGCGGGGAGAACGCGTGAGCGTCCGCGCTCCGAGCGAACGCGCCCCGAACGTCCGCGTTCCGGCGCGTCGCACCGTCGCCCGGCCGGCGACCGTGGAGGGCGTGGGGCTGCACCTCGGCCGGCCGTGCACCCTGACGTTCCGTCCGGCGCGCGGCGGCGACGGCGTGGTGTTCCGCCGCACGGACCTCCCCGGCTCGGCGCCCATCCCCGCCCGCGCCGAGCACGCGGTGCTCACCGAGCGCCGCACCCAGCTCGGCGAAGGCGAGTCGTCGCTGCACACGGTGGAGCACGTGCTCGCGGCGGTCGCCGGCTCGGAGCTGGACGACCTGACGATCGACATGAGCGGCCCGGAGCCGCCCATTCTGGACGGGAGCGCCGGCCCGTTCCTCGATGCCCTCTCGGCGGCCGGCAGCTGCATCAGCGGCGGCACGGTGGAGTTCCTGGAGCTGGCCGGCCCGGTGAGAGTGGTCGACGGCGACTCGGTGTACGAGGCGCACCCCGCCGAGCGGCTGGAGCTCGACGTGACGATCGACTTTCCGCACCCGATGATCGGGCGGCAGTCCGGGCGCTACGAGCTGACGCGGGAGCTGTTCGCGTCGGAGCTGGCCCGCGCGCGCACGTTCGGCTTCGTGCGCGAGGTCGAGGCGCTGCGGGCGAAGGGACTGATCCAGGGCGCGTCGACCGACAACGCGGTGGTGCTGGACGAGCGCGGCGTGGTCGGCGGCGAGCTGCGCTGGCCTGACGAGTTCCTGCGCCACAAGGCGATGGACTGCGTCGGCGACCTGGCGCTCGCGGGGCGGCGGGTGCGCGCCCGCGTGTCGGCGTTCAAGCCCAGCCACCGGGGGACTGTGACACTCGTTCGCGAAATGCTCAGGCTCGCGCGCAAGGAGACGAGAGTGCTCGGGATCGAAGAGATCATGAAGGTGCTGCCGCACCGCTACCCGTTCCTGCTCGTGGACCGGATCCTCGAGATCGAGGAGAACAAGCGCATCGTGGGGCTCAAGAACGTCACGATCAACGAGCCGTTCTTCCAGGGGCACTTCCCCGGGCACCCGATCATGCCCGGCGTCCTGCTGATCGAGGCGATGGCGCAGGTCGGCGGGATGCTGCTCATGGGCTCCCTGGAGGAGCCGGAGAATAAGGTCGTGTACTTCATGTCACTCGACAACGTCAAGTTCCGCCGGCCGGTGAAGCCGGGGGACCAGGTCCGGTTCGAGCTGGACATGACGCAGATTCGCGGCACCGTGTGCAAGATGCGCGGCGTCGCGCGCGTCGACGGCGAGGTCGTCGCCGAGGCCGACATGGCGGCGATGGTGCGCGACAGATGAGCTCCCAGACCATGGCCCAGATTCATCCGACGGCGATCATCGCGCCGGACGCGCGGATCGGCGAGAACGTGGAGGTCGGCCCCTTCGCCATCATCGGCGAGGGGTGCGAGATCGGCGACGGCTCGGTGATCGGCCCCCGCGCGACGCTGGAGCGCTACGTCCGTCTCGCGGCGAACGTCCGCATCGGCATCGGCAGCGTGCTCGGCGGCGACCCGCAGGACCTCAAGTTCGGCGGCGAGCAGACCTTCGTGGAGATCGGCGAGGGGACGACGATCCGCGAGTACGCGACGATCAACCGCGGCACGGCGCAGTCGGGGAAGACGTCGGTCGGGCGCAGCTGCTTCGTCATGTCGTACGTGCACCTGGCGCACGACTGCCACGTCGGCGACAACGTGATCCTGGTGAACGGGGCGCAGCTCGCGGGGCACGTGACGGTGGACGACCACGCGATCATCTCCGGGCTCTCCGCGGTGCACCAGTTCGTGCGCATCGGCCGCCACAGCTTCATCGGCGGCGCGTCGCGCGTCGCCAACGACGTGCCCCCCTTCCTGCGCGTGGTCGGGAACCCGGTCAAGCCGTACGGCCTGAACAGCGTCGGCCTCCAGCGGCGCGGCTTCCCGGAGAACGTGATGCGCGAGCTGAAGCGCGCGTACCGGATCCTCTTCCGCTCGGAGCTCAACCTCTCGCAGGCGGTGGAGCGCGTGCGCGCCGAGGTCGAGCCGCTGCCGGAGGTCGAGCAGCTGCTGACGTTCATGGAGCGCACGCAGCGCGGGGTCGGCTTCTGAGCGCCGCCGGCGTGGTGCGCGTCGGTGTGGTGGGCGCGGGCGCGCTCGGCTACCACCACGTGCGAATCATGCGCGAGATGCCCGGCGTGTCGTTCGCCGGGTTCTACGAGGAGCGTCCCGAGCGCGCGGCGCAGGTCGAGTCCGAGCTCGGCGCGCGCGCGTTCCCGTCGCTCGACGCGCTGCTGGCCGAGGTCGACGCGATTACCGTCGTCGTGCCGACGCCGGCGCACCACGCGGTCGCGAAGCCGGCGCTCGAGCGCGGCGTGCACGTGATGATCGAGAAGCCGCTCGCCGTGACGCTGGACGAGGCGGACGAGCTGCTGGACGCCGCGCGCCGCTCGGGCGCCCTGGTGCAGACGGGGCACGTCGAGCGGTTCAACCGCGCGGTGCGCGCCGCGCTCCCGCACGTGAAGGACCCGCGGTTCATCGAGAGCGACCGGCTGGCCTCCTTCAACCCGCGCGGGTCGGACGTGGCGGTCGTGCTGGATCTCATGATCCACGACATCGACCTCGTGCGCACGCTGGTCGGCGCGACGGTGGAGCGCGTGGCGGCGGTCGGCGTGCCGGTGCTGACGCCGTTCGTGGACATCGCGAACGCGCGGCTCGAGTTCTCGTCAGGCGCCGTCGCCAACATCACGGCGAGCCGCGTCTCGCGCGAGCGGATGCGCAAGATCCGGCTCTTCCAGCCGAGCGGCTACCTGTCGCTCGACCTGGGCGCGGGGACCGGAGAGTTCTTTCGGCTCCGCCGGGACGTGGACCTGCGCGAGCTGGCGAGCGGTCCGCAGTCGGTGGAGGCGTTCGTCGAGCGGGTGCCGCTGGAGGCGCCCGAGGGAGAGCCGCTCCGCCTGGAGTTCGAGAACTTCGTGGCCGCGGTGCGCGGGGAGACGCCGGTCGCGGTGTCGGGCGAGGACGGGCGCGAGGCGCTCTCGGTCGCGTTGCGCATCGTCAGCGAGATCGAGCGCACGATGCCGGCGCTGCGCGGCGCCCCGGGCGGGGCCGCCGCCGCGGCCGCCGCGGCCGGGCGTGACCCCTCCGCCCGCGCGCGCGGTGCGTGAGGTGTTCTTCGTCGCCGGTGAGGCCTCCGGCGACCTGCACGCCGCGCCGGTGGCCGCCGAGCTCCGCGGTCGCCGCCCGGACCTCGCGCTCGCCGGCATCGGCGGCGACCGCATGCGCGCCGAGGGCGTCGAGCTGGTGGAACACGTCGAGCGGCTCGCGGTGATGGGGCTGGTGGAGGTCATCCGGCACATCCCCGGCCACTACCGGCTGCTCCGCACGGTGCGCGAGCGGCTGCGCGGCGGGCGGGTGGGGCTCCTGGTCCTCCTCGATTACCCGGGGTTCAACATGAAGCTGGCCGCGGCGGCGCACGACGCCGGGGTGCCGGTGCTGTACTACATCACGCCGCAGGTGTGGGCGTGGGGCGCCGGACGCCTCGCCGAGCTGGCGCGGACTGTCAGCAAGGCCGCGGTGATCCTGCCGTTCGAGGAGGAGCTGCTGCGGAAGCACGGGATCGACGCGACCTTCGTCGGCCACCCGCTGCTCGACCGCGCGGCCGAGCTCCCCGACCGCGCGGCCGCGCGGGCCGCGCTCGGCCTGACGCCTGACGAGCGGGTGCTGGCGCTGTTCCCGGGGAGCCGGGCGATGGAGATCGCGCGCCACCTAGACCCGTTCGTCGAGGCCGCGCGGGAGCTGCAGCGCCGGTCGCCGGGGCTCAGGGTCGTGGTCAGCGCCGCGCCGACGGTGCGGCTGGACCCGGCGCGGTGCCCGTTTCCCATCGTCGGCGGCGCCTCGTTCACCGTGCTCCGCGCCGCCGACGCCGCGCTCTGCAAGAGCGGGACGACGACGCTCGAGGCGGCGGTCGCCGGCTGCCCGCTGATCGTCGCCTACCGCACGAACCGCTGGACCTACGCCATCGCGCGGCGGCTGGTGAAGATCCCGCACATCGGCCTGGTGAACGTCGTCGCCGGCGAGCAGGTGGCGCGCGAATTCGTGCAGGACGCGGCCGAGCCCAGGGCGATGGCGGACGCGCTGGAGCCACTGCTCGCGCCGGGCCCGGAGCGGAGCGCGATCGTGGAGCGGCTGGCGCGGGTGCGGGCGAAGCTCGGCACCCCCGGCGCCGCGCGACGCGTCGCGGACATCGCGAGCGCGATGGTCAGGTGACGCCTCACGTGACGCCTGACGAGTCGGGCGGCGACGCCGGGGCGCGGCGGCCGGACGGCGAGCCGGCGGAGGACTCGCGCGCCCCGCACCCGCGCTGGCTCGGGCCGGCGGTCGCGCTCGGCGCGCTGCTGATCCGCGCGCTCGGGGCGACGTGGCGGGTCCGCATGGTCAACCGCGACGCCGTCGACCGGATGCGGGCGCAGCGCCAGCCGTTCGTCTGGGCGTTCTGGCACGCGCAGATCCTCCCGATCGTCTGGCACCATCGCGGCGACCGCGCCTCGGCGCTGATCAGCTCGCACCGCGACGGCGAGATCATCGCGCAGATCGCGCAGCGACTCGGCATCCAGCCGATCCGCGGATCCACCTCGCGCGGCGCCTCGCGCGCGCTGCTGGCGATCGTCCGCGAGCTCCAGGGCGGGACCGAGGTGGCCGTGACGCCGGACGGGCCGCGCGGACCCGCCCGGACCTTCGCGCCGGGCGCGCTGGTGGCGGCCCAGCGCGCGGGTGTGCCCATCATCGCCATCGCCTGCTCGGCCAGCCGAGCGTGGCGGCTCCGGAGCTGGGACCGCTTCATGATCCCCAAGCCGTTCGCGAAAATCACCTTCGCCTACAGCGACCCGACGCCGGTCCGCGCGCCGTCGCCGCGTGAGGCGGCGCTGGAGGCGGACCGCTTCGGCCAGCTCGTCGACGCCACCGAGAGCGCGGCGGCCGCCGCGCTGCGCTGAGATGCCGCGCGCCCGCCCGCTGGTGGAGGACGTCTGGTGGGGCGTCGGCG
>DATFPD010000697.1:0-2328 GCA_035265005.1 Gemmatimonadaceae bacterium | reverse complement strand
CCGGCGCGGGCTCCGGCGCGGGCTCCGGCGCGGACTCCGCCGCGGGCGCTGGCACCCGCAGCTCTCGGACGAGCGCGAGCACGTCCGGGTCCGGCGGGGCGTCGAGCTCCTGCCGCAGCAGCGACTCATGGACCTGCGCGTGCCGCAGCGCGGCGCCCCGGTCGCCGGCCGCGGCGAGCGCCTGCATCAGCGCGAGCGCGGCCCGCGAGTCGAGGGGGTCGAGCGACGCGAGGCGGCTCCGCCATTCGACCACCGCAGCCAGGTCCCTGCGGTCCGCCGCCGCGCGGGCGAGATCGCCGAGCGCGCGGCACGCCGCGGACGCCAGCCGCGTACGCTGCGCCTCGACCCACCCCTCGAACTCTGCCGCGCCCTTGAGGTAGAAGCCGTCGAGAAACGGACCCGCGTAGAGCGACACCGCCCGCGCCGGATCGCCGCCCGCGAGCGCCTGCTCGAACTCCGCCACGTCGCTCGCGATGGCTGGCGGGTTGAGGCGCAACTCGCCCGGCCCGGACGCGAGGACGTCCGCGCCCACCGCCTGCCTCAGGGCGTAGCAGATCTGCTTGAGCGCCCCGCGTGCCCGCTCCTCGTCGCTCTCCGGCCACAGGAGGGCGGCGAGCTTCTCGCGCGTGATGCCGCCGTCCCGCGCCACCGACAGCAGGGCGAGCAGCGCGAGCATCTTCCGATGCGTCGCCATCCCGGCGAGCGGACCGCGCTCGTCGGCCAACGACAGACCGCCGAAGGTACGAAGCCGTAACACAGGACGTGTCCTCGCGCGAGATGACGGGCGCCTGACCGCACCTGACCGCACCTGACCGGCGCCTCACCCGCGCCTCACCCGCGCCTCACCGGGCCGTCCTAATTGTGCGGATGCCTACCGGGCGGGGCAAGCAGAGTAGCTCCGAGGGCTCCGCACCGGACCAGCAGCTCACACGCCGGAGGACGCCCATGCAACGCACCAGCACGCGCACCACCTGGTTCGCCGTCGTCACGCTCGCCCTGCTCGTCGGCTGTCGCGAGGCCACTCGCCCGCCGTCGGCTGGCGCGGATCGCTCGCGCGACCCGGCGCCGGACCTCCACCGCGCGGCGGGTGAGGGCGCCGACCGCACGAGTGCGACGCTCGCCTGGCACGCGATCGCGCGCGACGCTATCCGCGCCCGCGCCACCGACCCCGTTCCGGCCAACCGCCCGAGTCAGAACGCTCAGCTCCGCGCGTATGCGTACTTCAGTCTGGCGCAGTACGACGCGGTAGTGGCCGCGAGCCATGCCCGTCGCGGTGCCTCGCACGCTTCGTCGCAGCACTCGCTGCACGGGGCGGTCGCCGCGGCGTCCGCGGCCGCGCTGAGCTACTTCTTCCCGGCCGAAGCCCCCCGCGTCGAGGCGGCGCTGGAGGCACAGCGTGTCGCGGTGGGCTCGTCGCATCGGGCGCAGAAGGCCTTCGCGGCGGGCGAGGCGGTAGGCCGCGCGGTGGCCGCTCGCGTCATCGAGCGCGCCCGGACCGACAGGTTCGACGCCGTGTGGACCGGCACCGTCCCGGTCGGGCCAGGGTTGTGGTTCAGCAGCGCCATCCCACCCGCGCCACCGCTGCTCCCGCTGCAGGGGGAGGTGCGCACGTTCTTTCTCTCGTCCGGCAGCCAGTTCCGCCCACCGCCCCCACCGGCGTTCGGCTCGCCGGCGTTCCTCTCCGCGCTGGCCGAGGTGCGGCGCATCTCGGACACCCGCACGCCCGAGCAGGTGCGCATCGCGCAGTCTTGGGCACTGCCGTCCATCTCGAGCCTTCTGGACGAGATCATCGCCGGGCTGGTGGAGCAGCACGGGCTGCACGAGCGGCGGGCGGCGCACGCCTTCGCGCTCGCGTTCATGGCCGGGGCGGACGCCAACGCGGCGTGTCACGACGCCAAGTACTTCTACTGGCTGATCCGGCCGTCGCAGGCGGACCCAGCGATCACGCTGTCGGTCGGCCTGCCCAACCACCCGTCGTACCCCTCCAACCACTCATGCATCGACGGAGCGCTGGACGTGGTGCTGAGCGCCCTCTTTCCCGACGACGCACCGCGGATCCACGCCGTGATGGTGGAAGGCGCGATCTCCCGCATCTACGGCGGCATCCACTACCGCTTCGACACGGACGTCGGTCTGGCGCTCGGCAACGCCGTCGGCCGGGTCGCGTTGACGAAGGGCAGACGCGCGCTGGAATAGCCGACGTCGGTCGCTCTGTCGGTCGGTCTTGAAACGGCATTGAACCACGGAGGGCACAGAGGGCACAGAGGGAGCGCCTCCCGGCCGGGAGGCGCTCCCTCTGTGCCCTCTGTGCCCTCCGTGGTTCAATGC
>DATFPD010000696.1:0-4075 GCA_035265005.1 Gemmatimonadaceae bacterium | reverse complement strand
CGCATCGCGGCGTCCACGGAGTCCATGAGCAGGTGCGAGGCCTCGTGGAAGAGCTGCTCCAGGCCCAGCGTGCCGCGGTGCAGCTCGTAGACGCTCTGCAACGTGAGGAGCGACGGGTGCTCCACCGCGTACGCGCCCGCCCACTGCGCGAACGCCACCACCTCCACGGGGATCGGCTCGCCCGGCCAGGGCCAGCGGTACGTGCGCGCGAGCTGCCTGGCGAGCGTGTCGGCGTACTGGCGGAGCAGCGCGTCGTGCTCGGCCACCCAGGCGCGGTTCGCGCTGTCGTGCCGCGCCCACAACGCGGCGCGGTAGGCGGGGGCGGCGTCCTCCAGGGCGGCGCGGACGCGCTCGCGCAGGGGGCTGGCACGCCACCACGCGGCGTCGAGCGGCTCCGCGCCGCGCCCGGCCAGCGCGTAGGCGAGCTCCACCGCCGCCGAGTCGAACGTGATGTCGCGACGCGACAGCACGGTGTCGTAGACGGCGAGCGCCCGCTCCCAGCCGCGGCGGGCGTCGTCAGGCAGGGCGCCGAAGCCCGCGGTGTCGGCCGCCACGTGCAGGAGCGCGGGGCGGCGCGCGTCCATCCCCTGTCGCACGCGCGAGCGCGCGTACAGGAAGTGATGCAGGTTGACCCAGAAGTCGCTGCGGAACTCGAACAGCGGGGACGGCGCGGGGATGACGGGCGGGCGCTCGCGGGGGGCGGAGGCGCAGGCGGCGAGGAGGGCGGCGCACGCAATGACGCTCAGCAAGCGAGGCGCATTGCTCGATGCGTCACCGCGGTTCGCGACAGCCATGGCTCCTCCGCCGGGACAGGGGTCGTTCGGTCGGGGCTCCGCCCCTCCTTCACGATGGCGCGCGCGCGATCAGGCCGCATTGTATGAAACGGATGCGGGGCGCGCGCGTCACCCCTCCCGCACGCACCGCTCGCGGAACCGCTCCGGGCTCTCGCCGAGCAGCGCCTCGAAGTCGTGGATCAGGTGCGCCTGGTCGAAGTAGCCGTGGTCGGCGGCGCGGCGGGCCCAATCGCCGTTCGCGCCGGACATGCGGGCGATGACCTCCCGCACGCGGGCGATCCGGAGGACCCGCTTGGGCGGCAGCCCGACGTGGCGCAGGAAGAGCGCGCGCAGGTGGCGCCCGGAGACGCCGACGTGCGCGGCCACCGCGTCGACCGTGCACCGGCCGGCGCACCGCCTCGCGACGCCGAGCGCCGCCAGGAGGGCGGCCGGCGCGGGGGGCGCCGCCGCCCGGGCGCGGCGACGCAGCAGCGCGGCGAGCGCGCGGATCTGCGCCGCCGGGTCGAGCGCGGGGTCGAGCGCGGGGGCGAGCGCTTCCTCCAGCAGCTCGTCATACTCCGCCGGCCAGAGGTCGCGCGGGTCCAGGGCGTGGTCGGCGAGCTCGTCGGCGGGCATGCCGGCGAGGGCGGCGAGGGCCCCGGGTCGCAGGGTGAGGACCAGCGTACGCGACCGGCCGCGCTGGTCCACGTCGGCGTAGACGGAGCGCGGACCCACCAGGCGGCAGCGGTACGCGGCGCGCCCAACGATCCGGGCCGCTGGCTCGTAGAGGTGCACGATCAGGTGCGCCGACGCGTCCGGGATGACGCGCCACGGCGCGGGCCGCCGCGCCACCGGGACGAAGCGGTCCAGGCTGACGGACTCCACGAGATGGCCGGCCGATGCCGGGGGCGCGTGCGTGGCGCGCTGGCGCATACTCGTCGTTGGTCACCTCGCGTGCCAGATTGAGATCGCTCGCCGGAACTGTTCCCAACCCCGAGGAGATGGCATGAAGTACCTCGCGACACTCCCTCTCGCGCTCGGCCTCGTCGCGGTGCCGGGCGGACTCGTCTCGAACGGCGCCGCGCCGCCGCCGAACGCCGCGCTCCGCAAGGAGGCGAAGCTCGTCCGCTACCCGAGCTACCACCGCGGGCGGGTGGCGTTCACCTACCTGGGCGACATCTGGACCGCCGACGAGAGCGGGCGCGACGTGCGGCGCCTCACCGTGCACGTCGCGCGCGACGTCTACCCGCGCTTCTCGCCGGACGGCAAGTGGATCGCCTTCTCCAGCGACCGCAACGGCAACCTCGACGTGTACGTGATGCCCGCCGAGGGGGGCGAACCGAAGCAGCTCACCTTCCACTCGGCCGACGACGCCGTCCAGGGATGGACGCCGGACGGGAAGGCGGTGCTCTTCGCCAGCATCCGCGGCGACGACTTCGCCGGGAAGCTCTACACGGTCGACGCCGGCGGTGGGAAGATGGAGCGTCCCACCGGCGTGGACATGGGGGTCTACGGCAGCTTCTCCCCCGACGGGCGGCGGCTCGCCTTCAATCAGAAGTCGCAAGCGTACTGGCGGAAGGGCTACCGCGGCTCGGTGGCGAGCGACGTCGTGGTGATGGACGTGGCGGCGAAGAAGTTCTCGACGCTCACCGACTTCGCGGGCGAGGACCGCTGGCCGATGTGGGGCGCCGACCGGTTCATCTACTTCGTGAGCGACCGCGAGGGCGAGGTCACCAACGTCTGGCGCGTCGCCGAGGGGGGCGGGCAGGCGGAGCGGGTGACCTCCTTCAATTCGGGTGACGTGCGCTGGCCGTCGATGAGCGCCGACGGGAAGACGGTCGCTTTCGAGCACGACTTCGGCATCTGGAAGCTGGACCTCGCCTCTCGTCAGGCAACGCCGATCAAGCTCGACATCGCCGCCGAGACGCAGCAGAGCGCCGAGGAGGTGCGCGAGTTCAGCTCGCAGGCCGACGACTTCGGGCTGGCGCCGTCGGGGCGGCGGATCGTGGTCTCGGTGCACGGCGAGCTGTTCACAGTGCCGACGGCCGAGGAGGGCGGGGACCTGGTGCAGATCACCGAGTCCCCGGCGCGCGACCGCAACCCCGAGTACTCGCCGGACGGGCGGTGGATCGCGTACGTCTCCGACTCGAGCGGGCGCGAGGAGATCTACGTGAAGGCGGCCGACGGCGCGGGCGCGGCGCGCAAGGTCACCAACATCGACGCGCTCAAGAACGGCTTCGCCTGGTCGCCGGACTCGCGCGAGATCATCTACACCGCGTCGGACAACGTGCTGCGCAAAGTCGCCGCGGACGGCGGGCGCACGGTGGAGCTGGCGAAGTCGACGTACGGTAACATCGGCGCGGCGTCGTGGTCGCCCGACGGGAAGTGGATCGCCTTCTCGAAGCCCGACTTCACCCGGACGAGCGACGTCTACATCGTCGCCTCCGCGGGCGGGGAAGAGCGCCGGATCACCACCGACTCGTACAACGACGTCGGGCCGCGGTTCAGCCCCGACGGGCGGCGGCTCTACTTCCTGCGGGTCGAGGGCGGCTTCGGCCAGGGGCAGCAGCCGTCGGCGCAGCTCTGGGCGGTGACGCTCGACCGCGAGGAGCGCGACCCGAACGACCCCGAGGAGCGCGCGGCGGGCGAGCTCCCGCTGCCGCGCGCGACGCCGCCGGGCGTCGACAGCACCGGCGGCGACAGCGCGGCGCCGGAGACGAAGATCGAGTGGACGACGCTGCGGAGGCGCACGCGGCAGGTGACGCGGATGCCGTTCGCGGTCTCGTCGTACGACGTCTCGCCGGACGGGCGCACGGTCGCCTTCGTGACCAGCGAGCCGGCCGGTCAGCGCAACGGGCCGGTGGTGTACACGGTCCAGCCGGACGGGCGGCGGCTGACCCGCGTCGCCTCGGGCTCGGCGGGGGGCGGCGGGGGCGACGATGGTGCGCCGGCCCAGGGGGGCGGCTTCGGCGGCGGGATCAACGATCTGACCTGGGCCCGCGACGGCCGCACGATCTACTTCCGCGAGTCGACCGGCGTGTACGCGGTGCCGGTCTCGTCAGGCGCCACCGGCGCGACGGGGGGAATGGCCGCGGCGGCGGCGGCGGCCCCCGCGCGCGAGGGGACGCGCCGCCGGATCAACTTCACCGCCAGGGTCCGCATCGACCGCCCGGCGGAGTGGGCGCAGATGTTCGGCGACGCCTGGCGGACGATGAAGTACCGGTTCTACGACCCGAAGATGCACGGGCGCGACTGGGACGCGATGCGCGCCAGGTACGAGCCGCTGGTGCAGTACGCCGGCG
>DATFPD010000695.1:0-5739 GCA_035265005.1 Gemmatimonadaceae bacterium | reverse complement strand
TCGCGCGCACCGCGTCAGTCGCCGCCGCGACGCGCAGGCAGGGGAGGCCGGGGTCGTCCACCTCCGGCGGCACGACCGGCGGCAGCGGGCCGGTGAACAGCCGGCAGGCCGGCACCGGGTCGTTCTGCGCCGCGCAGCGCCGCCCCTGCGAGAACCCGTACTCGGCGTTGAGGTGCACGCGCGCCGGGCGGTACGTCCGCGTCGCGATCCCCTTCACCGAGACCCGCGGCCGGGCCGGCGCCAGCCCGCCCACCGGCGCCAGCACGTCGACGTCGATCGCGAACGCCGGCAGCCGCCGCGACTCGATGTTGAAGCCGTGCATCGCCGCCACCTCCAAACCCGCCAGCGCGGCCTGGCGACGCGCGCCGCGGTCGATCACGACCAGCGGGGCGCCGAGCTCGATCTGCGTCATCGGCAGCACGCCGTAGCCGACGTGCGGCTCGACCTTGTAGCGGTACACGTTCGTCGACGTGCGCTGCATCGCCACCGGGAACGGCTCCAGGTCGAAGGCGTAGCGCTCGATCACGCTCGCGTCCTCCACCCGCACCGGCCGCCCGGCGTCGGTGTTGTAGTAGTCGGTCTGCGCCGCGGCGGGGGCGACGATCATCGCCGCCGCCAGCGGGAGCAGCGCCGCGCCTGAGAAGCGCATGCTGGTCCCAGCCTCAGCGCGCGTGCTTGTACATGAGATCCAGCAGCTCGTCGTACATCGCGTCCGCCTCCTCGCCGTCGCCGGTCCGGATCGCCGACGTGGCGCAGTGCCGCAGATGGTTCCGCATCAGCTCGCGCCCCACCGCCCGCAGCGCCTCGTGCACGCTCGAGATCTGCGTCATGATGTCGGCGCAGTAGCGGTCCTCCTCGATCATCTTCTGGAGCCCGCGCACCTGCCCCTCGATCCGGCGCAGCCGCTTCAGGTTCCGCTCCTTCGCGTCCGGGTCCACCGCCACCGCCTTCCTACCCTCGCCCCCCGCCTCGTGCTCCACCCCGCACCCGCAGGCGCTCATCACGGCGAGCGAACGGTCGGACTTGGTCGTCGTCTTCGCACTCATGCCTGGTACTCCACTAGAGCTTCGTGGGTGAATGGCCACGGATGCACACGGAGTTCATCCGTGTGCATCCGTGGCCCCTTTCGCAGTTCATGCCGCCCGGAACCGCCGCAGCCGCAGGCTGTTCGTCACCACGCTCACCGAGCTCATGGCCATCGCCGCGCTGGCGAGGATTGGACTGAGCAGCAGTCCGAACGCCGGGTACAGCGCGCCGGCCGCCACCGGGATGCCGACCACGTTGTAGACGAACGCCCAGAAGAGGTTTTGCCGGATCGTGCGCATCGTGCGGCGGGAGAGCGCGACCGCGTCCGCCACGCCGGCCAGGTCGCCGCGCATGAGCGTCACGTCGCTGGCCTCGATCGCCACGTCGGTGCCGGTGCCGATCGCGATCCCCACGTCCGCCTGGGCGAGCGCGGGGGCGTCGTTGATCCCGTCGCCGACCATCGCCACCACGCGGCCGGCGGCCTGGAGGCGCCGCACCTCGGCCACCTTCCCGTCAGGCAGCACCCCCGCCACCACGCGCCCGGGCTCGATCCCCGCCTGACGAGCGACCGCCTCGGCGGTGCGCCGATTGTCGCCAGTCAGCAGCACGACGTCGAGCCCCATCCGCCGCAGCCGCTCGATCGCCGACCGCGACGTCGGCCGCACCGGGTCGGCGACGGCGATCAGCCCGGCCAGCATGTCGTCGAGCGCGACGTACACCGGCGTCTTCCCCTCGGCCGCCAGCCGCTCGGCGTCGGCGCGCAGCGGCGAGGCGTCCACGCCGTGCTCGGCCATCAGCCGCTCGTTCCCCACCGCCACGCTCGTCCGCTCGACCACGCCGACTGCGCCCTGCCCCGTCACCGACGCGAACTGGTTCGTGTCCGAGAGCACGATGGCCCTGGACCGCGCGTGCCCCACGATCGCCTCGGCGAGCGGGTGCTCTGAGACGTTCTCCAGCGACGCCACCAGCGCGAGCAGCTCGTCCTCGTCGCGGCCGCCCGTGACCACGACGTCGGTGACCGCGGGCGCTCCCTCGGTGACGGTGCCCGTCTTGTCGAGCACCACCGTGTCGAGCGACCCGGCGCGCTCCAGCGCCTCGCCGCCCTTGATCAGCACGCCCAGCTCGGCGCCCTTGCCGCTGGCGACCATCACTGCCGTCGGCACCGCCAGCCCCATCGCGCAGGGGCAGGCGATGATCAGCACCGCCACCGCCGCCGCGAACGACCGCACCAGCGCCGCGCCCGCGCCGCCGTCGCTCGTGGCGATGAACCACGCGACGAAGGTGGCGATCGCGATCGAGAGGACGACCGGGACGAACACCGCGCTGATCCGGTCGGCCAGGCGCTGGATCGGCGCGCGCGAGCCCTGCGCCTCGCGCATCAGCGTGACGATGCGCGAGAGCACGCTCTCGGCGCCGAGCGTCGTCGCCGTGTAGCGGAAGGAGCCCGTGCGGTTGATGGTCCCGCCGATCACCAGCTGCCCCGGCCCCTTCTCCACCGGCATCGACTCCCCGGTCAGCATCGACTCGTCGACCGCGCTCGCGCCGGCGGTGACGCGCCCGTCCACCGGGACGCGCTCGCCGGGCCTGACGACGACCGTGTCGCCCTGCCGCACCTGCTCGACCGGCAGGTCCAGCTCGGCGCCGCCGCGCAGCACGCGGGCGGTGGGCGGCTGAAGGTCGATCAGCGCGCGCAGCGCCGCCGACGTCTGCCGCTTCGCCCGCGCCTCGAGCGCGTTGCCGACCAGGATGAGCGCGATGATGATGACGACCGCCTCGTAGTACACGTCGGGCGCGACGCCGTGGCGCACGAACACGGCCGGCGCCACCGTCGCCGCGACCGAGAACAGGTACGCCGCCCCGGTGCCGACCGCGATCAGCGTGTTCATGTCCGCCGAGTGATGGCGGAACGCCGCCCAGGCCCGCGTATAGAAGTGACGCCCCGCCCATGCCATCACCGCGGTCGTCAGCGCGAGCAGCGCGAAGGCGAGCGCCGGCGCGGGCGCCCGGTAGAGCCAGGGCAGCGCCCGCGAGAGCGCGGGGTCGAGCGTCTGCATCGCCCAGCGCATCAGCGGATCGGCCATCCCGCCGCCCAGCCCGAGGTGCGCGTTCGACGCCATGAGCGGCATCGAGAGGACCATCGCCACGACGCCGGCGACGAAGCTCGCCATCGCCTTCCGCCGCAGCTCCACGAACTCCTCGGCGCGCGCATCGTCCTGCGCCAACTGCCGCTCGGCGGCCGTCCGCTCCGCGCGCGGCAGCTCGGCGCCGTACCCGGTGGCGCGGATGCGCTCGACGAGCGCCTCGGGCGAGGTGGCCTCCGGGTCGAACGCGACCGTCGCGTCGCCGGTCATGAGGTTCACCGCCGCCTCGGCGACGCCGGGCGTCTTCGCCAGCGTCCGCTGCACCCGCCCCTGGCACGCCGCGCAGGTCATGCCGGTGACTGGAATCGTGATTCGAGTGGTGGCTTCAGACATGTGAATTCAAGAGCTGCGTCACCTGGCGTTCTCTTTCCCAGCGGCCTTCCGCCGCTCCGCGTAGAAGAAGTACCAGTTCACCCACGCGATCCCGGCGAGGCCGAGCGCGAGGACCAGCCAGTCGGCGGCGCTCACGTGCGCGCGGCGGGACGTGCTTCGTAGCCGGCCTCCTCGACCGCCCGCGCGACATCGTCGGTGGAGACGACGGCGGGGTCGAACGCCACCGTGGCCGATCCGACGCTCACCCGCTCCACCGCCACCCCGTTCACACTCTGGAGAGCGCGCGTCACCGCACCGACGCAGTGCCCGCAGCTCATCCCCGCGATGTCCAGCGTGACCCGTTCCATGTCCGTTCTCCGGTAAGTCGGTCAGATACCCCTGATGGGTACCAAGATACTATACCCCCCACCCCTATGTCAACTTCGGCAAAGTTCCTCGGGGCAGGGCGAGAGCAGCTTCGAGCACTGACGGGACGCATCCATGTTCATCCGTGGAAATCCGTGGCCAGTTCAGCTATCGGCGCGGGCGGCCGGTTTCCTTCGCGCGACGTATACTCCAGGGAGCATGGCCTCGACAGAGCAGGAGATCCGAGAGGAGCAGCCGCCGCCGCGGGCGTGGCGGGCCGCGGCGGCCGCGGACGGCGACGCGCTGCGCCAGCGGCCGGTGGGCGCGGAGGAGCCCGCGTACCGGCTGCTCGGCCACCAGCGCGAGCTCGCCGAGCGGCGGCTGAACGCGCTGCGCGCGGGCGTGCTGGTGCTGCTGACCAGCGCCGCGCTGGCTTACGCGCCGAGCATCCCGGCGGCGCTCAACCGGGCGAACGTGGTCGTGCTGGTGCCCCTCGCCCTGTGGACGGCCGCGCAGTACCTGCTGTTCTACCGCAAGCCGAGGCTGCCGGACTGGCTCGCGGTGGCGAACCCGGTGGTCGACATCACCGCGGTGACGGCGATTCTGGCGCTCTACGGGCTCAGCGGCTACGCCGAGCTGGCGCTCAAGAGCCCGCTCTTCCTCGCCTACTTCGTGATCCTCGCCGGCCGGCCGGTCGCATCGGCGACGTCGAAGGCGGCGCTGGTGGCGACGCTGGCGGTGCTCCAGTACGCCGCCCTGTCCGCGTTCTTCCAGACGACCGGGCGCGTCGGCGTGGTGGTCAGCCCGGTGGCGTTAGGTCCGGGGGCGGTGTCGCTGCTCGACGAGGGGGCGAAGGCGCTGCTGCTGGCGGTGGCCGGCTGGATCTGCACCTACGCCACCGCCTGGCACGAGCGGATGGCGACCAGCTACTACCGCGAGTCGCGCGACCGCGAGCAGCTGGAGACGAAGCTGGCGCAGGCGCAGCTCCAGAGCCTGCGGCTCCAGCTGAACCCGCACTTCCTGTTCAACACGCTCAACGGCATTACCGCCCTGATCGGCGTGGACGCGCTGGCCGCCGAGCGGATGGTGTCCGGGCTGAGCGACCTGCTGCGGCTGTCGCTGCGGAACGCCGGCGAGCAGGAGGTGCCGCTGGAGCGCGAGCTGGAGGTGCTGCGGCACTACCTGGACATCCAGCTCATCCGCTTCGAGGACCGCCTGACGGTGGACATGGACGTGGACCCGGCGGCGATGCGGGGGCTGGTGCCCAACCTGCTGCTCCAGCCGCTGGTGGAGAACGCGATCCGCCACGGCATCGCGCCGCGGGCCGCGCCGGGGCGGGTGCTGGTCCGCGCGCACCGCGGCAACGGCATCCTCCGCCTGGTGGTCGCCGACGACGGCGTGGGCCCGCGCGGCAGCCAGCCGCCGGTGGAGGGCACCGGCCTCGGCAACACCCGCGCCCGCCTCCAGCACCTCTACGGCCCGCACCACCGCTACTCCGCCGGCCCGGGCGAGCGCGGGGGGTTCGTGGTGGAGGTGGAGGTGCCGTACCGGGAGGAGGGCTGATTCGCGACGAGCGATTCGCCCGCTGCGCCCGGGACAAATCGAAAACGGTAGAGTCCCTGACCGCTGGACTCTACCGCTCTCGAAGAACGTTCACCGTCTGCTCTTCTGGCACGTGCACTCGTCGTGCTTCGTCGAGCAGGTGCGCGATCCGCAGCTGACCCCCCCAGGCTCGCCTGCGTCCGGCACATGGTACGGTGTGCGCGTCCGGGACAGTGTGACCCACCCCGTCTGCGTGTGGGCATGATCGGGACGGGCGCCGCCAGTCGCAATCGGGATGTGACGAGCCGGAACTGTGCGGGACAGGGGGCCGGGTTCCTGGGATGAATCCGCG
>DATFPD010000694.1:0-6019 GCA_035265005.1 Gemmatimonadaceae bacterium | reverse complement strand
TACCAGGCGTTCCCGCAGAGCGGCTTCCCGACGGGCTTCGGCCAGGTGACGCCATGTCCCGCGGATGCGCCCGCAGGCTGCCGGCCGACGCAGAACGGCGGCTTCTTCTCCGACCGCTCGGCCGGCGTGCAGATCACCTGGGGGCTGTTCGACGGCTTCCGGACGCGCGGCAACATCGACCTCGCGCAGGCGCAGGCGCGTCAGGCGGAGATCCAGCTCGACCTCGCGCGCGAGCGGGTGGCGCAGGAAGTGGCGGCCGCGCGCGCCGAGCTCTCGCGGGCGCGGGCGCTGTTCGAGGCGCGGCGGCAGAACGTGGGAGAGGCGACCGAGGCCTTCCAGCTCGCGAGCCTGCGCTTCACGCGCGGCCTGAGCACGCAGGTCGACGTCTCCGACGCGCAGTACCAGCTGCTCACCGCGCGCACGGACGAAGCCCGGGCGGTCTACGACTTGTATCTCGCCCAGGCCGGGCTGGCGCGTGCGCTGGGACGGCCGGTGCCGCTGCCGCCGACGACGGGCGTACCGGCCATTCGCACTTCTTCGAACTCAAGTGGTAGTGAGAGATAGGGTGATCGTGACGAATCACGCTGTAGTGAGAGATGGGGATGGAGGGATGGAGGGATGTCGAATCGGCCATCCTTCCATCCCTTCATCCCCATCCGCGCGCCGCCGAATGGCCAGTCTGCCGCGCCTGACGGCCGCCCTGCTCACGATCTCGCTCGTCGCCTGCGGCGGCGACAAGGACGGCGACGGGGGCGGAACGAAGACGGCCTCGGCGGCCACGGCGAAGGGTGGGAAGGGCGGCGGTGGCGGCCCCGGCGGCGGGCCGCCCGGGGTCGTGCTCGCCGCGTCCGACGTGGGCACGGTGCAGCGCGGGCGGATCGAGGCCGCGATCCCGATCACCGGGGACCTGCGCCCGATCGAGACCGTGGAGGTGCGGGCGCGGCTCCAGGGGGACCTCGAGGGCGTCTACGTGCGCGAGGGCGACCGCGTCCGCGCCGGACAGCTCCTCGCGCGCTTCGAGGCCAGCGAGCAGGAGAGCAACCTGCGCTCGGCGCAGGCCGACCGCGCCGCCGCGCAGAGCGAGCTGGCCACCGCGCAGTGGAACGCCGAGCAGTCGCAGGAGCTGTTCAAGGCCGGCGCGATCGCCGAGCAGGAGCTGCGCACCCAGCAGCAGGCGCTCTCGGCGTCGCGGGCGCGGCTCGCCGCCGCCGAGGCGCGCGTGCGCTCCACGTCGAGCTTCGAGCGCGACACGCGCGTGCTCGCGCCGATCTCCGGCGTCGTCGAGCGGCGGGACGTCGAGAACGGCGAGCGCCTCCAGGGGGGCGCGCCGATGTTCAGCATCGTGCGCAACGACATCCTCGAGCTCGCGGCACAGGTCCCGTCGCGCAGCGCGGGCGACCTGCGCGCGGGGCAGCAGGTGCACTTCGTCGCCGACGGCCGGCAGTTCGACGGGCGGGTGGCGCGCGTGAGCCCCACCGTCGACCCGACGACGCGCTCGATCACCGTCTACGTGCAGATCCCGAACGGCGACGGCGCGCTGAAGGGGAACACCTTCGCCACCGGGCGCGTGGTGGGCCGCGCGATCGACAACGCGCTGCTCATCCCCGCACCGGCGGTCCGCCAGTCCGGGGACTCGGGCAAGACGTACGTCTTCCGCGTGGCGAACGGCGCGATCGACCGCGCCGAGATCTCGCTCGGCGTGGTGGACGACGGCCGCGCGATCGCGCAGGTCGTCGAGGGATTGAAGGAGGGCGACCGCGTCGTCGTCGGCAACGTTGGAACCCTCGGCGCCGGGATGAAGGTGCAGGTGGTGGGCGAAGGCGGCGGCGGTCGGCAGGCGGCCGCGGCGGCGCCGGTGAAGCGGTAGTGAAGTGATGGACTGAACAGGGAAGGGGGATGGGGGATGCGGGATGAACAGCCCCGACACGCACGCATCCCGGGGCTGTTCATCCCGCATCCCCCATCCCCCTTCCCCCAGCTAGAGCAGACATGTTCCTCTCTGACGTCAGCATCAAGCGCCCCGTCTTCGCGACGATGATGATGCTCGCCCTCGTGGTGCTGGGCGTCGTCTCGTACAAGCGGCTGGCGATCGACGAGTACCCGGACATCACGTACCCGACGATCATCGCCCAGACGACCTTCCCGGGCGCGTCGCCGCAGGTGATGGAGCGCGAGGTGTCGCGCCCGATCGAGAGGGCGCTGAACACCGTGCAGGGGGTGCGCGAGGTCACCTCGACGTCGTACGAGGGCAGCTCGCTCGTCCGCCTCCAGTTCAACCTGGAGGCCGACATCATGGCCGCGCAGCAGGACGTGCAGGCCAAGGTCTCGCGCATCCGCCGGCAGCTTCCGGAGGACGTCGAGGACCCGGTCGTCATCCGCTTCGACCCCAACGACCGCCCGATCATCCAGGTCGCGATGCAGAGCAGCGAGCGCACGCTCCGCGAGCTGACCGACATGGCGGACGAGATCGTCTCGACGCGGCTGGAGGCGGTCTCCGGGGTCGGCGGCGTGAACCGCGTCGGCGGCGCCCAGCGGCAGATCAAGGTGCAGCTCGACCCGGCGGCGATGCGCGCCTACAACATCGGGCCGCCGCAGGTCATCTCCGCCCTCCAGCGCGAGAACATGGAGGTCCCGGCCGGCCGCGTGCGCGGCGGGAACCTGGAGACGGCGGTGCGCGTGCTGGGGCGCGTGGCGGACCCCAAGGCGTTCGCCGACATCGCCGTCACGGTGCGCAACGGCGTGCCGGTGAAGATCGGCGACGTCGGCAGGGTCGTCGACGCCACCGCCGACCAGCGCAGCGCCGCCTTCGCGATGGGGGTGCCCGCGGTCTCGGTCGAGGTGCTGAAGATCTCGGGCGCGAACACCGTGCAGGTAGCCGACGGCGTGAAGGCCGCGATCGCCGAGCTCCAGCGGCAGGTACCGCAGGACATCAAGTTCACCGTCATCCGCGACGACTCGCAGCGCATCCGCGAGGCGCTGGCCGACGTCGAGCTGACGATCGTCCTCGGCGCGCTGCTCACGATCGCGATCATCTACCTGTTCCTGAACTCCTGGCGCTCGACGGTGATCACCGGGCTCACGCTCCCGGTCAGCATCATCTCGGCGTTCTTCGGGATGTGGCTGTTCGGCTTCACGATCAACACGATGACGCTGCTCGCCCTGTCGCTGGCGATCGGGCTGCTGATCGACGACGCGATCGTGGTGCGCGAGAACATCGTCCGCCACCTGGAGATGGGGAAGGACCACGAGCTGGCGTCGAAGGAGGGCACCGACGAGATCGGCCTCGCCGTCTTCTCGACCACGCTGGCCGTGGTCGCGGTGTTCGTCCCGGTGGCGTTCATGAGCGGGATGATCGGCCGGATCTTCTTCCAGTTCGGCATCACGATGGCGTTCGCGGTGCTGGTGAGCCTGTTCGTGTCGTTCACGCTCGACCCCATGCTGTCCTCCGTGTGGGCGGACCCGGAGATCGAGCATGGGGGAACGGCCGGGATGCGGGACGCGGGACGCGGGATGGATGACCAGGCTGTGGTAGCGTCGGGCGAGGATCGTCCCGCGTCCCGCGTCCCGCATCCCGCGTCCCCCCCGCGCAAGCGGGGCCCGATTCGCCGCTTCGCCTTCTGGTTCAACGACAGATTCGAGCAGCTCGCCGACGGCTATCCGCGGCTGCTGGACCGCGCGCTGAACCATCGCGGCCTCGTGATGCTGATCGCGCTGGCGTCGATCGTCGCCTCCTTCGTCATCCTGCCGCGGCTCGGCTTCACCTGGATGCCGGACTACGACGCCGGGGAGTTCAGCGTGAACTTCCGCGCGCCGCCGGGCTCGCGCATCGAGTACACGATCGACAAGGGGCAGGCGCTCGCCAACTACCTGCGGGAGCTGCCGGAGACGGAGTTCACGTACATGACCGTCGGCGGCGGCTTCCGCGGCACGCCGAGCAGCGGCGAGGTGTTCGTGCGGCTCAAGCACGAGCGCGACCGCTCGATGTTCGAGATCCAGCAGGAGCTGCGCGGGCAGCTGCGGCAGATCCCGGGGATCCGCGCGACGATCTCCGGGACGCGGTCGATCTTCGGCGGCTTCCGCCAGCCGATCCAGGTGCTGGTGCAGGGCCCCGAGCCGACGCGGCTCAAGCTCGCCGCCGACCAGGTGCTCCAGGCGATCCAGCGCGTCCCCGGCGTGGCCGAGCCGAACTCGGCGCAGGAGGACGAGATCCCGCAGCTCGACGTGCGGGTGGACCGGGCTCAGGCGTGGTCGGTGGGGCTCGGGATCAACGCCATCGCCTCCACGCTCCAGCCGCTGTTCACGGGGCAGCGCGCCACCGAGTGGGAGGACCAGCTCGGCTACTCGCACGACGTGGTGGTCGTGTACCCGGACTCGATGCGCACGTCGGCCGAGGACGTCCAGAACATCGCGGTGCCGAGCACGAACGTGGACCCGCGCACCGGACAGCCGTCGATGGTGCCGCTGTCGCAGGTGGCGGAGGTGCGCGCGGGCACGGGGCCGCAGTCGATCGAGCGGCGGAGCCTGGAGCGGCAGATCACGCTCTCCACGGGCGTGCTCCCCGGCTACAACATGGGCGACGTGGCGGACGCGGTGCGCGCCGAGATCGACCGGGTGGGGCTCCCCGCGGGCTACCGGACGGTGTTCGCGGGCGATGTGCAGAACCTCGACGAGACGAAGGGCTACGTGCTCGAGGCGCTGCTGCTCGCGGTGGTGTTCATCTACCTGATCCTGGCGTCGATCTTCGGGTCGTTCCTCCAGCCGCTGGCGATCATGCTCTCGCTCCCCCTGAGCTTCCTGGGCGTCGCGCTGGCGCTGCTGGTCACGAAGGGGAACATGAACGTGATGACGATGGTGGGCGTGATCACGCTCATGGGGCTGGTGACGAAGAACGGCATCCTGCTGATCGACTTCGTGAACCAGCGGCGCGAGGAGGGCGCGGACCGGCGCCGGGCGATCCTCGACTCGGGACGCATCCGCCTGCGGCCGATCATCATGACGACGATCGCGATGATCTTCGGCATGCTGCCGCTGGCGCTCGCGATCGGCGAGGGGGCGGAGCAGCGCTCGCCGATGGCGCACGCGGTGATCGGCGGCCTGATCACCTCGACGCTGCTCACGCTGTTCGTGGTACCGGTGGTCTACACGCTGCTGGACGACTTCACGGAGTGGGTGCGCGCGCGGCGACACGCGCCGGAGTCCACGCGCGGCTGGCCACTCCGCGACGAGCCGCAGCCGGAGCCGAGCGGGGACTAGAGCTCGGCACTCGGCACTCGGTACTCGGCACGGCCCCGGGAGCTCCCGCTCCGCGGGGCCGTTTCCGTTCGCCGAACGCCGAGCGCCGAGTCCCGATGCACCTTGACGTCTCGCACGCGCGCATGTATTCGCACGCATGCGTACAACGTTGCACGCACCTAACACTTGGAACGCGTTGTGCAGCGTGCGCACGCCGACCTTTACGGGGTAGATGCTCAGCACGCCCAGCTGGTGACACTCTCATGACAGGAGGCAGCGATGCCGCGCGGTGATGAGTTGCACGGGGAGGAGCTGCGGTTCTCCGAGCGCGATGACGACGACGACGTTGGCGGCGGTGGATACGGCGGCGGCGGCGGCGGCGGCGGGTCATATAGCGAGGAGGAAGAGGACGACGACACCGGCTACGGGATGATGGGCGACGACACCAGCGGGCTGTGGGACAGCACCGACGACCTCGACGACGATGACGAGGAAGAGGGCGAAGGCGGCGCCGCCGCCGGCGGTGGCGGCGACGAGGACGAGGACGAGGAGGAAGACCTCTTCGCGGGCGGCGGCCGGCGCGGGCGCGGCGCGCGCGGCGGTGCCGCCGGCAAGTCGGGCGCGACGGCGGGCGCCTCGGGCGGCGGTGCTGGCGGCGGCGGCGCGCGCGGTGGCGCGGCTGGCGGTGCGGCTGGCGGTGCTGGCGGCGGCGGCGCGCGCGGTGGCGGCGCGGCTGGCGGCGCCGCCGGCGGCGGCGCTGGCGGTGGTGGTGGCGGTGGTGGTGGCG
>DATFPD010000693.1:0-7477 GCA_035265005.1 Gemmatimonadaceae bacterium | reverse complement strand
CGACGAGGTGCCGTTCGCGCTGGCGCTGGATCTCTGGCGGGCGACCGACGCCGTGGTGGGTGCCCAGGACCCGGGCTGGATGGAGCGCGCCGGCGAGCGCTCGATCGAGTCCACCGGGGTGCAGCTCTACGGCGGCATCTTACGGAAGGCCACGCCGACGGAGTTCCTGACGCAGGGGGTCTCGCTCTTCCAGCTCTACTACCACCCCGGCAACATGGAGGTCGTGGAAGCCGAGGACGGGCGCGCGGTGCTGAGGCTGGTCGGCTTCGACCACGCCGACCCGCTCTTCTGCCGCCGCCAGACCGGCGGCCTGCGCCGCGCCCTCACCCTGGCCGGCGGCACCGCCGCCACCACCCGCCACGTCCGCTGCGAGAACGAGGGGGACGCGTTCTGCGAGTGGGAGCTGAGGTGGAGGTAAGGCAATTGCGAGGTGCGAGGTGCGAGGTGCGAGGTGCGAGGTGCGAGATGCGAGATGCGAGATGCGAGAAGGGCCCCGGGAGGCTCATGCTTCCCGGGGCCCTTCTCGCATCTCGCACCTCGCACCTCGCAGCAGTTCTCAGCTCTTCTTGATCGCGATCTTGTGCGCCACGACCGAGGCGGTCTTGGGGATCGTGATCGTGAGGACGCCGTTCACGTAGGTGGCTTCGCTGCGATTCCCTTCGACGTAGTCCGGGAGGCGGACCGAGCGCTCGAAGGTGCCGCTGGTGCGCTCGGCGGCGTGGATGCGCCGCTCGCCGTTGGTGGGCGGCTCGAGCGTCGGCAACTTGCTGCCGCGGACGGTCAGCATGTTGTTGGCGAAGCTGATCTCGATGTCCTCGGGCGCCACCCCCGGGAGCTCGACGGCGATCAGGTAGGCGTCTGGGGTCTCCAGCGCATCGATGACCGGAACCCAGGCGTGGGTGTGGCCGTTTCCGTTCCCGTCGCCGTTCGGCGTGAAGATCCGGTCGAACCTCGGAATGAATGAGCTGACCGTCGGCATGGCACTGCGCTCCTGTGATGGGGGATCTACGACGACTGCAAGCAGCTGGGCCCGCGGAGTGCGGACCCGCGTGAGAACGCGATGAGACGACGGTACAGCTAGCTTCGGGATCGGTGCGGCGGGTGACGCCCGCGATCGACGGCGATTCACGGCGAGGCGTCGCTGAATGAGACAGGGGAACCGGTCAAACGGTTGCTCCGGTCAGAGCGGCGAGCGTCGCCCTGCCGGCGTGAGACCGGCGCCGCGGTGGCGCGAACGGCCGAGACCAGTCGCCGGTTCGGACGGGCTGGACACGGATGAACACGGATACAGCCCGGCAGCGTCAAAGGCCCTCCCGCCCCAGCGAGCGGAGCCTTGGCCTGCGCATGGAGAGATCCGTGTGCATCCGTGTCCGCTCTTCTCCGCCCTCGCGGGATGGTTGACGGGCGGTTGAGGTGCGGGTGATTGGCGCCCGCAAAATCCCTGAAACCGCGCGTGTCACGGTTTCGTTAGCATGCAAGCACTCACTTGCATCCGTATCCCGGCCCCGGTACTATCGCCCGCCATGGAAAGTCGCGACCGCATCCTCGCCGCCGCCGCCCGCGTCTACGCGGAGAACGGCTTCCGCGGGGCGACCACGCGCCGTATCGCGGAAGAGGCCGGCGTCAATGAGATCACCATCTTCCGCCAGTTCGGCTCGAAGGCGGCGCTGATCGACGAGGTCGTCCGCGCGACCGGTCCCCGCACCGGCGCCCGCGCGCTGCTCCCCGAGCACCCGGTGGACCCCGAGCGCGAGCTCACGGCGTGGTGCGAGGAGCACCTCGCCGGGCTCCGCGCCTGCCGCTCCTTCATTCGCAAGACGATGGGGGACTTCGAGGAGCGGCCCGACGCCGTGCGCTGTGCGGGCGCGGGCGCGCAGAAGGCCGCGCAGGAGCTCCGCGCCTACCTCGTGCGCCTCTGCCGCAACGGGCTCGTCGACTGGGAGGAGGACCCCAGCGCCGACGGCGGCTACCGCATCAACCCCTACGCCGCGGGCGCCATGCTCATGGGCGCCCTCTTCGGCGACGCCATGGGGCGCGACATGATGCCCGAGCTGTACCCGGTGCCCGAGGAGCGCGCGCCGGCGATGTACGTCCGGCTCTTCCTGCGCGCTGTCGGGCTGCGCGCCCCCGCCCCCGCCCCCGCCCCCGCCCCCGCCCCCGCCGTCGCCGAGCCGGGGCGGCCGGCGGCGCCGGCGAAGCGTCGTAAGGCGCCGGCGGCGCGATCCGCGATCGCGCGCCCGGCGAAATCGCAGAACCGTCACAGCAGACCCACTCCACCGTCTTCTTCTTCTCCCCGCAACGGTACATCCAGATGAGTACAGCCAGGTCGTGGCGCCAGCAGGCAGTGGCCGCGGCGGCGCCGCTGCTGCTCCTTCTTCTGCTCGGCGCGCTCCTGCTCGCCGCGGGCGTGGTGACCGCGGTCGCCCAGACGCCCCGCGCCGGCGACAGCGCCGTGCATGCCCTTTCCATAGATGAAGCGCTGCGGCTGGCCGAGTCGCAGAGCGAGGCCGTGCAGATCGCGCAGGCCGGCGTCGAGCGCGCGCGGGGGCAGCAGCTCCAGACGCGCAGCCTCTACCTGCCGCAGCTCACCGGCTCGCTGACCTACCAGCGGCTGCTCCAGAGCCAGTTCCAGGCGATCGTGAAGCAGTCGGGGAGCGGCGGGGACGGCGGCGACGCCGCCGACAACCCGCTGGCGCGCGTCTTCGCGTCCGAGAACACGCTCATCGGCGGCGTCCAGCTCAGCCAGAACCTGTTCTCCGGCGGGCGCATCCTCGCGCAGAACCGCGCCGCCGGCGCCGGCCGCAGCGCCGCCGACGTCGCGCTGGCGTCGTCGCGGGCGCAGGTCGCGCTCGACGTGGCGCAGGCCTACTACGACGCCGCGCTCAGCGAGCGCATGGTCGCGATCGCCGAGTCCTCGCTCGTGCAGACGGAGCGCACGCTGCGGCAGGTGCGGCTGGCGCGGCAGGTCGGGAACCAGTCGGAGTTCGAGCTGCTGCGCGCCCAGGTCGCGCGCGACAACCTGCGCCCGACGGTGATCCAGGCTCGCACGCAGCGCGACGTTGCCCACCTGCGGCTCCGCCAGCTCCTCAACCTCCCGCTCGACCAGCCGCTCAGCCTGACGAGCGACCTCGGCGACACGACCGTGCTCTCGCCGGCGGCCCTGCGCTCGGCGGCCACCGACGCGGGCGACGCGTCGAACGTGCGCCGGGTGAGCCTGGCCGTGAGCGCGAGCGAGGTGCTCGAGCCCGACCCCGGCATCACGGAGGCCGTGGCGCGGGTCGTCGCGACCGCGGACACGAGTGCCGCCGCGCGCGCGCCGGTCCGCCAGGCGCAGGCGAACGTGGACGTGCAGCAGGCGCAGTTCCGCGCCGCGCGCGCGCAGCGGCTCCCCGGGATCCAGCTCTCGTCCACGTACCAGCGCTACGCGTACCCGATCAACGGCGTCCCGACGGCCCTGAACCAGTTCTACCCGAACTGGACGGTCGCGGTGGGGCTTTCCGTGCCGCTCTTCACCGGCGGTCGCATCCGCGGCGAGGAGATGGTGGCGCGCGCCAACGTCGTCGAGGCGCGCCAGCAGCTCCAGCAGGTGCAGGAGCTGGCCTCGCTCGACGCGCGCCTCGCGACGGCGCAGCTCGAGGAGGCGGAGGCGGCGTGGGCGTCGAGCGCGGGCACGGCGCAGCAGGCGTCGCGCGCCTACACCATCGCCGAGGTGCGCTACACCGAGGGGATCTCGACGCAGATCGAGCTGAACGAATCGCGGAACCTCCTGCAGCAGGCGGCGGCGAACCGCGCGCAGGCCGCGCGCGACCTCCAGGTGGCGCGACTGCGCCTGTCGCTGCTCCGCGACCTGCCGCTCCAGGTGAGCGGTGCGGGCGCGGCGGCGCAGCAGCAGTCGCAGGCGCAGCGTCAGCAGCAACAGCAGGCGCAGCAACAGCAGCAGCAACAGCAGCAGCGTCAACAGCAATCACAGGCGCAGGGCGGCGGCGCGGCGGGCGCCGGCGCTCCGGCGGGTCAATAGATCACCAGGGGGCACGACCATCATGCACATCTCTCAGACTCTCGCTTCGCGCCGCCCGACTGCAGCTCGGCTGCTGACCGGCGCGCTGGCGATGGCCGCGCTCAGTGCGTGCAAGGGCGGCGCTGACGGCGACGCCCGCGCGGCCACCACCGACTCGACCGGCGGTGCCGCCGCCGGGGCGCCGGTGTCGATCGGCGCCGAGAACATCGCCATCGTCGGCCGCGACACGATTCGCACCGGGCCGGCCATCTCCGGCTCGCTCGCGCCGGAGAAGGAGGCGACGGTGCGCGCCGAGGTGCCGGGCGCGGTCCTCCAGACGTTCGTCGACGCCGGCCAGCGCGTGAGCGCGGGTTCGGTGCTGGCGCGGATCGACGACACGGCGATCCGTGACGCGTTCCTCTCGGCGCGGTCCGCCGTGGTGAGCGCCGAGAACTCGGCCGACGTGGCGCGGCGCGACCTGGAGCGCTCGGAGAAGCTGATCGCCGCCGGCGCCATCGCCGAGCGCGACGTGGAGCAGGCGCGGCGCGGCAACACCGGCGCGCAGGCGCAGCTCGCCGCGGCGAAGGCGCAGCTCGCGTCGGCGGAGAAGCAGCTCGAGAAGACCCGGGTCCGCGCGCCCTTCACCGGCATCGTCAGCAACCGGCAGGTGAACGCCGGGGACGTCGTATCGCCGGGCGGGGAGATGTTCACGATCGTCGAGCCGTCGAGCATGCGGCTCGAGGGCTCGGTGCCGGCCGAGCAGCTCGCGGAGGTCCGCGTCGGCGTGCCGGTGCGGTTCACCGTGAGCGGCTACCCGGGGCGGACGTTCCAGGGGCGCATAACGAGAGTGAACCCGATCGCCGACCCGGCCACCCGCCAGGTGCGGATCATCGCGTCGATCCCGAACGCCGGGAGCACGCTCGTCGGCGGGCTGTTCGCCGAGGGGCGCGTGGCGGCCGAGAGCCGCGAGGCGGCGGTCGTCCCGATGAGCGCGGTCGACGAGCGCGGCCTGTCGCCGTCGGCGGTGCGGGTGAAGAACGGGAAGGTGGAGCGGGTGACGCTGCAGCTCGGCCTGCGCGACCCGGCCACCGAGTCGGTCGAGGTGACGAGCGGCCTGGCCGCGGGCGACACGGTCCTCCTCGGCACCGCCGCCGGCCTCTCCCCGGGCACGCCGGTGCGCGTGAGCGCCCCGCCGAGCGACCGGGCGCCGGGCGGGAAGGTGGCGGAGAAGCAGTGAGAGCGATGCGCGATTCGCGATTCGTGAATCACGCATAGAAGCACGACACCTGAGCGAGCACATATCCCAATGTTCATTTCCGACTTCGCCATCAAACGCCCGCTCGTGACGGTGGTCGCGATGGTGGCGCTGGTGGTCTTCGGGGCGTTCGCGCTCTTCAAGCTGAAGACCGACGAGTTCCCCGACGTGGCGCCGCCGTTCGTGTCGGTGGGCGTGCCGTACCCGGGCGCGTCGCCGGACGGCGTGGAGACCGAGATCCTCAAGCCGGTCGAGGAGCAGATCCGCTCGATCAGCGGCGTGAAGCAGGTCATGGGCTACGCCTATGACGGCTACGGCATGATGATGGTCGAATTCCAGTTCGAGAAGGACCTCTCCGAGGCGACGCAGGAGATCCGCGACGGGATCTCCGGCATCCGGAGCGACCTGCCGCCGGAGATGGAGGAGCCGATCATCAAGAAGTTCAACGACACCGACCGGCCGATCGTCTCGCTGGCGCTCTCGTCGACGACGCTGACGCCGGCCGAGATGACGCGGCTCGCCGACCCGGGGATCACGCGCGAGCTGCGCTCGCTCGCCGGCGTGGCCGAGGTGCAGGTGTTCGGCAAGCAGGAGCGCGAGCTGACGGTGCAGCTCAAGCCGGCGGCGCTCGAGGCCTCGGGCGTGAGCGTCGGCCAGGTGGTGCAGGCACTCCAGGCGCAGAACCTCGCGGTGCCGGTGGGGCGGGTGGAGGGGCAGTTCGACGAGCGCTCGATCCGCCTCAAGGGGCGGCTCCAGGGACCGCAGGAGTTCGCGCAGCTCGTGGTCGCCGAGCGGGGCGGTACGCTGATCCGCCTCGGCCAGGTGGCCGACGTCGTCGACGGCACCGAGGAGCCGCGCACGCTCGCGCTGTTCGGGAACCGCGACGGCGACCGCGAGGCGGTCGGCATCGACATCAAGAAGGCGAAGGGCTACAGCACGACCGACGTCAGCGACCGCATCCGCGCGCGGGTGGAGCAGCTCCAGAAGACGCTCCCGGGCGGGACGAAGCTGGAGCTGGTTCGCGATGCCGGCACGCGCGTGGACGTCGCAGTGAAGAACGTGCAGGAGGCGCTGGTGGAGGGCGCCATCCTGACGGTGCTGGTCGTCTTCCTCTTCCTCAACTCCTGGCGCTCGACCGTCATCACCGGCGTCGCGCTGCCGATCTCGGTGCTGGCCTCGTTCATCGCCGTCTGGGCGATGGGGTTCAAGCTGGAGACGATGTCGCTGCTCGGCCTGTCGCTGGCGATCGGCATATTGATCGACGACGCCATCGTCGTGCGCGAGAACATCGTCAGGCACGTGGAGATGGGGAAGGACCACTACACCGCGGCGCGCGAGGGGACCGACGAGATCGGGCTCGCGGTGGCCGCGACGACCTTCTCGATCCTGGCGGTGTTCGTCCCGATCGGCTTCATGCCGGGGATCGGCGGGCAGTGGTTCAAGCCGTTCGCGCTGACGATCGCCTGCTCGGTGTTCGTGTCGCTCTTCGTGTCGTTCTCGCTCGACCCCATGCTCTCGGCGTACTGGGCGGACCCGCACAAGGAAGAGCACGAGAAGTCGTGGATCACGAAGCGGCTGGACACCTTCAACCACTGGTTCAACCGGCAGGCGAACAACTACCGCAAGGTGATCGCCTGGGCGCTCGACCACCGGCTGGCGATGTTCTTCCTGGCCACCGGAACGTTCGCGCTGGCAATGGCGATGCCGGTCTTGGGCATCGTCGGCGGCGGCTTCTTCCCCGAGGACGACCGAGGCGAGTTCACGATCGCGCTGGAGACGCCGCCGGGCTCGAACCTCCAGTACACGCGCCTCAAGGCGGAGGAGGCGGCCCGCATCGCCCGCGCGCACCCGGAGGTGCGCTACACCTACACGACGCTCGGCAACGAGACGTCGGGGTCGGTGGACGTGGGGAACATCTACGTCCGCATGTCGCCGAAGGCCGAGCGGAAGGTGAGCGTGGAGCAGCTCGCCGCGACGATGCGAGAGGAGACGAAGCGCGTGGCCGGCGTGACGCTGTCGGTGTTCACGAACGACCTCAACGGCGGCCGCAAGCAGCTCCAGATCCAGGTGATCGGCAACGGCGACAACGCGTCGCTCAACCGCGCCGCCGACGCGGTGCTGGCCGAGCTGAAGCAGGTGCCGGGGGCGGTGGACGTGGGGCTCTCGACCAAGGGGCAGAAGCCCGAGCTCAACGTGGAGCTGAACCGCGGCGTCGCCGGCGCGTT
>DATFPD010000692.1:0-5534 GCA_035265005.1 Gemmatimonadaceae bacterium | reverse complement strand
CGCCGCGCCCGCGCCTAACGCCGAGCCCGACCCCGTCTACGGCGAGCGCTACCTGCCGCGGAAGTTCAAGACCGCGATCGCGTTCGCCGACGACAACTGCTGCGACGTCCACAGCAACGACCTGGGCTTCCTGGTCGTCGCGGGCGGCGGCGGGCGCCGGATCGACGGCTTCAACGTGCTGGTGGGCGGGGGGCTGGGCCGCACGCACAACAAGAAGGAGACGTACCCGCGGCTCGCCGAGCCGCTGGGCTTCGTGACGCCCGACGAGGTCGTGGAGGTCGCCGAGGCGGTGGTGACCGTGGCGCGGGACTACGGCAACCGGACCGACCGCCGGCACGCGCGGCTCAAGTACCTGCTCGACGACCGCGGCATCGTCTGGCTGCGCGAGGAAGTCGAGCGGCGGATCGGTCGGGCGCTGCCGCCCCCGGCGGCGGTCGAGGTGACGGGCATCCACGACCACCTGGGCTGGCACGAGCAGGGAGACGGCCGCTGGTTCTACGGGCTGTTCGTGGAGAACGGACGCGTCCGCGACGCCGACGACGTGCGCCTGCGGTCGGCGCTCCGGCAGGTGGTGCGCGAGTTCGACGCCGGCGTGCACCTCACGCCGCAGCAGAACGTGCTCGTCACCAACATCCCGGACCACGAGCGGATCGCGTTCGAGGCGGCGCTGGCCGACTTCGGCGTCCGCTGCCAGTCCGAGCTGTCCACCGTCAGGCGCTGGTCGATGGCCTGCCCGGCGCTCCCGACCTGCGGGCTGGCGCTGGCGGAGGCCGAGCGCGCGCTGCCTGACGTGATCACCGCCCTGGAAGCCGAGCTGCGGGCGCTCGGGCTGGCGCAGGAGCCGCTCACCGTGCGCATGACCGGCTGCCCGAACGGCTGCGCGCGGCCGTACACCGCCGACCTGGCGTTCGTCGGCCGCTCCCCCGAGAAGTACCAGGTCTTCGTCGGCGGGAGCATGCTCGGCACCCGGCTCGGCGTGCAGCTCGCGGACCTGGTGCCGCGCGCGCAGCTCGTCGCCACCGTGCGCCCGCTGTTCGAGCGCTACCGCGACCAGCGCCTCCCGGGCGAGCGGTTCGGGGACTTCTGCCACCGGGTGGGCGTGGGGAACTGACGGGATGCGGGACGCGGGACGGGCATGGGCGGTTGCGCGGTGCGACGCGGCCGCCCGGCCGGGACGTGGGAGGGGCGTCGCGCGCGACGCCCCTCCGGCATCCCGATCACGAACCGTCCCACCGCCGACGCGACCGCCCCGTGCGCATCCCCCATCCCCCATCCCGCGTCCCGCGGGGCTGCTACTGCTCGGCGAGTGTCTTCGCCGGGTCCACCCCCGCGGCGCGCCGCGCCGGCAGCCAGCACGCCGCCATGATCGTCGCGACCAGCAGGACGACCGCGCCCGAGAGGGTCACCGGGTCGGACGCCGAGACGCCGTACATGACCGATGCCAGGAACCGCGCCGCGCCCAGCCCGGCCGCCAGCCCGACGGCCGTGCCGAGCAGCGCGATCGCGGCCCCCTGCTGGAGCACGAGCCAGAGGATGTTGCGCCGCGTCGCCCCGAGCGCGATCCGCGTCCCGATCTCCCGCGCCCGCTGCCTGACGACGTACGACATCACGCCGTAGATCCCCACCGCCGCCAGCGCCAGCGCCGTGGCGGCGAAGATGCCGAGCAGCCAGAGCACCAGCCGCGTCACCCGCTCCGACTCGCTCGCCACGGTGGCCATCGTGCGCGACTCCAGGATGACCAGGTTCGGCTCCACCGCGCGGAGCGCCGCCTCCATCGCGCCGGCGGCGCGCTCGGGATCGGGTGCCGTGCGCACGAACAGCGTGACGAAGGGGCCCGGCCCCTGCTCGAACGCGAAGTACATGTCGGCGCGCGGCTCGTCGCGCAGCCCGGCGCGGCGGACGTTGCCCACCACGCCGACGATCTCGAGCCGGTTCTCCCCCTGCTTCACGAAGTGGCCCACCGCGCTCTGGTTGGGGAAGAACCTGCGCTGGACCGCCTCGCTCACGATCACGACGCGCGGAGTGTTCGGGCGGTCGAGCTGCGGGTCGAACAGGCGGCCGGCGAGGAGCGGGATCCGGAGCGCCCGGAAGTAGCCGCCCGACGCGGCCTGCCACCCCACCTCGGGCGGGCGCTCCCCGGCCGGCACCGGCTGCTCCGGCCGCTCGAAGGGCCCCGTCCAGTTGTTGCCGGTGAGCGGCACCACCACGCCCGCACCGACCTCGCGCACCTCGGGCAGCGCGCCGAGGGCGGCGAAGGCGCGCCGGTAGAATGCGTCGCCGGCACCCTCGTCCCGGTACCGGTCGGCCGGGAGCTGGATCGTCATGGTCATCACGTGGTCGGTGCGGAAGCCCGGGTCGACCGCGAGGAGGCCGGCGAAGCTGCGCAGGATGAGCCCCGCGCCGATCAGCAGCATGACCGCGAGCGCGACTTCCACGACCACCAGCGCCGACGTCGCCCGCCGCGCCGCGGCGCTCATCGTCGCCCGCGCCGGCGCGCCGAGCGACTCCGCGGCGTTCTGCGAGCGCACGGTGAGCGCCGCGACCAGGCCGAAGGCGAGCGCGGTCGCGATCGTGACCAGCAGGGTGAAGCCGAGCACCGCGCCGTTGATCCGCACGTCCGCGAGTCCCGGGACGTTCGAGGCCTGGCGCGCCACGAGCGCCACCAGCGCGCGGGCGCCCCAGTGCGCCATGACGACGCCGGCCGCGCCGGCGACGAGCGACAGCGCCAGCGACTCGGCGAGGAGCTGCGCCGCCAGCCGGCCGCGGCCGGCGCCGAGCGCCATCCGGAGCGACATCTCGCGCCGCCGGCCGAGCGCGCGCGCCAGGAGCAGGTTGGCGACGTTGGCGCAGGCGATCAGCAGCACGACCGCGACGGCGGCCGAAAGCAGGAGCAGCGCCGGGCGCGTGTTCCCGAGGAGCGCGGTGCGGAGCGAGCGCGCGAAGTACTCCGATGCCTGGTTGCTCTGCGGGAACTCGCGCTCGAGCTGCCGGGAGATCGCGGCCAGGTTCGAGCCCGCCTCGGCCAGCGTGTGCCCCGGCTTCAGCCGCGCCAGGGCGAACACCCAGCCGTTCTTGCGGCCGGCGGGCGCCGAGAGCGGGACGGACATCGAGACCACGACGCCGGTGCTGGCGTTAGGTGGGAAGGCGAAGCCGCGGGGGAGGACGCCCACCACCTGCCAGTCCTGGCCCTCCATCTTCACCGTGCGGCCCACGACGCCCGGATCGCCGGCGAAGCGCTCGCGCCAGAGGGCGTCGCCGAGCAGCATCACCCGCGGCGCGCCGGGTCGCGAGTCCTCGGGCCGGATCGTGCGGCCGAGCGCGGGGCGGACGCGCAGCATCTCGAGCAGCCCCGGCGCGGCCTGGAGCGCCTCCACGCGGTAGGGCTGCTCGGCGTCGTTGGCGATCGTCGCCTGGCCGCCGCCGTAGGCGGCGACCGACTCGAACGCGGTCTGCCGCGCGACGATGTCCACGTAGTCGCCGATCGCGATGAACTCCTTGGTGATCCCGGTGCGCTGGTCGCGGTGGTTGAGGATCACCAGGTCGTCCGCGTTCGCGTACGGCAGGGGGCGGAGCAGCACCGCCTCGACCACGGCGAACACGGCGACGTTGCCGCCGACGCCGAGCGCGAGGGTGAGCACCGCGGCGAGGGTGAACGCGGGCTCACGCAGAAGCTGACGGAAGGCGTGTCGGACGTGGTAGAGGAACATGACGAGCGGCTCCCTGGGTGTGGGGGCGGCGGCCGGGACCACCGCGGCGTGGTCGCGCGAGTCCGGCCAGAGGACGCCGGCGAGCGCGAGGCGCCAGCAGTCGAGGAAGAGCACGATCAGGCGCACGGCGTACCACGCGCCGCCGCCGCGCACGCGGCCCGTCAGGTACGCGTAGCGCAGGTCCTCCGACGCCGGCTCGAACAGGTCGCGGGCGGTGCGCTCGGGGAGCAGCCGCGCGAGGAAGCGCGCGAGTCGCTGGTCAGGCACGCGACCACCGTCCCTGCGCGGCCGCCGCGGCGACCTTCTCGTAGAACGCGCGCGTCTCCCGCCACGCGCGCGCGCCGGCCGGCGTGATCCGGTACCGGCGCTCGCGCACCGCCTGGTCGCCGACGAGCACCGGCTCGTACCACCCATCGACCATCCCGTCGCGCTCGAGCCGCGACATGAGCTGGTAGAAGGCCGCCCCGGTACGCCCGACGCCGTACTCGGCGACGGCCTCGCGGATCACACGCCCCGGCTCGTCGCGCGCGAGGAGCACGCCGAGGGCTAGGAACTGGAGATGAGAGAGTGCGGGAAGGTTGGCCATGGCGTCCGCATAATGCGGCATTAGGTACGATGGTAGACAGCGCTCCGGGATGGATGGTTGCCGCGGTGGGATGAATTGCAGGCAGGATGGACAGGAGGACGGCCCCGGGAAGTCTCGGTTCCCGGGGCCGTCCTCCTTCCATCCTCTCGGTCGTGTCTACGGGCGTCGCCGTTACTCGCCCCCGTCCCGGGGCTCGCGCCGGCGCTCGCGTCCGTCGTCGGGACGTGGCCGGCGTGAACCCTCGCGGTCGCGGCCCGGACCCGAGCGACGCTGCGCGCGCATGGCGCCGGCGCGGCGCATCGCGACCATCTCCCAGGCCTGCGCCTGCTGGTCGGCCGTCAGCACACTGATCGCGTCGCGGAGGTCTGCGCGCGTCTGGTCGCGCAGCTGCTGCATCTGCTGCTCGGTCATCGGCGGCGGGCCGCCGGCGCCGAAGCCGCGCGGTGGGCGCGGGCGCGCGGAGTCGCCGGACGCTGCGCGGCGCTCGGCGGCGCGCGCGGAGTCGAAGGTCGCGCGCAGCGTGCGATGGCGCGCCTCGGTGCGGCGGGCGATCGCGGCCAGGCGGACCACCTGCTGGTCGGTGAGCTGCAGCTCGCCGGTGTGCGCGAGCAGGAACGTGGCGCCGTCGAGCGCGGCCGGAGGCGGGCCGCCAGCGCCGGGCATCCCTTCGGGCGCCGGGCCGCGGGGTGCCTGAGCGGCGGCGCTGGCGGCGCCGGTCACGACGACGAGCAGCGAGCGAACGAGAGTCGAGCGACGCATCGAGGAGTCCTCCTGACCTGCGGAATGCGCGTGGGTCCGCGCGCCGTGAACGAACGAGCTTTCCAGAGAAGCACGCTCGGGACCCGCGCCGCGTTTATTCCGCAGTCATCTCTGCTCATCACCCCCGCGCCGGCAGCGCCACCGTCAGCGGACGCTTGCGCCGCAGGAGCTCCACCGCGCTCTGGCGCCTGGAGGTGAGCGTCGAGCGCAGACGCTGCGCGGTGACTGGTGCACCGTTGATCGACATGATGACGTCCCCGGTCTTGATCGGCGCCCACGACGAGTCGGCCTGGAGCACGAGCAGCCCGCGCTCGCTCCCCTCGCCGAAGTACGCCACCAGCTCGGCGCCGACAGCGGTCACGCTCAGTCCGGGGAGCGCCGTGCCCCCGCCGGCGGCTGGCGCGGCGGGGGCAGGCGTGGCGTTCGCGACGGCCGCGGCCGGGAGGCGCGCCGCGGCAGTGGCTGCGGGCGCGGCGCCGGCG
>DATFPD010000691.1:0-9834 GCA_035265005.1 Gemmatimonadaceae bacterium | reverse complement strand
ATCACGCGCAGCGCCGGCGACTGGAGCGACAGGTCGAGCAGCCCGAGCCCCGCCGGCCCCACGGCCACGCCGAGCAGCAGGAAGATCGCGACCTGCGGCAGCCCGCTCCGCTCGACCGCCCCCGAGAGCAGCGACGACACGATGACGACGATCCCGACCAGCGCGAGCGTCGCGGTGAAGGCTTCGGCGGTGAGGGTGGGCATGGGGGAGGAAGATAGGGGACGCGGGCGACAGGTGCCGGGCGCTGGAGCAGTGGTGGGCCCTCGATTCATCACCGGCCCACCGACTTCTCCTGGCACCCGCATCCCCATGCCTCGGGACCACCCTTAAGTTCCCGCCATGCGCATCGTCTCCCTCTGCCCCAGCCTCACGGAGCTCGTCTTCGACCTCGGCGCCGGGTCGGAGCTGGTGGGGCGGACGAAGTTCTGCGTGCATCCGGCCGGGGCGGTGGACGCGGTCGAGAAGGTGGGGGGGACGAAGAACCCGAAGGTGGAGCGCGTCGTCGCGCTGCGGCCGGACATCGTCCTGATGAACGAGGAGGAGAACCGGCGCGAGGACGCGGAGGCGCTGGCGGCGGCCGGCGTGCGCTGCCACACCAGCCTCCCGCGCGACGCCGCCGGCACGGCCGCGATGGTGCGCTCCGTCGGCGCCGCGCTCGGGCGCGCCGAGGCCGCCGAGCGGATCGCGCGCGACATCGAGACGCGGAGCGCGCGGGTGCGGGCGCGGGCGCGCGGCGAGCCGCCGGTTCGCTTCGCGTACCTGATCTGGCGGAAGCCGTGGATGTCCCTCAACGGCGACACCTTCGTCAGCGCGCTGCTGGCGCAGGCGGGGGGCGAGAACGTCTTCGCCGCACACCCCGAGCGCTACCCGGCGGTGACGGCCGACGAGCTGGCGGCGGCGAGTCCGGAGCTGGTCCTCCTCTCCACCGAGCCCTTCCCGTTCAAGCCGCAGCACGCCGACGAGCTGGCCGCGCTCACCGGGCTGCCGCGCGAGCGGTTCGCCGTCGCCGACGGCGAGCTCCTCTCCTGGCACGGCTCCCGGACGCCGGCGGGGGTCGACTACGCGGAAGCGGTGATCGAGAAGGGACGCGGGATGCGCCATGACTGACTTCTTCCAACCCCCACCAGCGTTAGGCAACCAGTACGCCGACGACCGGGCGCTGCGGTCGTACCTGCGGCGCGCGCTCCCGCCGGAGATGCTGGCCGAGGTCGAGGGCGACTACCGGCGGCTCGGCGGGCTGGCGGCGGGGGAGTGGCTGGCGCTCGCCGAGGCGGCGGAGGCCGAGCCGCCGCGGCACGTGCCGTACGACGCCTGGGGGCGGCGCGTCGACCGGATCGAGACCTCGGCGGCGTGGCGCGCGCTGGACCGCGTCTCGGCCGAGGAGGGGCTGGTCGCGGCGGCGTACGAGCGGCGCCACGGCGAGCACTCGCGCGTCGACCAGTTCGCGCGGCTCTACCTGTTCGGGCCCTCGTCGGCCGTCTACAACTGCCCGCTCGCGATGACCGACGGCGCGGCGCGCTGCCTGGAGCTCTACGGCGGCGCGGACCCGGCGTTCCGCGCGGCGTTCGGGCGCCTGACGACGCGCGACCCCGAGCGCTTCTGGACCAGCGGCCAGTGGATGACCGAGCGCACCGGCGGCTCCGACGTCTCGGGCACCTCCACCGCCGCCCGCCCCGACGGCCGCGGCGGCGACGGCTACCTGCTCTCCGGCACCAAGTGGTTCACCTCGGCGACGACGTCGCAGATGGCGATGACGCTCGCCCGCATCGAGGGCGCGCCGGAGGGGAGCCCGCAAGGCGGGCGCGGGCTCAGCCTCTTCCACGTCGAGCTGCGCGATGCGACCGGCGCGCTGCGCGGCATCCGCGTCAACCGGCTCAAGGACAAGCTGGGCACGCGCGCGCTCCCCACCGCGGAGCTGACGCTCGACGGCGCGCCGGCGCGGCTGGTCGGCGGGGCGGGGGGCGGCGTGCGGAAGATCGCCTCGCTGTTCAACATCACCCGCATCCACAACGCGGTCGCCGCGTCGGCCGGGATGCGCCGCGCGGTGGCGCTCGCCCGCGACTACGCCCGCACCCGCGTCGCGTTCGGCCGGCCGCTCGCCGAGCAGCCGCTGCACGTGGAGACGCTGGCGGCGCTGGAGGTGGAGTGCGCGGCCGCGCTCCACCTGACCTTCCGCGCCGCCGAGCTGCTGGGGCGCGAGGAGTGCGGCGCGGCCACCCCGGCCGAGTCGGCGCTGCTGCGCCTGCTCACCCCGGTCGCCAAGCTCTACACGGCGAAGCAGGCGGTGGCGACGGCGAGCGAGGCGGTGGAGGCGTTCGGCGGCGCGGGGTACGTCGAAGACACGGGGCTCCCGCGGCTGCTGCGGGACGCGCAGGTGCTCTCGATCTGGGAGGGGACGACGAACGTCCTGAGCCTGGACGTGCTGCGCGCGATCGACGGCACCGACGCCCTGGGCGCGCTCCTCGCCGACGCGGGGCGGCGGCTCGACGCGGTGCGCGCGCCGGTGCTCGCCCACTCGGCGGCCCGCGTGCGCGCGGCGCTGGCGCGCGTCGCCGAGCACGCCACCGGTTCGGCGGCGCCCGGCGACACAGACGCGCGACAGGCGGGCGCGCGGGCGTTCGCGTTCGCGCTCGCGCGCACGTACGCGGGGGCGCTGCTGCTGGACCACGCGCAGTGGGCGGCCGAGCGGGAGCCGGACGACCCGCGCGCCGGGATCGTGGCGCGGCGGTGGTGCGCCGGCGAGCTGGCGGCGCTCGGGGCGGCGGACGCGGGGCACCGCGCGGAGTCGGCGGAGCTGCTGTTCGGCTCGGGAGCGGCGGTACCAGTTGGCGACTGACGCCGCCGCCAGGTCAGCCTTGCATCCCCGCCCCGCCGTGGCCAAGCTCTAGCTCCCGCAGCCCACCGTCCGAGACCGCCGGCCATGATCCCCCAGTCCTTCCGCCGCTGCCCCCGCTTCTGCCTGACGACGCTCGCCGTCGCGACCGCCGCCGCCTGCAAGCCGGCGGGCCCGCAGCGCGAGGGCCAGCAGCAGCCCCCGGCCGGCGCCGTCGCCGCCGGCGAGGCCGGGGGGCGCCTTCCCACTGGGGCGCGGCTCGATCCGACCGGCGTGTCGTACCCGCTCGGCTCGATGCCGCTGGCGATCGCGGTCGCGCCCGACGGGGACCGGGCCGTCGTGCTGCTCAACGGGTGGCGCGAGCAGGGGGTTCAGGTGGTGGACCTCGAGACCGGCGAGGTGACGCAGACGCTCGAGCAGCGGGCGGCGTTCGTGGGGCTCGCGTTCTCGCCGGACGGGCGGACGCTCTACGCCTCGGGCGGCAACCAGGACGTCGTCTACCGCTACAGCTGGCGCGAGGGCGAGGCGTCGCTCGTCGACAGCCTGGTGCTCGCGCCCAAGTCGCCGCGGCAGAACGGGACGCGCTACCCCGCCGGGCTCGCCCCGTCGCCCGACGGGCGGCTGCTGTTCGTGGCCGAGAACCTGGCCGACTCGCTGGCCGTGGTGGACGTGGCCTCCGGGCGCGTGGTGCAGCGGCTGCCGACCGACCGCTACCCGTACGCGGTCGCCGTCGCCGGGTCCGGGCCCACCGGGCTCATGATCTACGTCTCGGCGTGGGGGGCGAACACCGTCTCGGTGTTCGAGGGCGAGCGGTGGCGCGCCGGCGTCTCCACCCCGCCGCCGCTGGTCGAGCGGACGCGGCTGACGGTGGGGCGCCACCCGTCGGCGATGCTGGTGAGCGACAACGGCTCGCGGCTGTTCGTGGCCTCGGGGAGCACCGACCGGGTGACGGTGGTGGACACGCGGGCGAACCGGGTCGTGGCCGAGCTGGCGGACCCGCCGCCGGGGCGGGGCCCGGCCGAGGGGAGCACGCCTAACGCGATGGCGCTGTCCCCGGACGGGACGCGGCTGTTCGTGGCCGAGGCGGACAACAACGCGGTCGCGGTGTTCGACCTCTCGTCGCGCACCGCGAACGTCTCGGCGGCGATCGCCCGCGAGGACCAGCTGGTGGGACGCATCCCCGTCGGCTGGTACCCGGCGGCGGTCGCGACGGCGCGGGACGCGCTGCTCGTGGCCAACGGCAAGGGGCGCGGCACCGGGCCGAACCCCGACGGGCCGCAGCCGAGCCGGGACGCCCGCACGCCGCGCGCCTACACGCTCGGCCAGACGTCGGGGACGCTCACCGTCGTGCGCAGCGCCGACCGCCTGACGAGGGCGGAGCTGGACCCCCTGTCGGCGCGGGTGGCGCGGGCGAACGGGTGGAACGTGGACCGGGCGCGCCGCGGGCGCGCCACGTACCCGCCGTTCGAGCACGTGATCTACGTGATCAAGGAGAACCGCACCTTCGACCAGATCTTCGGCGACATCCCGGAGGCCGACGCGGACAGCACGCTCCTCTTCTTCCCGCGCGCGGTCACGCCCAACCACCACGCGCTGGCGCAGCGGTTCGGCGTCTACGACCGCTTCTTCGTGAACGCCGAGGTGAGCGCGGACGGCCACAACTGGTCCACCGCCGCCTACGTCACCGACTACACGGAGAAGACGACGCCGTCGAACTACTCCGACCGCGGGCGGAGCTACGACTACGAGGGGACGAACCGCGGGCGCGTCCCGGCCGACGACGACGACGAGGACGCGGCCGAGCCGGCGAACGGCTACCTGTGGGACCTGGCCCAGCGCGCCGGGATCACCTTCCGCAACTTCGGCGAGTTCGTGGTGCCGGAGCGGGACATGGAGCGCGAGGCCGAGCGCGGCGCCGCCGGGACCCGCACCTCGCGCACCTACCGCGGCACCAAGCCCTTCCTCGCCGCGCACACGAGTCCGCGCTACCCGCCCTTCGACCTCTCGATCCCCGACCAGCTGCGCGCCGACGTCTGGATCGAGGAGCTGCGTGGTTGGACGCGCATCGGCAGCATGCCGGCGCTCCAGATCCTGCACCTGCCGAACGACCACACCTCGGGGCTCGAGCCGGGCGCGCCGACGCCGCGCGCCGCGGTGGCCGACAACGACCTCGCGCTCGGCCGCATCATCGAGGCGCTGAGCCGCACGCCGTTCTGGAAGCGCACGGTGGTGTTCGTGCTCGAGGACGACGCGCAGAACGGCCCCGACCACGTCGACTCGCACCGCTCGCCGCTGCTCGTCGTCTCGCCGTACAGCCGCCCCGGCGTGGTCCACCGCTTCGCCAACACGACCGACGTGATCGCCACGATCACCGAGATCCTGGGGCTCGGCTCCCTCTCCCAGTTCGACTACTACGGGCGCCCGCTGCGCGACGTCTGGACCCAGACGCCGGACACGACGCCCTACCTGTCGCTGGTCCCGGCGGCGAGCCTGGACGAGCGCAACCCGCCGCGCGCCCCCGGCACCGGCGCCGGCCGCGGCGGTCCCTCGTCAGGCATCGACCTCCGCCGCCAGGACGCGGTCGACGACGACCTGTTCAACCGCATCCTCTGGCTCGCCGTGAAGGGCGACAGCGTCCCGTACCCGGGCCCGACGCGCATGTCGAGCCTGGAGGCGCGGCGGGGGTGGTGAGAAGCGAACGGCCCTTCGGCAGGCCGTTCGCGACTTACCTGGCTGCCAGCGCGTTGCCGAACAGGAACTGCTCCAGCTGCTCCCCCTGCGCGCGCGCGTCTTCGTAGCCGGTCTCCATCAGCGCGCCCACGTAGTCGTCCTGGAAGAGCAGGAGGCTGAGCAGGTCGGGGCTCGACGTCTCGCGGGTGCCGAGGCCGCGGGTGAGGAAGCGCAGCGCGCCGGGGAGCCGCGGCTCGAAGCGCGCCGCCAGCCGGCCGAGGTCGCGCGAGGGGCGGATCACCAGCATCTCGACCACCCGCATCCCCTCGCGCTCGTCAGGCGGGAGCTTGCGGAGGACGCGGTTGAGCCGCTGCAGCCGGATCACGTCCTGGTCGATCACGTCGAGGAAGATCGCGTTGTGCAGCACGCCCAGCACCTGCGCCGGCGGCGGGTAGCCGACCACCGACGGGCGCGCGGCCTCGTCCTCGGAGCGCGCGTAGCGCGTGGAGAGCGCGAGCAGCTTGTGCGCGCCCAGGTGCAGCGCCGGCGAGAGCGGGGCCGACATGCGGATGCCGCCGTCGCCGTACCAGGCGTCCCCCAGCCGCACCGCCGGGAAGAAGAGCGGCAGCGCCGAGGAGGCCATCACGTGCTCGACGCCGAGCCGCGCGTGCACGCTCCGCCGGTTCGGGCGCTCCCAGGTGACGATCTCCCGCCCCTGCACCCAGATGACGTTCTGGCCCGTGGTGTAGCTGGTCGTGCTGAGCGCGACCGCGCGCAGCGTCCCGCGCGCCAGGTTGTGCTCGATCCCGGTGAGGACGCCGTTCTCCGGCCGCATCGCCGCCCGGAGGAACGCGCGCAGCGGCTCGGTGTCCACCAGCCCGCGCGGCCAGAACGTGCGCCCGCGGCCGCCGAGCATCAGCCTGAGCCCCCACCGCGCGACCTTGGAGTACATGGAGCGGGCGTCGACCCGGAAGACGTGCCCCGGCGTCAGCGTCGCCCAGAGCCGCACGAGGTCCTGCACCGCCTCGGGGAACGTGCCGCGATGCTGCGCCAGTTGTGACGCGTTGACCGCGCCTGCCGACACCCCGGTGATGATCGGGATCCGGAGTCCGGGGAACCGCTCGGCGAGGTAGCTCAGCACGCCGACCTGGTACGCGCCGCGCGCCCCGCCCCCCGTCAGGACGAGCGCCAGGTCGCCGCAGTCCGGCGTCGGGGCCGGTGCGACCCCGGCGGCGTCGACGGTCGAGGTGATGGAAGACGAGGCCATACCAGAAGATAGGTGGTGGAGGCCGCCGATGAGACCCGGCGCCGCCGCCGGAGGGCGGTGAGACCTGCGGCGGGGCTCGGGCGTCCTGTATTCGGGCCCGACCTCCGCCGACCGGGGGCGCCAGACCCATCATTCGGACGTCGGACGTCGAAGCGTGCACACCAACATCCTCTTCCAGATCTCCGTCGCCATCGTGGTGGCGACGCTCTTCGCGATCGTCGCCCGGTGGACGCGCCAGCCCGTCATCCTGGGCTACATCGCCGCCGGCGTCATGCTCGGCCAGACCGAGGGGCTCGGCTGGATCACGACCAGCGAGATCGAGCCGATCTCCGAGCTCGGGCTGATCCTGCTGCTCTTCATGATCGGGCTCGAGATCGACCTGAAGAAGCTGCGGCGCGCCGGCAAGCCGTTCGTCGCCGCGGGGGCCGGCCAGTTCATCATCTGCGTCGTGCTCGGCCTGCTGGTGATGCCGATGCTCGGCTTCAAGTACGGCGCGAAGGGGTACGCCCCGCTCTACCTGTCGGTGGCGGCCGCGCTGTCGAGCACGATGATCGTGGTGAAGCTGCTCTACGACAAGTCGGAGCTGGACACCGTGCCCGGACGCCTGACGCTGGGCGTGCTCGTCTTCCAGGACATCTGGGCCATTCTCTTCCTGGCCGTGCAGCCGGACCTGCAGAACCCGGCGCCGATCGTGATCTTCTCGTCGCTGGTGAAGGGCGCCGGGATGGTGGCGTTCGCGCTGGCGGCCAGCCGGTGGGTGCTGCCGATCCTCTTCCGCTCGATCGCCAAGGTGCCCGAGCTGCTGGTGCTCGGCGCGCTGGCGTGGTGCTTCTTCGTGGCGCTGGTCGCCGAGCGGCTGGGGCTGTCGCTGGAGATGGGGGCGCTGATCGCCGGCGTCTCGCTCTCGACCTTCCCGTACAACCTGGACGTGGTCGCGAAGGTGACGAGCCTCCGCGACTTCTTCATCACGCTCTTCTTCGTCTCGCTCGGCACCAAGATCCCGGCGCCGACGATGCACACGACGATGCTGGCGCTCGGCGTGGCGGGGTTCCTGGTGCTGTCGCGCTTCCTCTCGGTGACGCCGATCCTCTACGCGCTCAAGCAGGGGAACCGCGCCAGCGTGACGCCGGCGATCAACCTGTCGCAGATCAGCGAGTTCTCGCTCGTCATCTGCACGATGGGCGTGGGGCTGGGGCACATCCGGAAGAGCGTGCTGTCGGTGGTGGTGCTGGTGCTCGTGATCACCTCGGTCACCTCTACCTACGCGATCCTGTTCAACTACGAGATCTTCAACTTCCTGAACCCGCTGCTGAAGCGGCTCGGGATGCGCGACCTGGGGGAGGAGGCGGCGGCGGAGGAGGAGAAGGGCCACGCCGAGCCGAAGCCGATCGTGTTCGTGGGCTTCGCGCGGCAGGGCAGCTCGCTGCTGCACGAGCTGCTCGGGCGCGACCCCGCGCTCGCGTCGCAGGTGGGGGTGGTGGACTTCAATCCCCACGTGAAGGAGGAGCTCGACAAGCGCGGCATCCAGTGCATCTACGGCGACATCAGCCACCTGGATACGCTCCAGCACGCGAACATCGGCGCCGCCAACATCCTCCTCTGCACGATCCCCGACAGCATGCTCAAGGGGACGAGCAACATGCGCCTGCTGCGCAAGCTGCAGCAGCTCGCGCCGAACGCCAGCATCGTCGTCACCGCCGAGCTGTTCGAGGACGCGGACGCGATGTACGAGACCGGCGCGGCCTTCGTCTTCATGCCACGCCTGATGGGCGTGTCCGAGCTGGCGAGCACGGTCTACGCCGCGATGCGCGGCCAGGTCGCCGAGCACACGCGCGCGTCGCGCGAGCGGCTGATGGTGCGAGAGGAAGTGCTGCCCTGAGGCAGTTGCGAGATGCGAGTTGCGAGATGCGAGAAGGGCCCCGGGAGACTTCCCGGGGCCCTTCTCGCATCTCGCAATGCTGTTACAAGGCGGCCAGCTCCGAGTACCCCATGCGGTTGCGGATCTGGGCGCGCTGGTCGTCGCCGAGGAGCGGGGAGTCGGCGAGTGCGCGGACCTTGCGGCTCAGGTCGCGGGCCCTGTTCTCGTCCTTCTGCTCGATCGCGACGTAGCCGGCGTCGACGTAGGCGATCGCGGCGCGCACCAGGTCGCCGCGGCGCTCGGCGCGGACGGCAGCGCGGACCATCGTGTTGCGGGCGGCGGAGAGGTCGCCGAGGTGGTAGAAGATGTTCGCGGCGAGCACGAGGTCCTGGACGGCGAGCGGGTCGTAGGGGTCGCGGGCGTCGGCGGCGAGCTGGTGCAGGTAGGCCGCCTGACGCCACTTCGACGGCGAGCCGTAGAGCGCGGTGGCGCGCTTGTCGAGCGAGTCGGCCCGCGTGGCGGGCGCCGTGACGTGCACGGGCTCGAGCACGCTCTGCGCGCGGAGCGCGGCCGGCGCGCCGAGGGTGAGTGCCGCGGCCGCGACCGCCGCGCCGCCGAGAAGCCGGGTCCAGGTGCTGCGGGTCATCAGGATGCCTCCACGCCGTGTGTGCAGCCGACGCGCGCCGCGCCGCACCGTTGCGGCCCCCGGCCTCGCCTCGTTATGCATGTCGTCTCGTGTCGCCGTACGCCGCCGCGCGCGACGCGGTTTCAAGAAATCTGACACGACCCGCGCGGGGATGGTTTCCGCGTGGGGATGGTTTCCGCGCGCGGATCGCGCCGCGGTTGCCGCGCGCGCCGCGGTGGGGTTGATTGCATCGCGAAATCGAAACGGTGGTGTGGTAGTGGGTCAGTTCGAGAGCAACGGCAAGGGCAACTGCATTTTGACAGGATGAACAGGATGGACAGGATGAACGGGATGCCGGCCCCGGGATGCGAAGTCTCCCGAAGCAGTCATCCTGTTCACCATCCTGTTCATCCTGTCAAAATGCAGTTGCCCTTGCCATTGCCGTCGCGCCCGAACTGACCCACTACCCGGCGGCGTCCGGGTTCGACACGTCGCGTCCGGACGCGCACCCGAGGATCACCAGGAGGAGGAGGCCGGCCGTGTCCGACGGAGATCCACAGCAGCGTCAGCAGTCCCGGCCG
>DATFPD010000690.1:0-3115 GCA_035265005.1 Gemmatimonadaceae bacterium | reverse complement strand
ACGACGTCAGGCGGCGGGCCGGCGGCGACGAGAATCTCGCCGCCGCCGGCCCGCCGCCTGACGTCGTCCGGGTCGCTCAGCCGACGCGCGGGGCGGCGAAGGTCGGCGCAGCCACCAGCGCCACGGCGCCGAGCAGCCGGTATTCGGCCGGGTTGCGGTCGGGGAGCACCGGCGTCGCGCGAGCCATGTCCGTCAGCGTCTCCTCGGCGAGCGCCTCGTGGATCGGCCCCTCGAGCAGCTCCCACGCCGCCGTCACCTCGCCGCCGATGAAGACGCGGCCCGGGTTGAACGCGCTCACGACCGCCGCGAGCCCGCGCCCGATGTGCCGGCCCGTCTCGGTGAGCGCGTCGACCGCCGCCTGCTCTCCTCGCCTCGCGCGGCGCACCACCTCCTCCACCGTCAGCGCCTGGCCGCGCCGGTCGCGCGCCCGACCGTCGGCCGTCACCGGGCGAGGGCCCAGCGCGGCGGCGGCGTAGCGGGCCACGGTGGCGCCGTTGCAGACGAACGCCTCCCAGCAGCCGCGCTTGCCGCAGACGCACTCCGGTCCCCTCGGATCGAGCGAGACGTGCCCGAACTCCCCCGCCGTCTGCGCCTCGCCGCGGAGCGCCTCGCCGTTCAGCACGAGTCCGACGCCGACCCCCTCGGACACGCTCACGTAGGCGAAGCTGTTCACGATCCCCGATTCTTCCGGGGAGAGCCACAGACGCGCCAGCGCGCAGGCGATCGGCGCGCTCTCGACGTAGACCGGTAGCCCGAGCTTCGCCCCGACCGCGCCGCGCAGGTCGACGTCCCGCCAGCCCAGTCGCGGCGCGTAGAGCACGCGCCCGGTGCGGCGGTCCACCATTCCCGGCACCACCAGCCCCACGCCGTGCACCGCCTCGCCGACGATTCCCTCGGCGGCGTGCACGCTGAGCAGCCGGGCGACGCACTCGGCGAGCTGGTCGATGAGCTCCTCGGGCGACGCCGGGGTGACGAACTGCTCCTTCGCCTCGACGCGGCCGCTGAAGTCGGCCAGCGCGACCGAGGTGCGCCCCGGACGGACGTCCACCGCGACCGCGAGATGCCCCCTCGTGCGAACGTAGAGGAGCTTCGGGCGGCGTCCGCGCACGACCGCCGCCGTGCCCTTCTCGTACACGGCGCCGCTCGCCACCAGCTCGCCGACGAGCGTCGTCAGCAGACTGCGGCGCACCTCCATGCGGCGCGCGAGCTCGGCGCGCGAGATCGGCTGATGCTCGCGGATGAGATTGAGCACGATCTGACGGTTGACCTCGCGCGGTGTGGAGCGAGTGGCGAGGTGAAAGTTGCGCGTGTCGATCTTCCGCATGTACAGCCGTTCCGGGTAGGTCATGATGCGCTCCGGCTCGCAGTGAACGTCCGCAGGCGGACGCCGTCCTCCCGCCGCCGATCACGGTCGGTCGGGCGTGAGAACTCGATGGGTGCCGCCGGCGTCGGCGCGAGCGCCCGCGGCACGGCGCGACCGGCCGCGCAGAGTGCGCGGACAGCGGCCGCCTCAATTGTGGCGGCGGTTCAGGCTCAGGCCACGGCGCGAGCCCGCCCCACCGCCTCACGGGGGCCTGCCGGATCGCACAGCGAGCGGCTCCGGCCCCCGGGAATATTACTCAAATCATTTGTGTTGCGCCAAAACTGCAAATTCTGCACGAATTACTCAACACCCTACCACAATATGCGCCGATGGACTTGCGAACGGTAGCTGGTTTGTGCAAAATGAGCACGTTCGATACATCACCCACGCAGTAGACCCGCCGCCCCCTTTCTCCAGAGGCCATGAAGCTCATCAGCGCGATCATTCGGCCCGAGCGGCTGCCGGACGTGAAGGCGGCGCTCTTCCGAGCCGGCGTCACCGGAATGACGCTGAGCGTAGTCAGCGGACATGGTGGTGAGCGCGAGACGGTGCAACGCTATCGCAACGAAACCGTGCTCCTGGAGTTCCAGGAGAAGGTCCGGATCGAGATGGTCTGCAGCGAGCCCTACGTCGAGCCGACGATCGAGGCGATCCTCTCCTCGGCCCGCACCGGCGAGGTCGGGGACGGCAAGATCTTCGTCCAGCCGATCGAGCAGGTCATTCGCATTCGCACCGGGGAGCGGAACGTGGCCGCCCTCACGCCGGTCACCGCCGAAGCCGTCCAGCGCGCCGCGCGCGCCGAGCTCGCCGCCGCGATGGCGGGGGAGGAATAGTCATGTCGCCGACCACCGCCATCTCGGGCGCCGACACCGCCTGGGTACTGATCTCCGCGGCGCTCGTCATGTTGATGGTGCCGGGCCTCGCGCTCTTCTACGGCGGGCTCGTACGCAGCCGGAGCTCGCTGAACACCTTCATGATGAGCCTCGCGCCGCTGGCGATCGTCAGCCTCCAGTGGGTGCTCTTCGGCTACTCGCTCGCCTTCGCCTCCGGGGCGAGCTGGATCGGCCCCCTCTCCTGGCTCGGTTTCTCCGGCGTCGGCACCGCGCCCAACGCGACCTACGCCGCGACGATCCCCCACGTCGCGTTCGCGATGTTCCAGGCGATGTTCGCGATCATCACCGTCGGCCTGATCGCCGGCGCGGTGGTGGAGCGGATGAAGTTCGGCGCGTACCTGCTGTTCGTCGTGCTCTGGACGACGCTGGTGTACGACCCGCTCGCGCACTGGGTGTGGGGTGACGGCGGCTGGCTCCGCACCATGGGCGCGCTCGACTTCGCCGGGGGCACGGTGGTGCACATCAGCGCCGGCGTGTCGGCCCTGGTCGCGGCGCTGATGCTGGGCCGGCGGCACGACGCGTCGCGCACCGTGGCCGTGCCGCACAACGTCCCGTTCGCGGTGGTCGGCGCGGGGCTGCTCTGGTTCGGATGGTTCGGCTTCAACGCGGGCAGCGCGCTCGCCGCGAGCCCCTCCGCGGCGCTCGCGTTCACGACGACGTTTCTCGCACCGATGGGGACGCTGGTCGTCTGGACGCTGCTCGACATGACGCGAAACCAGAAGGTCACCGCCGTCGGCGGTGCGACCGCCATCGTCGTGGGGCTCGTCGCGATTACGCCTGCGGCCGGCTTCATCAGTCCGATGAGCGCTCTCGCACTCGGCGCAATCGCGGCAGTCCCGAGTTACTACGCACTGCTCTG
>DATFPD010000689.1:0-2982 GCA_035265005.1 Gemmatimonadaceae bacterium | reverse complement strand
TCCTCTACAACACACTCAACCTCATTGCGGAACTGGTGCACGAGGAGCCCGAGGCGGCCGATGAGATGCTGACGCACCTGGGCGCGCTGCTGCGGCGATCCTACCGCGAGAGTCCGCAGCTCGTGCCGCTGCAGGCGGAGATCGACTTCGGCCGCGCCTACGCCGAAATCCTCGCCCGCCGGTACCGCGGCCGCGTGAACCTCACCATCGACGTGCCGGCCGAGCTGCGGTCGCACCCCGTCCCCGCGTTTCTGCTCCAGCCCCTCGTCGAGAATGCGTTCCGCCACGGCGTCGAGCGGCGCGAGCAGCCGAGCGCCGTGCAGGTCACGGCAGAGACCGACCACGACTCACTCGTCGTCCGTGTCTGCGACCGCGTCCTCCCCGGGGCCCGGGAGCAGGCGACCGGCGACGGCCCCGGCGACGGCCCCGGCAACGGCCCCGTCGCCCCCGTGCATTCGCCCGACGCGCCGGACCGCACCGGGGACGGCATCGGCCTCCGGAATACGCGCGAACGGCTCGAGCTCCTCTACGGGAGCGCCGCGGGGCTCGCGGTCGTCTCCGCGCCTGACGAGACGGTCGCGTCGGCGTGGGTGCCGCTGGCCCCCGCCGACCGACGCGCCGACTCGGCGCACGACTCCCCGCCGACGGCGCGGGAGACGACCGACGCGCTGGCGGCGAGATGAGCGAGGTGCTCCCTGCCCCCGCGGCGGGGCCAGACCCCATCCTGGAGGTCCTCATCGTCGACGACGAGCCGACGGCGCGACATCGCATTGCGCGTCTCCTGCGCGAGATCCCGGGCGTCACGGTCGTTGGGGAGTGCGGCTCCGGACGGGACGCGCTGCACGCCGTCCGCTCGCGGGCGCCGGACCTCGTGTTCCTCGACATCGCCATGCCCGGCCTCGACGGGCTCGCCGTGGCGAAGCAGCTTGCGGCGCCCGGCGGGCCGCTGGTCGTGTTCGTGACGGCGTATGACGAGCATGCGCTCGAGGCCTATCGCATTCACGCGGCCGACTACGTCCTCAAGCCGCTCGGGCGGAGCCGGCTGCGCGACGCCGTCGAGCACGCGCGGTTGACCGTGCGGCGCGCCCGCGCCGAGCACGCCGCCTGTCGGGGCGATGGTGGCGGCGAGGGCGCCGCCGCCGCCGCACCGGGCCCCAGGCGTCTCGCCCTGCGCGACGGCCACCGCACCCACGTCGTCCCGATCCCGGACGTGCTCTGGGTCGAGAGCTTCGGGAACTATGCGCGCGTGTACACGACCCTCGCGCGCTACATCCACCGCACGACCATGACGCGGCTCGCCGAGCGCCTCGCGCGCCACGGCTTCGTGCGGATCCACCGCTCCGCGATCGTGAACACCGCGCACATCGTGCGCGTGCAGCCGCGCGGGAGCGGCCAGTACGAGGCGCTGCTCGACACCGGCCTGCGCCTGCGCGTGAGCCGGACGTACCGAGATGTGCTCGACGCCACCTGGCGCGGGGGGATCGTGGCGCCCAGCGGTTAGGCGGGGAGCGGGAGCGCCGGGCCCCGGTCGTGGCGGATGAAGGCCTCAGCGTACTCGCACTGGTGCTCCATGCCGCGGAAGCGCCCCATCCGCTCGTGCGCCGGATACCACTCCTCGGGCTTCTGGCTCACGTGGGCGAAGACGCTGTCGCGCTTCCGCGCGGCGACGGCGCTGATGTCCACGTAGTCGGTGGGACGGAAGAGCTGCGACTGGTCGCCCGTGAGCACCTCGAAATAGCCGAGGGCGGCGCTCCGCCCCGTGCGCAGCCAGGCGTCGTACACCAGCAGGGAGACGGCCCGGTGGTCCGGGTGGGTGTCCACCGGCCAGTGAGTGTAGATCGCGTCCGGCCGCTCCCGCTCGAGCAGCTCGCGCATGGCGGCGTACGCGGCCCTGTCCACGTGCGTGTCGCCGTCGACCTGGCCGGCGAAGCGCGCCGTCGCGCCCAGGATGGTGCACGCGCGCTCCGCCTCCGCCGTGCGGATCCGCGCGGCTTCCTCGTGCGTCTTCCCCTCGATCCCCGCCTCGCCGCGCGTCAGGTAGAGCACGAGCACCTGGTGCCCCGCGTCCACGTAGCGGGCGATGGTGCCCCCGCAGCCGCTCTCCGGGTCGTCCGGGTGCCCGCCGGCGACCAGCACCTTCAGTCTCCTGGGCTGGCGCACGCGCGGAGCGGCGCCGGCGGCGGCGAGGCCGGCGGGGGCGATCAAGAGGCGCAGCGCCTCACGCCGGGTGAGCGTCGTCATGGGAGCAGGCAGGTTGTGGGAGGACACTCGCGTGCCGCGCGAAGCCGGAACGTGGTTGCGCGGCAGCCTGAGCAACCCGTCCACAATCTTGGCATAGCGGCGGAACCACGGAAAGCAGGGAGGAGAGGCAGTCCCCGGTGCTCCACAGCAGCAGGGTCATGCTCGATGCGGCCGCGACCATGGGCGCCGAGGACCGGACGTCGCCTCGCATGGCGCGGATCATCCCCGTCCGGGGAACACGCGGTGACGGGCGGGGCGGCGCAGCCGTACGACGGACCTTCCCCGCACGCGGGGAACTCGTCGGCGTAGTGAACGCGCCGGCCAGGAACTTCGGGTCTTCCCCACGCGCGCGAGGAACTCGTCATCGCGTCGCGGGTCCACCCGAACGCGATCGCGTCATCCCCGCGTGGCGGAGAACGAGACTGGACGCGCACATTGAGCGCCCGCAGGTACGGGTCATCCCCGCGCGCAGGGAACCCGGGCTCATGTGGCTCGGCCCGAGTGCAAGCGCGGATCATCCCCGCGTAGGCGGGGAACCCAGCGCGAACACGAACCCGGCCTTGTCCGGGATCGGATCATCCCCGCGTGCGCGGGGAACCCTGGCCCGCGTAGATCAGCACGCCGTCGATGATCGGATCATCCCCGCGTATGCGGGGAACCCTGGCTACGGCCGCTCGGGGATCACGAGCGCCGCCGAATCACCCCCGCGTACGCGGGGAACCCTTCGTGACCACCAGCTCG
>DATFPD010000688.1:0-5318 GCA_035265005.1 Gemmatimonadaceae bacterium | reverse complement strand
CCGGCGCCGGCGGCGCGGCGCCGTCCGCCGGGGTGGGAGAGGGTGCGACGTCGGCGTGCATGCGTGCCTCCCGCGACGTTAGGTGGGGGAGCGCCGGGGCGCGCTCCGCCGTCCCGTCAATATAGGTCGGCCAGGCGGCGGACGAGCTCCCCCCAGCCCGACACCGAGAGCCGCGGCTCGTCCGACGGCGCGGCGCCCGGCGGGCGGAGCCAGACGGCGGTCATCCCGGCCGCGCGCGCCCCGGCGACGTCGGTGTCGAGCCCGTCGCCGACGAACCAGACGCCGGCCGGCTCGACGCCGAGCCGCGCGGCGGCGGTCTCGAACAGCAGCACGTTCGGCTTCCTCACGGCGTAGTCGGCCGAGGCCATGACGAACGCCAGGCGGTCGGCGAGCCCGTGCCGGGCCAGCTCCCCGCGGATGACGCCGGGCCCGAACGACGAGTTGCTGAGCACGCCCATCGGGACGCCCAGGCGGTGGATCGCCTCGAGCGCCTCCCGGGCGCCGGGCATCGGGCGCGTCGTCACCGCGGCTTCCCAGAAGGCCAGCTCCAGCTCCGCCATCGGCTCGGCGAAGCGGGTGCCGAAGTAGTCGTGGATCAGCCGCGTGAGCGCCGGCCAGGGCGTCTCGATCTGAAACTGATTCCGGCGCCCGGCCACCTCCGCCGACACCCGGTTCGCCCGCTCGAGCACCGCCTCGATCGTGGCGTGCGCCGGCCGGTGCACCGCCCGCGCGAGCAGCATCTCGTTCGCGGCGCGCACGTCCACGCCCACCTCCTCGACCAGCGTGCCGCCGAAGTCGAACAGGAGGCCCTTGGGCGGCGTCAGCGCCGGCATCGAGGCATCACGCGGTCGGGGCGCCATAGGGGCGAGGCAGGGGCGCGGCAGCAGGGGCGAGGCAGGCCTCGCCCCTATCGCGCCTCTCCCGGCCGGTAGCGCTTCACCGTCTGCGCCGCGATGTCGGCCTCGGTCCAGGCGACGCGCTTGAACTGGCCGTTGACGAACATCTCCGCCTGGTCGCCGTGGTAGGGGGAGTCCTCGCGGGTGCTCTCGCCGTAGGCCAGCACGGAGTAGGCGCGCGGCTCGCGCGGGCCGAACTCCACCGCCAGCACCCAGCCGTCGCCGCCGCGCACCGAGCGCTTGCCGTCCGGGTCGGCGGCGAACCAGAGCACGCGGAAGCAGCCGACGTCGCCGTTGCACCCGCCCACCGGCAGGTCCTTCCCGGCGATCCGCACGCGGTGGACGTCGCCCCACGCCACGTCATAGCTCCCGTGGCGGCGCGCCGTCTCCTGCACCGCCCACGCGAACGCCTCGGCGGCGCGCTTCGGGTCGGCGAGCCCGCGCGGCGTCGCGGCGGGGGCGGCGGGGGACCAGCGCTGGGCGAACATGCTGTCCGGCCGCGCCCCCTCCACATAACGACGCCACCAGGTCTCGAACAGCACGCCGCCGCGGCTCGCCGGCGCGGCGGTCCGGTCCCACGCCGCCACCAGGTCGACCGCCTTCGCCACGTCGCCCGCCGGGCCGGCGGCGCGGACGGCGGCCACCAGGTCGTCGCGCACGCGGTCGGCGAGCAGCATGCGGTAGGAGTTCTTGAGCGCGAGCACGTCCTCGAGGCTCAGCTTGCGGTCGCTGTCGATCAGGTCGATCGCGAGCTGGCTGCGCAGCCCCAGGCGCGGCTCGGGGAAGTACGCGGGGAAGCGCGACCGGTCGAGCGGCTGGCGCAGGTTCGTGTAGTAGGGCGGGTCGTTCTCGTTGTGCACGTAGCCGCCCTTCGGGTTGAGCACCTGCGGCAGCGAGTCGAAGTCCACGTAGCGCGTCCAGACCTCCGACGTGCGGCGCGCCGGGACGGCCGACGTGTCGCCGCCGCTCGGGTGCGGCAGCGCCGGGATCGACGCGTTCCAGACGTAGTAGATGTTCCCCGCCCGGTCGGCGTAGGTGAAGCTCGAGTTCACCCGCGCCCGCATCCGCATCGCGTCCTTCCACTCGGCCAGCGACCGCGCGCGCATCATGCGCAGGAACTGCTCGCCGCCGCGGAAGTCGCCGTCGGCCGCCGCGCGCAGCACCACCACCTTGCCGCCGCCGCGGTAGACCACCGGGCCTAACGGCGTGCGCCAGGTCTCGCGGGTCTCGGTCGAGAGGCCGGCGCCGTTGCGGAACTCGGCGGCGACGAGCTGGCGCTCGAGCGGGATGGACGCCCCGTCGAACAGGTAGTGGTCGGCGCGCCCGGGGTCCACGTCCAGCGCGTAGAGCTCGTTCAGGTCCGGGTCGTTGTTGGTCGTGGACCAGCCGAGGTCGCGGTTGAAGCCGCCGACGACGCCGAACGGGCCGCCGATCCGGAAGTCGCCGTAGTAGTCCACCACCCCCGGCACGGTCAGGTGCGCCTCGTAGTAGCCGGCGTTCCAGGCCAGGTGCGGGTTGCGCACCAGGATGGCCCGCCCACTCTTCGTCCGGCTCGGCGCGAAGGCCCACGCGTTCGACCCCTCCTCGGGCGGGTCGACGTTCGGGTCGCGCGGGCGCGGCGGCGCGTCGCCCTCGGAGCTGCTCGTCGCCGGCGCGGCGGCGGCGGGGCGCGGGCCGAAGCGGCGGGCGGCCGCGGGGTCGACGCGGGCCAGGTAGCGGCGCGCCTCGTCAGGCGTGGCCACGTCCACGTCGCGCGCCGCCACGTCGTAGCCGGTGAAGCGCGGCGCGCCGAGCGCGCCGGCGAAGGCGGGGAACTCCTCCGGGTGCAGCTGGACGTAGCGGTTCACGCCGGCGGCGAAGCCCTCGTACACGTCGCGCGTCGCCTGGTCGAGCAGCGGGTACGTCTCCACGGCGCGCGCGTGGACCAGCCGCGCCACGAAGTCGCCGTCCATGCTGTCGCGGCCGAACCAGCGCCCCATCTCCCCCCGCGCCCGCAGGAGCCCCATCGCCACCCGCGGGCCGTAGTCCTCGAGCTGCACGTAGGCCAGCCCGTACGCGGCCGCGGCGAGGTTCTCCCCCCGGATGTGCGGCACGCCGTGCGCGGTCCGCCGCACCTCAACCTGCCGCGCCAGCGGGGGGACGGAGTCCGACTGCGCGACGGCCGCGGCGGGGGAGAGGGCGAGAGCCACGAACGTCAGGACGCGGGCAGAGCGGCGCAGGCGCGACATCGACGCGACTCCTGGAGCGGTGGACGGACACGGGGAGCACCCAAATTACGCACGGCATGCGCGCCCCGCTGGCGGCATCTCGGGGCCGAGAGTAATGAGATCGACCACCGAGGCACGGAGACACCGAGGAGGGGCACACCGGAGAGGAGCCCCGCTCGGGATGATTCGTTGAAAGCAATGACCACCGAGGACACCGAGGACACAGAGGGGGCGCCCCTACCCAGGGCGGGCACTGTTCTTTGATGCTGCCGGCCCGGCCTCGGTGCGCTCCCTCTGTGTCCTCTGTGTCCTCGGTGGTTGAATTCGCAGTTCACAGATCGTCCCGGCCGGGGGCCCCTCGTCCGTGTGCCCCTCCTCGGTGTCTCGGTGCCTCGGTGGTCGATCTCAAGCAAATGGATCGAGATGGCGACAGCACCAAAGCAGACTCCCTCGACACCAGCGCTTTCCCCGCGCCGCCGGCGGCTGTTCCTCGCGCTCACGCTCGCCCTCCCGTGGCTCCTGCTGCTCCTGCTGGAGCTGGGCCTGCGGCTCGGCGGGTACGGGGGCGACTACCCGCTGTTCGTCCCGTTCGCGCGGCAGCCGGAGTACCTCGTACCTAACGCGGAATTCGCCCGCCGCTACTTCCCGGCCGGGGGCTTCCTGCCGTCGCCAGAGCTCTCGTTCTTCCGCGCCGAGAAGCGGCCGGGGGCGTTCCGGATCGTCTTCCAGGGCGAGTCCTCGGCGCAGGGCTTCCCCTACGGGCACGGCGCCGCGCCGGCGCGGATGCTGGAGCAGCGGTTGCAATCCACCTGGCCCGGACAGGAGATAGAAGTCGTCAACACCGCGCTCACCGCGATCAGCTCCTACACGCTGCTCGACCAGGCCGACGAGATCGTCGGCCAGCGCCCGGACGCGGTGCTGATCTACACCGGCCACAACGAGTACTACGGCGCGCTCGGCGCCGGCTCGGCGCGGTCGGTGGGGGAGTGGCGGCCGCTGGTCCGCGCGTACCTGGCGCTGCGCCGGCTGCGCACCGTCCAGCTGCTGGAGCGCGCGCTCGGGGGCGGCGGCGGGGCGACGCCGTCGTCAGACCGCGAGGGCGCCCGGACCGTCATGCAGGTCATGGCGGGCGAGCAGCGCATCCCCCTCGGCTCCCGCCGCTACCGGATCGGACTGGAGCAGTTCCGCGCCAACCTGGACGCCCTGCTCGCGCGCTACGCGGCGCGCGGGATCCCGGTGCTCATCGGGACGGTCGCCAGCAACGAGCGCGACCAGCCGCCGTTCGACGGCGGGCCCACGTCGGCCGACTCCTTCTACGCGGCGGCGAAGGCGCTCGACGCGCGGGGCGACTCGGCGAACGCGCGGGATGCCTATCGACAGGCGAAGGAGCGCGACGCCCTGCGCTTCCGTGCGCCCGAGGCGATCAACGAGATCATCCGCGAGGTGGCCGCCCGCCGCGGCGCCACCGTCGTCGAGACCCAGCGGGCGCTGGAGCGCGCGTCGCCGGGCGGCGTCGTGGGCCGGACGCTCATGCTCGAGCACCTGCACCCGAACGTCGACGGGTACTTCCTCATCGCCGGCGCGTTCTACGAGGCGCTCCGGCAGAAGCAGATGATCGGCCCCTGGCCGGCTCCGGTGCCGGCCGCGCAGGCGCGTCTCGAGGTCCCCGTGACGCCGGTGGACTCGGCGGCCGCCCTCCTCCGCACCGACCGCCTGACGTCTGGGTGGCCGTTCCGTCCCAGCGGCGCGACGCGAACGCCCGCCGTCGACACGCTGCGCCCGCGCACGCCGGTGGAGCAGATCGCCCAGGCCCTCGTGCGCGGCAACATCCCGTGGCTGGAGGCGATGGAGCGGCAGCGCGCCGCCTTCGAGCGCGCGGGGGACCGGGAGGGAGCCGTCCGCGTCGCGCGCGCCATCGCCCAGGAGTACCGCTACGCGCCCGAGCCGCTGATGGACGCGGCGCGACTCTCCATCGAGCAGCGCCACTACGGCGACGCCGCCCGCTACGCGCGCGCGGCCGCCGAGCGGCACGAGACGCCGAAGAGCCTCCAGCTCACGGGGCTCCTGCTGCTGCGCGAAGGCGACCGCGCGGCCGCGATGCCCTACCTCGAGCGCGCCGCCCGCCTGGCGCCGGGCGATCAGCGGATCGTCCTTCCACTCCGCGCGGCGGGCGCGCTTCCGGGGCTGGAGCGCCGGCGCGCGAGTGCGCCGCGCG
>DATFPD010000687.1:0-6644 GCA_035265005.1 Gemmatimonadaceae bacterium | reverse complement strand
GCGCGCCAGGCGAGCCGTGCGGTCGCGCGCTCGATGCCATCCTCGCGTGCGTACGGACAGCGGCGCGGCCGCTGCTGCCGGCCGCCACACTGACCGACGCTCCGGCCGCGGCCCCGCCCGTGGTGTTCTACATCGACGGGTCGGGGAGCATGACGGGGTACCTGGACCAGGCGTTCGCCGAGTCGTTCAGCAGCGGGGCGGGGGGCGTCAGCTACCGCCGCGTGCTGAGCCGGCTGTCCACGCTCTGGGGGCCGCGGGCCGAAGGATACAGCTTCGGCACGCGGGTCGTGCGGATCTCCGCCCGGTCGAACCAGGACGTCATCGCCCAGCTCGTGCAGACGAGCTTCTACAACCAGACCGACACGCGCGTCGAGGACGTCCTCGACCAGATCGCGAAGGACAGCGCGCGCGCCCGCGTCCATCTCATCGTCACCGACGGCCGGCGCGACGACGGCGCCTCCACCATGGCGCAGTACAAGCGCGTCGGCGAGCTGGCGCGCGCGTGGGCGGCGGACGAGCCGGGTGGTGCGGGCGGGGGTGGCATGTTCGCGCTCGCGGTCTCGGCGGCGCCGTTCCGGCGGGTGAGCCGCAAGTTCGGCGGGTGCTGGACGAGCGACCCGAGCGGGCGCACGACGATCAGCTGCCCGGTCTACGTGTTCGCCTTTCTCCCCCGCGCCGCGGCGAACGACGTGCTGCCGGTGCTGCGCGGCGCGAGCACGCGCCTCTTCGTGGCCCCCGCGGTCACCGATACCGCGATCGCGCTCCACGTCGAGCGCGAGGGCGGCGCCCAGGCGGCCGCGCTGCGCGTCCAGGGTGAGCGCGCGGCGGGGCAGGCGCTCACGCTCCTCTTCGGGCCTGCGCCCGCGGACCAGGGCACGCGTCCCTTCGCCACCGAGCTGACAGTCGAGGCAGACCTCGGGCGCAGCGCGGCGCGGTTCAGTGTGGACGACAGCCTGGCGGTCCGCCTCTTCCAGGCGCGGCTGACGACGGGTGCGCCGCGGTGGGCCGAGGTCAGGCCGCGCGACCTCGCCAGCGCGTGGGTCAAGCCGCTGGCGGTGCGCGTCAATGACGACCGCACCGAGATCGAGCTCCGGATGGCGCTCCGTACGCGCGCGCAGCTCGAGCCCGCCGCCTATCGCGTCGAGGTGCTCTCCACCGGGATGCCGGCCTGGCTCGGCGACTACGAGTCGGCGAGCCACGGCGACTCCACGCGCACCTTCGGCCTCTCGTCCCTGTTCGAGCACCTGCGCGCCCGGCCTGACACTACTCGGCTGTTCGGGCTGTATGGTGTGGTACACTGACGCACGGAGGCGCGGCGGCGGTCGGAGCGAGATGCCGCACCCGGGAGCTGTCGCGACGCCTCACTGCCCGTCGAGGCCACGGCCTTTGATCTTTCTCCGCTCATGACCAGCGACTTCTGGTACAACTGGTGGGCCTCGCGCGACCAGATCTCGATTCCGGCCTCGATCTGCCCGGCCTCCGCCGAGGGCACCCCGCAGACGGCCGACGCCGTCATCGCGTCGGGGGACTGGCACCAGGCCTATATCGTGGCCGCGTTCATCACGCTCGCCATCACGCTCGCCGGGGTGCTGCTCACGTACGAGACGCGGGTAATGGGCGACGACTTCAAGGGGCACTGGTGGCGGCGCATGAGCGTCAGCGCGCTGCTGTCCGCGCTCGTCTCGCTCGTCTGGCTGGCGTGGGGGGCGAAGGTGGGCACGAGCGGATGCGAGTTCGGCGAGGTGGCGACCCGCATCCCGCTCCTCAGCGCCCTGAACCGCGCCTCGGTGTCGCTCGTCCAGAGCGGCGTCCTCTTCTTCCTGATGAGCTGGCTCCTCACCCGCCTCGCGCGCGTCGTGCGACGCCCGGGGTGGGTGAACAACGCGCACTACCCGGTCCGCTGAGCGGCTGATTCCATGACCTCGAGCGTGCGGCGTTAGGCCGCGGGACGGTATGCCGAGAGCGACGGCGGACAAGACGCTGTACTACTTCGCGGTGGGCGGCACCGGGGCGCTGACGGTCGAGCCGCTGCTGCTCCTCTGCGCCGCGGGCGTCGGCCCGCGGCGGCTGGCGGTGGTCCTGATCGACGCCGACGCCGCCAACCCCGCGCTCGCCCGCGCGCAGGCGCTGCTCAAGAACTACGAGCAGGTGCGCGAGGCGTTCGGCAAGCCCGAGCAGGGGTTCTTCAGCACGGAGCTGGTCCGCACGCAGCGCTCGCAGTCGGTGTGGTCGCCGCTCGGCGTGGACGCGGCGCAAGGCGGGGACCTGAGCCTCGAGCGCTTCGCCGAGCGGGCGCGGATGGCCGGCCCCAACCGCGCCGCCGGGACGCTGTTCGACCTCCTGTTCAGCACCGAGCAGCAGAAGGAGCAGCTCCACGAGGGGTTCCGCGGCAACCCCGCCATCGGCTCCATCCTGATGCACGGGCTGAAGGAGTCGACGTTCCTCAAGGAGCTGATGAACAGCGCCCGGCAGGACACGGGCGCGCTGTTCTACGCCGCGGGGTCGATCTTCGGCGGCACCGGCGCGTCGGCGCTGCCGGTACTGGCCGAAGTGCTCACCGGCGCCGGCATCGCGCGCGAGCGCATCGGCGCGGCGCTGGTGACGCCGTACTACTCGCTCCCCGAGCCGGGGCAGGGGGAGCAGCAGAACGGCCGCCTCAAGCCCGACAGCTCGATCTTCCTGCGCAACACGGCCGCGGCGCTGCCGACGTACACGCACGGCCACGCGAAGTACGGCGCGCTCTACGTGATCGGCGACGCGTCGTCGCTGCCGCAGGTCCGCACCACCTACTCGGCCGGCGGCGCGACGCAGCGCAACGACCCGCACGCGCTCGAGCTGTTCATCGCCCTCGCCGCCGTGGACTTCGTGAGCCGCGAGTGGGAGGCGGCGGACCCGCCGGCGTCGCGCATGATGTACGCGACGGTGGGGGGCGAGGAGCCCGGCTGGCAGGACCTGCCGCTGACCGAGGACGAGAAGAAGGAGCTGCTGACGTACATCGTCGCGGCCAACTTCTACCTCCAGTACTTTGGCGAGACGCGGAGCGGCCCGCGCCAGCAGGAGCTCGGCGCCGAGCTGGACCGCATGGTGTGGTTCCGCGACATCGGCCTCGACGCGGGCTTCGTCCGCGCGCGCTCGCGGGAGCTGGACCTGCTCGGCCGCTGGTTCGCGTCCAGCTGGAGCTACCTCTGGGCGTCGTCCCACAACACGGTGGCGCTGCGGCTGGTGGACTTCAGCGGGCCGTCGGCGGCGAGCGTCAACGCGCCGCAGGAGTACGCGCGGTCCGCCGAGCACGCGACCATCCCGCTCCCGCGGGTGGACAAGTGCCTCGCCGGCTTCTCGCCGCGGCAGAAGAAGGGCGGCTTCCTGGGGCTGGGGAAGGGCGGCGACGACCAGATCACGTCGCTCGCCGAGGTGTTCGCGAAGTTCAACACCGTCAAGCGGAGCGACGTCACCGGGCTCCCCGGCTTCCTGGCCTACCTGCACGACGGGATCCGCAAGTTCGTGGACGACTGGTACAGCCCGGCAAAGGCCTAACGAACCCGACCGAGAGCCATGAGCAGACTGCTCCTGCATCCGCTGGAAGACGGTGGGAACGTCACCCGCGTCCCGCCGGGCCAGTGGGTCGAGCTGAAGCAGCCGGACAGCGTCCGCGAGATCAAGCTGACCGAGGCCACCGACCGCCGGCGGCGCGGGCGCATCTCGTCGGTGCCGAGTCCGTGGGCGCGGCTGCAGATCTTCCGCGACGCGGTGCTCGACCCCGCGCACCCGTTCCACGACGAGGCGCTCAACGACGTCCTCGACACGGTCGAGCTGGTGCTGTTCCAGAAGCACCTCGCCGGCGTGAGCCTCGTGCCCGAGAAGGTGGAGCTGGAGGAAGTGCTGCGGCAGGCGCAGGCGACGCAGAACCCCGGCGTGGCGCGCTTCGCGGCGGCGCTCCGCGACCTGGCGCCGGAGGTGGATCGCGCCCGCGGCGCCCGGCTGCCGAGCCTGACGGTGCTCCGGAACGGGGCGACGGCCGACGCGCCGATCGTCTGCGCGACGTCGCCGTTCACGCTCTTCTTCACGCCGGAGACGCGCCGCTGGCGGCTGCCCGGCTACTACACCGGCCCCGGCCCGCTGCGCCCGCTCTCGGCGCGCCCGCCCGCGCTGGCCCGCTACGTGGCGCAGCAGCTGCTCCCGCAGCTCGGGAGCGGCGAGGCGGGGCGGCAGCCGGAGCTCCAGAAGCTCCGCACGGTTCTGCTCGAGCAAGCACGCGCCGTCCCCGGGAGCGAGCGGGCATTCGGCGACGGCGACCCGGCGCTGACCGAGGTGCCGATCGAGCCGGCCGCCGGCATCGTCATGCACGCCATCGCCGGGCTGCCGGGGACGAGCAGCCTGGCGGTGAAGGGGACGCGCCAGCCGCCGATGCACGCGCGGGCGCCGCTCGTCCTGGACAACTCCGGCCGCGCGTCGCAGGGGAGCTATTTCCCGTGGCTGGCGCGCCCGGCCGGCACGGTGGTGGACCCGGCCACCGACCGCACCGTCCTGCCTAACACCGGGTGGCGACACGAGTGGCTCTACCCGGAGACGGACTTCCTGGCCGACAAGCTGCTCGTGCTGGACACGCCGCTCGTGCCGCAGCGCGTGCGGGCCGCGGCGGGGGACGCGCAGGGCCCGGCGTCCGACGCCCAGCGCGCCGCGCTCCAGGTGCTCCCCCCGCTCAAGCCACGGTTCTTCGAGTTCTTCCGCGCCGAGGACGTGCCGCGGATGCTCGAGCTGCGCGTGCAGGCGCAGCCCGGCGGCGTGCCGCGCGTACTGGCGACGCTGACGGTGGACACCGAGGGCGGCCCGCTGACGGTGCAGCGGGAGTACGCCGGCCACGCGCAGATCGACTCGCACCTGAGCCTCTGGCCCGGCTTCGCGCCGAAGGACGCGGCGTTCGCGTGGCGCGACTACTACCTGATGCACCACATGTACGGCGGCGCGGCGCGCGAGGAGGTGGCGGTCGAGGTGAGCGCCGGCGGGCGCCCGGTCGAGCTCCAGGAGTACGAGCGCGCGGGGGACACGGTGGTCTACCACTTCGCGTCGCCGCCGGAGGTGGTCCACCTCCGCAGCCGCCGCGCCCCGTTAGGCGACCCGCGGGTCGCCGAGGGGGCGGTGCTGCCGGCGCTCCGGATGCTCGACGCCCCGCGCAACGCCGCCTGGTCGGTGGCGATCGACTTCGGCACCTCGAACACGACCGTCGCCGTGCGCGAGCCGGGGCAGCCGCCGGCGCCGTTCACCGTGCGCGAGGCCGGCCGGTTCGACCTGACGCAGGCGCCGGCGGGCGACGGGGCCCGCGTGATCCCGACGTACTTCGACTCGTTCTTCTTCCCGACCGCGCTCGAGCCCAAGCCGTTCGGCACCATCATCTACAAGAGCCGCGGGGTGGACGTCGAGAGTCCGATCGCGGGCGTCCCCGCGCTCACGGCGAACGTCCCGTTCAGGGGCGAGATCATGGCCGCCGACCCGCAGGCCACCAGCCCGACGGGGAACCAGGTCTGCGGGGACCTCAAGTGGGGCGGCGCGGGCGAGGACTCGGAGCGCCTGTCGAAGCTCTTCCTGCACCAGGTGCTCCAGGTGATCCACGCCGAGGCGATCGCCCGCGGCGTGCGGACCGACGGCTTCGAGTTCCGCTGGTCGTACCCGATCGCCTTCTCGAAGAAGCGGCAGCAGATCGCGGCGGCCCGATGGAAGACTCTGGTCGAGCAGTTCCGCGCCGACCGCTTTCAGGCCGCGCCCGTGGCGTCGCTCGAGCGCGACGAGAGCTCGGCGTCGCTGCTCTTCTTCACCGCCGACCCCGCGGCGCAGGGGCAGTTCACCGAGTACGCGCCGAACGTCAAGCTGACGGTGGACGTGGGCGGCGGCACGACCGACGTCGCGGCGCGGGCGCGCGGGCGCACGCTCTTCCTCACGTCCATGCTCTTCGGCGGCCGGGACCTGATCGGGGGCGAGATTTACAAGCGGGTGGACGAGTGGGCGCGCCGCCGGCAGCTCCCGGCGGTGCCGCGCACGGTGCTCGACGCCTACCCCTCCAGCCACACGCGCTTCAATTACCTGGTGCGGCTCCCCTGGTTCGCGCAGAACGCCCCGTCGCTCGCCGAGGAGCCGTGGTTCACCGGCGTGCAGCTCTGCATCCTCTACTTCTACAGCGCCATCATGTACAACGTGGGGCTCCGGCTCCGCGGCGTGAAGGACGAGGACGTGGACCCGGCCGACATGATGTTCGTCGCCGGCAACGGGTCGAGCTACCTGAACTGGCTCACCGTCTTCGCGCCGTGGGACGGCTCGCCGCTCAAGCCGGCGTTCGCCGGCGTGCTCCAGGGCGCGCTGGAGGCGGGCTACGGCCGCCCGCTGGGCCACCCGCTCTCGATCCACGCCAGCAGCCGCCCCAAGCAGGAGGTCGCGCTCGGCCTGCTGATCGCCGAGGGCGCCGACGCGGCCGCGCACGCGCCGCAGCCGCCGATGTACTCCCCCGCCGGCGAGCGGGTGGCGCTGCCGCAGCAGGGCGGCGGGGCGCGGACGCTGGCGCCCGACGACGCGATGGACGGCACGATGCTGAGCGCGGGCGGGATCGGCGGGCTGCGCTTCGAGCTGCCGTTCGACCAGTGGGAGATCAGCGCCTT
>DATFPD010000686.1:0-10125 GCA_035265005.1 Gemmatimonadaceae bacterium | reverse complement strand
CCGAAGCCCGCCGGCGGCGCCCCGCCGGCGCCCGGGCGCGGGCGGTCGAGCCCCACCAGCTCGACGTGCGCCCCGCCGCGCTCGACCCCGGCCGCCGCCAGCACCGCCGCCAGCGGCGCCCCGGTCCAGACGGCGTTCCCGACCGCCTCCGCCCCCCACGGCACCTCCCCGGGAATCGGCGCCACGTCCATCAGCTCCCGCCGCCGGTTCCCCGCGCACTGGAGCGCCGCCGTCACGCTCACCCGCGGAAAGTCCCGCCGCAGCTCGGCGAGCGTGAGCGCCAGCGGCCGCCGCACGAGCCCGCCCACCGTCAGCCGGTAGCCCGCCCCGTCCACCGCCGGCGTCTCGCGCGCGTGGTCGCGCACGAAGAAGCGCGGCACGGGGGTCACGTAGTGCTCGACCAGCAAGTCGAGCGGCGGGCCGCCGACGAGGGGGGCGGGCTGCCTGACGAGGAAGTCGGGGTGCTTGTCGGGAGGCATCGGGCGCTTCACCCGGCTTTCGGCACCGTGAAGTAGAACGTGCTCCCCTTCCCCTCCGCCGTCTCGACCCAGATCCGGCCGCCGTGGGCCTCGGCGATCCCCTTGGCGATCGAGAGCCCGAGCCCGACGCCGCGGCGGTCGGCGCGGTTCGCCTGCCAGTAGCGGTCGAACAGGTGCGGCAGGTGCGCGGCGGGAATGCCGGGGCCGGTGTCGCGCACCGCGAAGCGCACCCGCCCGCCCCCGTCCGCCGCGGCGTCGGGCTCGGCGGTCATGCGGACGGTGCCCCCGCGGGGCGTGAACTTGAGCGCGTTGCCGAGCAGGTTCGAGAGGATCTGGAGCACGCGGTCGCGGTCGGCGCACACCTCGAGCCCGTCGTCCGCGCGCGCCTCCAGCGTCACCCCCGCCTCGGCGGCCGCCGAGCGAGACGACTCCACCGCCTCGGCGAGCAGCGACGACGCCGTGTGGATGCGCATCTCGAGCGCCAGCGTCCCGGCCGAAAGACGGGTCACGTCGAGCAGGTCCTGAATCATCCGGTTGGCGCGCTCGGCCGAGCGGCGGATGACGCGCGCCTGCGACCGCTCGATCGACTCCTTCTTCCCCTCCGGCGTCGGCGGGAGCAGCTCCAGCAGGAACGAGCCCGCCATGTAGATGGCGTGGATCGGGTTCCGGAGGTCGTGCGACACGATGCCGAGCACGTCGTCCCGCGCGCGCGTCGCCCGCTGCGCCTCGCGGTACAGGCGGGCGTTGTCGATCGCGGTCGCGGCGCGGCGCGCCAGCTCCTCCGCCAGCGAGATGTCGTGGGAGCTGAACTGCCGCGCGGTGGAGACGAGCGTCATCACGCCCAGCGCGCGGCCGTGGGCGATGAGCGGGACGTGCAGCGCGCGGCAGATCGCCAGCCGGCTGAGGAGCGCGTAGTGCTCGTCGTCCCGCGCCGCGGCGCGGCGCACCTCGTCGGTCACCTCGGCGACCTCGGGGCGGCCCGTGGCGAGCACCCGCTCGATGGTCGAGCGCGTGCTCCCGCCCGCGACCCCGTAGCGCTCGCGGGCCTCGCGGAGGAGCGGCTCCAGCTCGGGGTCGGCGTGCGCCACCGCCAGCTCCTCCCGCCCGCCGTCCACCACCTCGACCACGCAGGCGTCGGCGAGCGTCGGCACCGCCAGCCGCGCCACCTGCCGCAGCGCCGACTCGTAGTCGAGCGTGCTGACGAGCGTCGCGCTGGCGTCGGCGAGGAAGCGCAGCCCCCGCTCGGCGCGGCGCCGGTCGGTGCTGTCGCTGAATGCCACCACCGCGCCGATCACCGTGCCGCCGTCCACGATCGGCGCCGACGCGCAGTCCACCGCGAACGAGCTCCCGTCGCGGCGGAAGAAGACCTCGCTGTCGAGCACCACCCGCGACCCGCGTCGGAACGCGTTGTAGAGCGGGCACTCCACCTCGGGGTAGGGCGACCCGTCGGGGCGGGAGTGGTGGATGAGGGCGTGCATGTTCCAGCCGACCATCTCGGACGGCTGGTAGCCCAGCAGGTCGGCGGCCGCCTGGTTGGCGAAGGTGCAGTTGCCGTCCCCGTCCACCGAGTAGATCCCCTCGACGGTGGAGTCGACGATCGCCCGCCGCTCGCGCCGCTCGCTCTCGGCGTCGCGCAGCGCGAGGCGGAGCTCGATCTCCGTGGCCGCGGCGCGCGCGAGGTCCTCGAGCGCGGCGACGTCCGCCGGCGGCCAGTGGCGGGGCTTGGTGTCGATCGCGCAGAACGTCGCCAGCACCTGCCCGCCGACCACCAGCGGCACCCCCGCGTACGCGACGACGTTCAGCTCCGGCACCGCCAGGTTCGCGCGCACCAGCGGGTGCGTGCGCGCGTCCTCGACGATCAGCGGCTCGCCGGTCTCCACCGTGTACTGACAGAACGAGTGGGTGAGCGGCGTCTCGCGCTTCGTGGCCCACGGCTCCGGCAGCCCGACGCAGCTCTTGAAGAACTGCCGGTCCCGGTCCACCACCGTCACCAGCGCGACCGGGACGTTCAGCAGCCGCGTCGCCAGCCTCGTCAGGCGGTCGAACGCCTCCTCCGCCGGGGTGTCGAGCAGGTCGGCCGCGCGCAGCGCCTCCAGGCGGGTCGGGTCGGCGACACGGCCGCCGGGGGCCGCGGCGGCCGCGGGGGCCGCGGTCGGGGGCGGGCCGACGCCCTCGGCCGGCGTGACGCTCACCGCCACCCCGCGAGGCCTAACGACATGCGCGGAGGGCGACCAGCGACCCCACCAGCTGCCCGGCCCCCGTGCCGTACACCGACGCGATGCCGTGCCCCTCGAGCGCACCGTACGCCAGGCCGGGCGCCGTCCCGACCACGGCACCGGCCGTGGCTCGGGCCAGCCGCGCCCGGTAGCCGCAGCGCGGGTGATACTTCTTCGGCCCGGCCAGGATGAGCGCGACCGTCGCGCCGCCGCCGACCGCGAAGCCCTCCACGACCGCGGCCCGGCGGTCGCGCCGATGCTCCTCGCAACCCTCCCCGAAGCACTCCCCAGCGCCGCCGGTGACGAGCGCGCCCGCGAACGCGCCCACCGACCAGAAGTATGCCGGGAGAAGGACCGTGACCGCGAACCGCTCGCCGGCGCCGACGCGGCGGACGGAGTCCGCGGGCGCGGGCTCCGCGGCGAGGCTCACGCCGGCGCGCGCGTCGGCCGCGAGCTGGGCGCCCGCCGTGGGCGCCCCGGCCGCGATGAGGAACAGGAACCCGAGCGTCGCTCCGAACGAAGCGTTCCGCATCCGTCCACCTCCGGTCACACGACGATGTTGATCAGCCGCCCCGGCACGTAGACCACCTTCTTCGGCTCGCCGGTCACGAACTTGGAGACGTTGGCGTCGGCGAGCGAGGCCGCGTACACCTCCGGCTGCGCGGCGTCGCGGCGCACGCGGATGCGGCCGCGCGTCTTCCCGTTCACCTGCGCCACGATCTCCACCGTGTCCTCGGCCACCAGCGCCGGATCGAACGTCGGCCAGCCGGCGTCGAAGACGCTGCCGGCGCCGCCCAGCCGCTCCCACAGCTCCTCGGCGATGTGCGGCGCGAACGGCGCGACGAGCTGCACCAGCGGACGCACCTCGTCGCGGTGCGGCGCGCGGTCGCCTTTCCGCACGGCGTTCATGTACTCCATCATCGCCGCGATCGCCGTGTTGTAGCTCAGCCGCGCCGTGTCCTCGCCCACCTTCTTGATCGTCTGGTGCAGCTTGCGGACGACGTCGGCGTCCGGGGCCGCGGCCCCGCGCCCCTCGGCCGCCTCGTGCGTCGAGATCCAGAGCCGGTTGAGGAAGCCGCGCGGCCCCGAGATCCCCTGGTCGCGGAAGTCGCCCCCCTCCTCGTAGGGGCCGAGGAACATGAGGTAGGTGCGGAACGCGTCGGCGCCCCACTCCTCCATGTACTCGTCCGGGTTCACCACGTTGCCCTTCGACTTCGACATCTTCGCGCCCTCGCGGATGATCAGCCCGTGGGCGCGGAAGCGCGCGAACGGCTCCTCGAAGTCGACGAGGCCGGCGTCCTTGAGGACCATCGTGATGAAGCGCGAGTACAGCAGGTGGAGCACCGCGTGCTCGTTGCCGCCGATGTAAGAGTCCACGGGCAGCCACTTCTCGGTCAGCTCGCGGTCGAACGGCACCCGCTCGCGGTCGGGGTGCCCCTGCGTCGGGTAGCGCAGGAAGTACCACGCGCTGTCGAGGAAGGTGTCCGACACGTCCGTCTCGCGCCGCGCCGTCTTCCCGCACTCCGGGCACGGCACGTGGTACCACGCCTCGTGCCGGGCGAGCGGCGAGACGCCCGAGTCGTCAGGCTTGAAGTCGTCGATCAGCGGCAGCACCACTGGCAGATCCTGCTCCGGGACCGCCTGGAGCCCGCACTCCTCGCAGTAGATCACCGGGATCGGCGGGCCCCAGTAGCGCTGGCGCGAGATGCACCAGTCGTGCAGGCGGTAGTTCACCACCGCCTTCCCCGCGTCCTTCGCCTCGAGCATCGCGACGATCGCGCGCTTCCCCTCGGGGACGCCGAGCCCGTCGAAGTCGCCCGAGTTGACCAGCACGCCTTCGACGTTGTCGGTGTAGGCGCGCTCCAGCGGCGGCAGCGACGCCTCGACCTGGCGCAGCATCGCGCCCGACGGCTTGCCGGTCAGCGCGTTCTCGACGAACTGCGCCTGCCGCCCGGCCGACACGATGCGTTCGCGGTCCATCACCACGCGCACGATGGGGAGGCCGAACTTCCGCGCGAACTCGAAGTCGCGCTCGTCGTGCCCGGGGACGGCCATGATCGCGCCGGTGCCGTACTCCATCAGCACGTAGTCGGCGATCCAGATCGGGATGCGCTCGTCGTTGGCCGGGTTCACCGCATACGAGCCGGTGAAGACGCCGGTCTTCTCCTTCTCCCCGACCTTGCGCGTGACCAGGTCCTGCTTCGCCGTGCGCTCGCGGTAGGCGGCGACCTCGGCCGCCTGGTCGGGCGTCGTCAGGCGTGGGACGGCCGGGTGCTCGGGGGCGAGCACCAGGTACGTGGCGCCGAAGACCGTGTCCGGCCGCGTGGTGAAGACGACGATCTCCGCGCCGTCGTCCACCCCCTCCGCCTCGAACGCGATCTGCGCCCCCTCGCTGCGCCCGATCCAGTTCCGCTGGGCGGCCTTGGTGGACTCCGACCAGTCGAGCGTGTCCAGGTTGTCGAGCAGCCGCTGGGCGTAATCGGTGATGCGAAAGAACCACTGCTCCAGGAAGCGCTGCTCCACCTCGGCGCCGCAGCGCTCGCAGCGCCCGCCCTCGACCTGCTCGTTGGCGAGCACGGTCTTGTCGTTCGGGCACCAGTTCACGGCGGCACGCTTGCGGTAGGCGAGCCCGCGCCGGAGCAGCTGGAGGAAGACCCACTGCGTCCACTTGTAGTACGACGGGTCGCTGGTGTTCACCTCCACCCGCCAGTCGATCATGAGCCCGGCCCGCATGATCTGCCGCCGGAAGTTGGCGACGTTCTTCGGCGTCATCTCGGCCGGATGGGCGCCGATCTTGAGCGCGTAGTTCTCCGAGTGGATGCCGAACGCGTCGAAGCCGAACGGCTCCAGCACCGACCGGCCCTGCATGCGCATGAAGCGCCCGTAGATGTCGGCGCCGGTGAACGCGAACAGGTTCCCGACGTGGAGCCCCTCGGCCGAGGGGTACGGGAACATCATGAGCGAGTAGAACGGACGCTCGCCCGTCAGGTCGGTGTCGTTCGTGCCCCGCGCGCGCCAGCGCTCCTGCCACTTGCGCTCGACCGCGATGGGATCGTAGCCGTCCGGCTGGTCCGCCGGCGGCGTCTGGGAGGCTGCTGCTGAAGTCGTCATGTGCGCGCCGGCCCCGGTCCGGTCCCCGGAGCGTCCATCGTCCGTAACTTGCGTGAAAATGTCAATTTAGCGGCAGGCGATGGTACGGCAACGGCTTACCACGGATGAACCCGGATACGGCGAAGTGCTTCGAGGCTGTATGGCAGTATCCGTGTTCATCCGTGGTAGGCAGTTCTCGAGGAGCGCGCCGAGCGTGAAGACGTTCCAGATATTCACCCTGCTTGCCGGGCTCGCCGTCGGAGCGGGTGCGCGCGAGAAGACGACGGTCTACATGGTCGGCGACTCGACGATGGCGGACAAGCCGAACCCGGAGACGAACCCGGAGCGCGGCTGGGGGCAGCTGCTGCCGCGCTTCTTCGACGACCAGGTGGTGGTGCGCAACTTCGCGGTGAACGGGCGCAGCACGAAGAGCTTCATCGACGAGGGGAAGTGGGACGCGGTCGCGAAGCAGCTGCACCGCGGCGACTACGTCTTCATCCAGTTCGGCCACAACGACCAGAAGAGCGAGGACCCGGCGCGCTACACGAACCCATACACCGCCTACCGGCGCAACCTCGAGCGGTTCGTGACCGAGAGCCGCGCGCGGGGCGCGACGCCCGTACTCTTCAGCTCGATCGTGCGGCGCAACTTCAGCGACAAGGGCGTCCTGCTGGACACGCACGGCGCGTATCCGCTCGTCGCGCGCGAGGTCGCGCGCGACCTCCAGGTCCCCTTCGTCGACCTCCAGCTCCTGACCGAGGAGCTGGTGCTGCGCGCGGGCCCCGAGGGCTCGAAGTCGCTCTACGTCTGGGTCACGCCCGGCTCGAACGCCATGTACCCGCAGGGGCGCCAGGACGACACGCATCTCTCGGTCGCCGGCGCCACGGAGGTCGCGCGCCTCGCGGCGGCGGCGCTCGGGCGGACGTCACTGCCGCTCGGCAAGCACGTGCGCGGGGTCGATTGAAGCAGCATTGAACCGCGGAGGGCGCCCGCGCCCTCCGCGGTTCAATCCCCCGCCGCCCGACGCCGCGTTGGACTCGGGCTATGGGCAACGGTGCTGACCGGCGCCTGTTGCTGCTGCAGCCAACCGAGTCGCCCGCCCTCGGTCCTGACGAGCGCGTAGTCACCGTAGCGGCCGAGGACCAGGAGTGCTACACGCGCCGCGACGCTGTCGATCGTGACGCCGCGCGGGCTCGGGTGGTCGAGCAGCGCCGTGGCCTGGGCGGGGCGGACGGTGGACAGCGGCGTGGCGGCCGGCTCGGTCGCCGTCGCGCGGACGTAGCCCACCCGCCCGTCCGGCAGCTCGGCTCGATACGCGCCCGCGGCGGCCGCGATGATCCGGAGCGGCGTGCGGGGCGCGAGCTGCGCCACCGTGGCGACCGACGTCCCCGCAGCCGGGGCGCTGAGCAGGGCCACGCGGCTGTCCGTGCGGCGCCAGCTTCCCAGCGCGCCCGTGTCGGCAGTGAGGCGCGGCACGAGGTCGCGCGGCGTGTGCACGAAGGGGAACGGGTCTATGGCGCCCCAGCCGCGGCGGTAGATGCCGAAATGCAGGTGCGGCGGCGTCGTGCGCGCGTTGCCCGAATTTCCCACCAGACCGAGCGTGTCGCCGATCTTCACCCGGTCCCCGACCCGCGCGATCTGGCTGTCGAGGTGTGCGTAGTAGAGCGACTGGCCGCGGAGCGGGTCGGAGACCCACACCACCTTGCCGCCGAGTGTAGTGATGCCGACGTTGCGCACCCAGCCGTCGGCCGCGGCCAGCACCGGCGTGCCGCGCGGCGCGAAGATGTCCACCCCCTGATGCGACCGGCGGCCGCCATCGCGCTCGGCGCCCCAGCCGCTCCTCACCGCGCGGCTGTCGCGCCCGCTCACCGGGAACGCCAGCGACGCCTCGGCGCGCACGGTGATGTGGTAGCGTACGCCGCGCAGCAGCTCGGGCTGGAGCCGCAGCACGTAGCTCCCGTCCTGCTCCGGCTCGAAGTCGAGCCGCACCGTGCCGCCGCGGGCCAGGCTGTCGGCGCTGGTGAGGCCGCGCGGGGCGCCGGCCGAGTCGGCGGGCGGGGCGAAGACGTCCACGAACACCGCCGCGTGCCCGGCCGATTCCGTCGTCAGCTCGGCGACGACGCGCTGGCCGCGCCGGGCGGCGAACTGGTAGGCGACCGCCGCCGCGTCCGCCTCGCCGAAGTACCCGGCCTCCTGGAAGGGCAGGCTCACCGTGGCCGGCGTGCGGAGCGACTGCTGCGCCGCGTCCAGCCACCGCCGGCCGAGGACGGTGCGGTCGAGCCCCGCGTCCGCCAGCGCGGCCGCGTATTTCTCGTGCGGCGTGCGCGGCTGGAAGCGTTCCGTCAGCCGCTCCCCGGCCCGGCAGGCGGCGAGGAGGACGACCAGCGGAGCGAGGGAGCGGACGAACGACGGGGCGGAGAGCTTCACCAGCGGCGCGGCCTGTACTGAAACGGTCTGCGGGCCGCGACGCACAGTGCATCGCGGCCCGCATCTTAGTACGTGACAGCGGTTGGGTCGGTTCCCTCGCGTGGCCTCAGAAGAGGCAGCTCCCGATGGACGGCGCCATCAGGTCCACCGTGCAAGTCTTCGTCTGGCCGTCGAGGGTCATCTCGATGGTCACGACGCTGGTGCCGTTGTACGTGACGACGTAGCGCATCGTCAGCTCCGTCAGGCCATCCTCCGGCGAGTTGCTGAAGCGGCTCGTGATCCGCTGGTTGCTGATGCGCTTTCCCGAGAGCGGGAAGACCGGCGCCGGGCGCTGTCCGGCCGCCGGGCGCGGCGGGATCGGGATGACCAGGTCGAGCGTGGTGTCGTTCGAGATGGCCTTCGACGAATAGGCGCCCAGCGACGGACTGGCGGGGGCCGAGAACTCGCTGGTCCCGGACTCGACGCCGTTCAGTGTGTGCGAGGTCTCCGCGCCGGCGAGCCCACTGACGGTTATCTCGCCCCGGCGGTCCAGCTTGATCGTGCCGCCCTGCGGCGTCGTCAGCGTCCCGGCGATGGACATGCGGGTGTTGATGCTCGCCGTGGTCACCGGATCGAAGCGGCGCTGCGGGTGGCCGGCGCCGTCCAGGAAGGCGAACGACCGCGTGATGGTCATCCCGCGGTTGGTGATCGGCTCGCAGTCGAAGCGGCCTGTGCCCTCCTGGTACCTGCAGATCGGGACCGGCAGGTCGGTGGTCGAGCCGACGGCGGGGGACCCGGGCCCTGCTTCGACGACGCCGATGCCCAGCGGGAGGCCGGCGATCGCGGCCAGACTGCCGTCGTCCAGCTCCTGGCCATTGGGGCCCGTGCCGTCGCCCCCGCAGGCCGCGAGGGCGAGCGCGGCGATCAGGGCACTCGATACCCGAACAGAGCAAGGCATTGGTGGATCCTCCAACCGAGACTCGGGCGATGTGTGGGACGCGATTCGCGTATCACGTTTACGTATCTGCCGTCGCCAGGCAAGGGTCGAATTACGTAGTCGCGCGTCGGGGATCTCGCCCTAGCGCCGGACCGGGCGCTCGCTGGCCTTGTAGCGGTAGGCCGACTTCTGGATGCGCGCCCCGGCCGAGTCGCAGACGGCGAAGCCCTGCTCGGCCTCGTAGAGGGTGGCGCCGGCGAAGCGGCCGTCCTTCGTGACCGCGTAGTAGCTGAGGTCGAACCAGGGGCGGCCGCGGTCGTCGACCAGGCGCTTCTCGGTCATCGCCACCACGCGGTCGATCACGCGCAGCAGCGCCTCTTCGGGCGCGACGCCCTGGCGCATGAATTCCACGGCCAGGAAGGCGCCGCACACCTTGATGTTGGCCTCGCCCCGCCCGGTCGAGCCGGCGGCGCCGACGTCGTTGTCGCAGTACTGGCCGGCGCCGATGATGGGCGAGTCGCCGACGCGCCCGGGGATCTTCCACGACAGCCCGCTCGTCGTGGTGACGCTCCCGACGTTCCCGCGCGCGTCCACCGCGTTCATGTTGATCGTGCCGGTGGTGAAGGCGATCCGGACGTCGTCGTCGTGGTCGAGCCAGTTGTCGTTCGGGTTGAGCTTCGCCTTCCACCGCAGCCACTTCTGGCGGCTCTTCTCGGTGAGGAGGTTCTGCTCCTTGAACCCCATGTCGAGCGCGAACCGCCTGGCGTCGCGCCCCACCAGCATGATGTGGTCGGTGTAGTCCATGATCGCCTTGGCGACGAGCGACGGCGTGGCGATGTCCTCCAGGCAGGCCACCGAGCCAGCGCGCTTCGTCGGCCCGTGCATGCAGCTGGCGTCGAGCTGCACCACGCCGTCCGCGTTCGGCAGCCCGCCGAGCCCCACCGAATCGTCCTCGGGGTCGAGCTCCTGGATGTTGACCCCGGCGATCACCGCGTCG
>DATFPD010000685.1:0-4353 GCA_035265005.1 Gemmatimonadaceae bacterium | reverse complement strand
CTGGCCGGCGGCCGAGCGGTGATCGAGCGCCGGGAAGCGGCGCCTGGCCTCGGCGGACCCGACGGGGAGGAACCGGAGCGGTACGAGCTGCCGCTCGCTCTGGAGCCAGATCCGCGCCCCCGAGCACAGCCCGCAGCCGGGATCGTACAGCACCGTGAGCGAGGTCATGCGGCCGCCGCCGCCGCCGTCTGCTGGGTGATCGTGCACGCGTCCGGCGGCACCGGCGGGAGGCCGAGCGGGAGCGACGAGCGGCGGCGGATGCGGCTGAAGACGTACAGGTTGAAGAAGTGCATCCCGCCCAGCATCAGCAGCACGAACCCGATCTTCGACGACAGCGCCTCGATCGCAGTCTGCGGGCCGTCGACCAGGTAGCCGATCCGGAGCGCCAGGCTCACCCACCCCAGGTTCACCAGGTAGAACCCGACCACGAGCAGGTGGTTGACCGAGTGCGCCAGCATCTCGTTCCCGTTGAAGACGTCGACCAGGAAGATGACGCCGTTCGTGTAGAGGGTGCGTCCGACCCAGACGGTGATGGCGACGCTGAGGACGATGTAGACGAGGTAGGTCAGAACGATCGCGGACATGTAGCCTCCGGGTGAATTGAACACGTTCAACTACAGATTACGGCCCCGCCAGCCGGCCGTCAAGGGGCATTTTGAACGGGTTCAAATTGTCCGCCGAACGGGGTCAAATTGTCCGGCCGCCCGCGCCCCGGGGCGCCCCGGCCCGCCCGAGCCTATCTTGAGCGCGTCACCCCTGCCCGCTTCGCCCAACCCCACGAGGTCTCCCCTGGTGCGCATCTCGTTCGCCCGCGCCGCGCTGGCGGCGCTCCTGGCCGCGCCCGCGCTGCCGGCCCAGCAGCCGGCCGCCGCGGCTCGGCTCGAGCTCACCGTCCCGAGCATCATGCGCGGGCCCGAGGTCTACGGGCGCGAGCCGCAGCTGGTGCGCTGGACGCCCGACGGGCGCTGGATCTACTTCATGTGGAACGAGCCCGGCACCGACTGGCGCGAGCCGCTGCGCCAGTACCGCGTGCGCGCCGCCGCCGGCGCCCGGCCCGAGCGCGTGACCGACGCGCAGCTCGACTCGGTGGGCCCGCTGGTGCAGCCGGGGCGACTCTCCGCCGACCGGCGCCGCCGCGCCGTCGCCTACCAGGGCGACCTGTACCTGATCGAGCTCGCCAGCGGCGGCGTGCGGCGGCTGACCGAGACGCTGGCCGCCGAGTCCGACCCGGACTTCAGCGCCGACGGGCGCCGCCTCTACTTCGTCCGCGACAACAACGTCTTCTCGATCGAGCTGGAGGGCGGCCTCGTCAGGCAGCTCACCGACGTGCGACCCGGCCCGGCCCCGCGCGACTCGGCGAAGGCCGAGGGGCAGCGCGCGGCACTGCTGGCCGAGCAGCGCGAGCTGTTCGGCGCCGTCCGCGACCGGCTGCGCAGCGACAGCCTGACGACCGCCGAGCGGAAGGCGCGCGAGAGCCGCCGCGTGAAGCCGCTCTACCTGCTGAAGGACGAGCGCGTGACGTCGCTCGAGCTGTCGCCGGCCGGCAACGCCCTGCTCATCACCACGACCGTGCGGAACGAGAGCTCGCTCGGCACGCGCGTGCCGAGCTACGTCACCGCCAGCGGCTACACCGAGGAGATCAGCTCCCGCCCCAAGGTCGGCGACGCGCAGGCGTCGGGCCGCGTGGCGTTCATGAGCCTCCCGTCGGGCGAGGTGAAGTTCCTGAAGATCACCCCCGGCGACACCACCGCGCCGGCGGCGTTCGCGGCCGTGCTGGGGTGGGACGACGCGGGCACGCGCGCGCTCGTCTACGCGCTGAGCGGCGACTTCAAGACGCGCTGGATCCACACGGTCGGCGCCGACTCGGGTGCCGTGCGAACGGTGGACGTCCTGAAGGACACCGCCTGGGTCGACGGCCCCTGCTTCGGCTGCGGCGGCTGGTATGACGGCGGGCGCCGCTTCTGGTACGTCTCGGAGGCCGACGGCTACGCGCACCTGTACTCGATGGCGGCCGACGGCGGCGACCGGCGCCAGCTCACCCGCGGCGCGTGGGAGGTGATGGACGTGAGCCTCTCCCGCGACGGCCGCTCGTTCTACCTGGCGACGAGCGAGAAGTCCCCCTTCGAGCGGCACTTCTACCGGATGCCGGTAGCCGGCGGGACGCGCACGCAACTGACCCAGCGCCCGGGCGGCCACGCGGTCTCGCTCTCGCCTGACGAGCAGTGGCTGGCCGACGTGCACTCGTTCGCCAACCGCCCGCCGGAGCTCTACCTCCTCAGGAGCGGCGCGGCCGAGCCGGCCCAGCTCACGATCTCGCCGACGGCGGCGTGGCTCGCGTTCCCGTGGGTCGCGCCCGAGATCGTGACGGTCCCGGCCTCCGACGGCGCGAAGGTGCCGGCGCGCATCTACCGGCCGAAGGACGTCGGCGCGCAGCCGAACGGCGCCGCGGTCATCTTCGTCCACGGCGCGGGCTACCTGCACAACGTGCACAATTACTGGTCGAGCTACTCGCGCGAGTTCATGTTCAACCACCTGCTCGCCTCGAAGGGCTTCGTGGTGCTCGACATCGACTACCGCGGCTCCGCGGGCTACGGGCGCGACTGGCGGACGGCGATCTACCGCCACATGGGCGGGCGCGACCTCCAGGACCAGGTGGACGGCTCGCGCTACCTGGAGCGCGAGCTCGGCATCCCGCCCGAGCGCGTGGGCATCTACGGCGGCAGCTACGGCGGCTTCATCACGCTCATGGCGCTGTTCACCGAGCCGGACCGCTTCGGCGCCGGCGCGGCGCTGCGCAGCGTGACCGACTGGGCGCACTACAACCACGGCTACACGGGGCGCATCCTGAACCTGCCGCAGAACGACACGCTCGCCTACCGCCAGTCGTCGCCCATCTACTTCGCCCAGGGGCTGCGCGACCCGCTGCTCATGGCGCACGGCATGGTGGACGTGAACGTCCACTTCTCGGACATCATCAGGCTGACGCAGCGCCTGATCGAGCTGGGGAAGACCGATTGGGAGCTGGCGGTCTACCCGGTGGAGGACCACGCCTTCGTCCGCCCCGACTCCTGGTCCGACGAGTACCGCCGCATCCTCGAGCTGTTCGAGCGGCGGCTCGTGAACCGGGACGACCGCTCGGCGCGGGCGAGCGGGCACTAGACACTGTTTTCCTGTCCGGATTCGTCAGCGCAGGGCGCAGTGGACAGGGTGTGACGGTTCACTCCACTTCCGGAGGCGGGCATGCGATTTCTGCGCGGCACGGCGACACTGATCGCGCTCGTCGGCGCGACGACGCTCGGCGCCCAGGACCACCAGCACGGTGGCGCCGGCGGGCGGAGCGGGATTCCCGATACGGCTGGGCTGGGGGAGGTCTCCTTCCCAAACTCCGGCGCCGCCGCGGCGCAGGGGCCCTTCCTGCGCGGCCTCGCGTTGCTGCACAACTTCGAGTACGAGGACGCCGCCGACGCGTTCCAGGACGCCGAGCGGCGGGATCCGGCGTTCGCGCTCGCTTTCTGGATGGAGGCGCTCACCTACCGCCACGGCGTCTGGGGGACCGAGGACCTCGAATCTGCGCGCGGCGCCCTCGCCCGCCTCGGGCCTGACGCGGAAGCGCGTCTGGCCCGCGCGCGGACGCCGCGGGAGCGCGCGTTTGGCGCCACCGTCGAGGCGCTCTTCGCCCAGGCCCCCGAGCCGCAGCGCGTCCGCGCCTGGGCGGACTCGCTCCGCCGGCTCGCCGCCGCCGAGCCTGACGACCCGGAGTGGGCCACCTTCGCGGCGATCGCGATCATGGACAGCTTCCGCTGGCTGCGCGGGCTGGAGCGGGCGCGCGCGCGCGACGAGTCGGCGGCGCTCGCCCAGCGCGCGTTCGAGGCCCACCCGCGGCACCCTGGGGCGGCGCACTTCGTCATCCACGCCAACGACGACCCGGTGCACGCGCCGCTCGCCGAGCGGGCTGCCCGCGCCTACGCGCAGATCGCCCCGAGCACCGACCACGCGCTGCACATGCCCTCGCACATCTTCGTGCAGCTCGGGGCGTGGGACGACGCGGTGGCGGCCAACGAGCGGTCGTGGGCGGCGTCGCGCGCCTGGGTGTCGCGTCGCCAGGCGCCGAACGCCCACAACAGCTGGCACACCCTCTCCTGGCTCCAGTACGCGTACCTCCAGCAGGGGCGCATGCGCGCCGCCCGCGCGCTGATCGACACCGCCCGCGCCCTGCTCGGCGCTCGCAGCGACACGATCCGGGGGATCGACGTGCGGTTCGCGGTCGCGGAGCTGGAGTTCATGTATGGGGCGAACGGGGGGAGCTGGTCGGGCACGCCCCCGGCGATCGTGGCCCTGGAGCCAAGCGCCCGC
>DATFPD010000684.1:0-12079 GCA_035265005.1 Gemmatimonadaceae bacterium | reverse complement strand
GGCGACCAGGTGCTGGTGGTCCCCTCCGACTCGTTGACGCCGCCTGACGACACCCCCGGCCCGGACGTGCCGGGCGGCGTGCCGGACGGCGCGCCCGACGGCGTGCCGGCGATGTCGACGGCCGCCGCCGCCGCGGCGCCGGCCGGTCACGTCGTCGCCGCGCCGCTCCGGGTGGCGGCGGCGGAGGCCTCGCTCGAGTCGGCACGGCTGGCGGCGCTGGCGCAGCGCCGGAGCCTCTTCGCCTCGCCGAGCGTGAGCGCCGGCTTCGACGCCGGCGACCCCACGGGGGACACGCACGGGCTGCTGCCGACGGTCGGCATCGCGCTCCCGCTCCCGCTCCTCGACCGGAACCGCGGCGGCGTGGCCCAGGCGGAGGCCGAGCGCGAGCGCGCCCGCGCCGAGCTGGCGCTGGCGAGGCTGGAGAGCCGCAACCAGATCACCCGCGCCCTGCGCGAGCGGCGCATCGCCGCGGCCCGGGTGGCGCGCGACCGGGGGCTGGTGGCGAGCGCCGACCGCGTGGCGGCAATGGCGCTCACCGCCTACCGCGAGGGGGCGTCGCCGATCGCCGGCGTGCTGGAGGCGCAGCGGAACGCGCGGGACGTGCTCGCGCAGTACGTGGACGACCTCGCCGCCGCGTGGATCGCCTCGGCGACGCTGCGCGCGCTCGCCCTCACCCCGTCGCCGGCCGCCCCGTGACCGGCCTAACGACCCGGCGCCCCCCGCGGGCGCTCGCCCCCGCTCTCGCCCCCGCGCTCGCGCTCGCCCTCGCCGCGGGCCTCGCCGCGTGCGGGCGGGGCGGCGCGGCCGCCGAGGCGGAGGGGAAGGCGGACGGGCCCGGCGTGGTGGTGGGCGCCCGCACGGCCGCCGCCACCGTGCAGCCCTTCACGGAGACGATCGGCGCCATCGGCACCGTCGCCGCCCGCCCGGGACACGTGGCGACACTCGGCGCCCCGGCGGCGACGCGTGTGACCCGCGTCCACGTGACGGTCGGACAGCGCGTGGCCGCCGGGCAGCCGCTGGTGGAGCTGGACCGGTCGGCGTTCGAGGCGGCGGCGCAGAGCGCGGACGCCGCGCTGGCGGCCGCCGAGAGCGCGCACGAGCGCCAGCAGCGGCTGCTGCGGGAGGGGATCGCCCCGCGGAAGGACGCGGAGCAGGCGGGGGCGGAGCTGGCGCGGGCGCGCGCCGACGCCGTCGCCGCCCGCCGGCTGGCGCAGCTCGCGGTGCTGCGCGCCCCGATCCCGGGCGTCGTCACCGCGCTCGCCGCCACGTTAGGCGCGTCGGTGGACGTGAACCAGACCCTGGTCGAGGTGGCCGACCCGTCGGCGCTCGACGTGATCCTCGGGGTGACGCCCGGGGACGCGCCGCGGGTGCGCGCCGGCGCCGCGGTGGCGCTCGCGGCGGGGCAGAGCGCCGCCGGCGAGCCGGTCGGCACCGGCACCGTCGCGGACGTGGCGGGGACGGTCGACTCCGCCACCCGCAGCGTCGCCGTCCGCGTGCGCGCCCCCGCCGCCGGCCGACCCCTCCGCATCGGCGAGACGGTCTTCGGCCAGATCGCCGTCGCCACGCGCCCGCGCGCGATCACGGTCCCGCTCGAGGCGCTGGTGCCGGAGGGGGAGGGGTTCAAGCTGTTCGTCGTGGACTCGGGCGGCGTCGCGCACGAGCGCCCGGTCGCCGTCGGCGGGCGGACGGACCGCGTCGCCGAGATCACCGACGGGCTGGCCGCCGGCGAGCGCGTGGTGACCTACGGCGCCTACGGCGTCGAGGACAGCGCGAAGATCGTCCCCCTGCCGCCGCCGCCGCAGCAGCAGGGGCGGCGGCCGTCGCCGGCGGGCCCGGCGGGCGCGAAGGGGGAGAAGCCCTGATGCGCGGCGGGCTGTTCGCGCTGCTCGCGCGCCAGCGGCGCTTCGTCTACCTGCTGGTCGCGCTCGTGAGCGCGGCCGGGATCTGGATGGGGCTCCGGCTCCCGGCGGCGATCTACCCCGAGCTCACCTTCTCCCGCATCACCATCGTCGCCGAGGGCTCCGCGCTCGGCGCGCGGCAGGTGCTGTTCGCGGTGACGCGGCCGATCGAGGAGGCGGTCGGCGTCGTCCCCGGCGTGACGCGCGTGCAGTCGCGGTCGATCCGCGGCGGGAGCGAGATCAACGTCACGTTCGCCGAGCACACCGACATGCAGTACGCGCTCCAGCAGGTGCAGGCGCGCGTGAACCAGGTGCGGGCCGGGCTCCCCGAGGGGCTCGACGTCGAGGTCGAGCGGCTGACGCCGTCGCTCTTCCCCGTCCTCTCCTACAACCTGGAGGGGGGCGACCCGGCGACGCTCTACGACATCGCCCAGTACCAGGTGCGGCCGCTGCTCGCGCGCGTCCCGGGCGTGGGGCGGGTGGACGTGCAGGGGAGCGAGGTGCGGGAGATGGAGGTGGTGGCGGACCCGGCGCGTCTGGCGGCGCAGGGGCTGACCTACGACGACCTGGCGGGCGCGATCCGCCAGGCGACGAGCGCCGCCGCGGTCGGGCGGATGCCGGCCAACTACAAGCAGTACCTCATCGTCACGACCTCCGAGGCGCACTCGGCCGACGACGTCGCGAACATCGTCGTCGGCCGGGGGCTGCGGGTGCGGGACCTGGCGACGGTGAGCCCCGGCACCGAGGACCGGGTGCGGGTCATCGCCGGCGACGGCCGGCCGGCGGCGCTGCTCAACGTCACGCGCCAGATCGGCGGCAACACGGTCGCGATCGCCGACAGCGTGGCGCGGATCGCCGCCTCGCTCGCGGCGGCGCTCCCGCCCGGCGTCCGCCTCAAGCCGGTCTACGACCAGGCGGCGCTGGTGCGCGACGCGGTGCGGAGCGTGCGCGACGCGATGCTGATCGGCGCCGCGCTGGCCGTGATCGTCCTCCTGCTCTTCCTGCGCCACGGACGGATCACCGCGATCTCGGCCTCGTCGATCCCGCTGACGATGGCGATCACGGTGTTCGTGATGTACCTGATCGGCCAGACGTTCAACCTGATGACGCTGGGCGCGATGGCCATCGCCATCGGGCTGGTGATCGACGACGCGGTGGTGGTGACCGAGAACATCGTCCGCCACCTGCGGCTGAACGCCGACCGCGGGGCCGCGATCCGGGAGGCGGTCCAGGAGCTGATCTGGCCGGTGACGACGTCCACCATCACGACCGTCGTCGTCTTCCTCCCGCTCGGCTTCCTCACGGGAGTCGAGGGGCAGTTCTTCAAGGCGCTGTCGATCACCCTCACGATCGCGGTGCTGGTCTCGCTCCTGCTGGCGCTGACCGTGATCCCGCTGCTGGCGGAGCAGTACCTCACCCCGTCGGACGCCGAGCGGGAGGAAGAGGAGGGGGCGGTGGTAGCCGCCGCCGCCCCGCGCCGGGGGGCGCTGGCGCGCGTCGGCCGGGCGGTGGACGCGCTCTCCGGCCGCTACGAGCAGTCGTTAGGCTCGGCGCTCCACCACGCCCGGTGGATGGCGGTCGTCGCGCTGGTGCTGGTCGCCGCCGGGGCCCTGGCGTACCGCCTCGTCGGCACCGGCTTCCTCCCGGAGATGGACGAGGGGGCCTTCGTGCTCGACTACGTGAGCCCCGGCGGCACCGCGCTCGCCGAGACCGACCGCGAAGTGCGCGTCGTGGAGGGCATCCTCCTGTCGACCCCCGAGGTCGCGGGCACGTCGCGCCGCACCGGCGCCGAGCTGGGGCTGTTCGCGACCCAGCAGAACGTGGGCGACATCGCGGTGCGGCTGGCGGGGAGCCGCGACCGGTCGAGCTTTCAGGTGATCGACGACGTGCGCGGGCGGATCGAGGCGGCGGTGCCGCGCCTGCGCGTCGAGTTCGTGCAGATCCTCTCGGACGTCATCAACGACCTGGCCGGCGCCGCCCGCCCGGTCGAGATCAAGCTGTTCGGCCCCGACCTGGCGGCGCTCGAGGCGTACGGGACGCGGCTCGGCGGGCGGCTGGAGACGGTCGGCGGGATCGAGGACCTGTACAACGGCGTCGCCGAGCCGAGCGCCGAGTTGGCGATGACGATCAATGCCGCCGAGGCGAGCCGGATCGGGCTGACCCCCGCGCAGGTGAGCGCGGCCGTGGCCGGCGCGCTCATGGGGAGCGGCGCCGGCGACGTGCGCCTCGAGGACCGCTCGATCGGCGTCCGGGTGCGCGCCCCCGACTCCGTGCGCTTCAACCCACGCCTGCTCGGCGCGCTGCCGATCGTCTCGCCGCGGAGCGGCGCGGCGGCGCCGCTGGCCACCCTCGCCACCTTCCGCCCCACCGAGACCCGCGCCGAGCTGCTCCGCGAGAATCAGCAGCAGATGATCGACATGACCGGCGACATCTCCGGCCGCTCGCTCGGCGCGATCATGGCCGACGTCAAGCGGGTCGTGGCCGAGACGCCGCCGCCGGCGGGGATCCGGCTCGAGCTGGCGGGGCAGTACGCCAGCCAGCAGGCGGCGTTCCGGGCGCTGCTGCTCGTGCTGGCGCTGGCGGCGCTGAGCGTGATCGCGGTCATGGTGGTCCAGTTCGAGTCGTTCGTCGAGCCGCTGGTGGTGCTGCTCGCGGCGCCGCTCTCGTTCGTCGGCGCGATGGCGCTGCTGCTGGCGACCGGCACGCCGCTCAACGTCTCCTCCTTCATGGGGTTGATCCTGCTGGTGGGGCTGGTCGTGAAGAACGGCATCATCCTGCTCGACTTCACGCACCACCGGATGCGCGCGGGCGGCCTGGCGCTCGAGCCGGCGCTGCGCGAGGCGGCGCGCATCCGCCTCCGCCCGATCCTCATGACGACGCTCTGCACGCTCTTCGGGCTGCTGCCGCTGGCGCTGGGCCTGGGCGCGGGGAGTGAGATGCAGCGCCCGCTCGCGCTGGCGGTGATCGGCGGGCTCGCGCTCTCGACACCCGTCACGCTCTACATGGTGCCGACTCTGCTCGTCGCCGTCCGCGGCCGCGACTGGCGTCCGCCGTCCCCGGACGCGGTATAATCCTGCCGTCATGTACGAGCGCCGAGATCGGCATATCGGGACGCTCTGTCAGGGTCGACCACAGAGGCACCGAGGGCACGGAGGGCGTGCACACGGGAGGGGGTCCCCCTAGCGGGATGGTCTGCGAACCGTCCCGGCCGGGGGACCCCCTCCCGTGTGCCCCTCCTCTGTGTTCTCGGTGCCTCTGTGGTCGACCCTGCCGACGCGTCCCGGCCGACGAAGCGAGCATCCCGCACGCCGTGGGAGGTGGGGCCGGAGATGTACGGTGGCGCCGGACTGGTCGGGCTGGCGCCCCAAATAGAGAGCGGACTCGCCCGTTGTAAACTGCTCGCGCCCTTGCTATATTACTATCAGCGACAAACACGCCCAGCGCGTGGACAAGTTCCGTCTCAGGGGCCTGCCAACTGCGAGCGGGCCCCTGTTTGTTAGGTGTAGTACCCGCCGCCGGCGGGGCCCATCGTGAGGGCGTGGATCACGACCGTTGTGTCGGTACGTACAAAGCGGCAGTACAGCGTTGCGCTCCGTACACAGCACCCAATTTCCAATTCAGGAGTAGCAAATGCGTACGACCGGCACCGTGAAGTGGTTCAACGACGCGAAGGGCTTCGGCTTCATCACGCCCGAGGGCGGCCAGAAGGACTGCTTCGTCCACCACTCGGCCATCCAGGGCAGCGGCTTCAAGTCGCTCGCCGAGGGCGAGCGGGTCGAGTTCGACGTGGTGCAGGGCCAGAAGGGTCCGGCCGCCGAGAACGTGACCAGGATTGGTCGATAATGTTACCCGCCGCGGCCAACGCCGCGGCGATCGTGGGGCCGGCCGGGCGTACGCGCGCGGTCGGCCCGCTCGTTTCCCCACGCAGGTCTGGAGGGTGAGATGATCGAAGTGACACTCGAAGAGGGCGACCGGATCGACTGGGCGCTCAAGACGTTCAAGAAGAAGGTCATGAAGTCGGGGCTCCTGAAGGACCTCCGCCGCCGCCGGCACTATGTGAAGCCCAGCGAGGCGCGCCAGCTCAAGGCCGAAGCCGCCCGCCGTCGCGGCCGCTCCCGCCGCGGCGACCGCTAGTGGCCAAAGAATCCATGGTGGAGCTGGAAGGCGTCGTCTCCGACGTGCTTCCGAGCACGATGTTCCGCGTGACACTGGACAACGGTCATGCGGTCCTCGCGACGATTGGCGGGAAGATGCGGCGCTTCCGCATCCGCGTCCTCACCGGAGACCGCGTGAAGGTCGAAGTCTCGCCGTACGACCTCACGCGCGGGCGGATCACCTTCCGCCACAAGGCGTGAACGCCATCACCGAATCAGGAGGGCCCATGCACTCGAACGCTTCGACCGCGTCCGATCTCGAGGCAACACTCGCGTCCGATCCGTACGTCGCCTCGCCGGCGGAGCGCCACGCATACGAGCGCGAAACCTTTCTGAGCTCGGCCAAGTCGCAGCTCGTGCTGCCCCGCGAGCTGGAGCGGCTGAGCACCGCCATCACGCGGCGCGTCGCGTCCGCGGAGGCGGAGCTCGGCGGAGTCAAGGCGGAGATCCGCCGCTCCCCCGGCCGCTGCATCGTGCAGCTCGGCCCGGTGGCGCTCACGATCTCGTGGGTCCGCTCCGGCGCCGGCAGCGTCGCCGAGGGACGGCTGATGGCCGTCGAGTGGCGCGGTACCGTGGCGCGCAGCCCGGAGCGCATCCCCGAGCGCGCGGCGCCGACCGGCACGCCCGCCACGCTGGTGCGCGAGGACGTCCTGATGGCCGTCGCCACGGGCGAGCCCGACTGGCGGTGGCGTCGCGAGAGCACGCCTGAGGAGGCGGGACACACCTCGGCCGAGGTCGCCGAGCGGTGCGTGGACGCCCTGCTGAAGTCGCTCGCGATGCAGCGCCAGCAGTAATCTGCGTACCACGAGAGACGGGGCCCGGCCGCGCGATGCGCGGCCGGGCCCCGGTCGTTTCACACCACGTGCGGCCGCGGCATCTGCTCTAGCGGGCGGCCGCGCTCACGGGTGGGGCAGGCCGACGCCGAAGAGCAGGATCGCCCCGAGCACGACCAGCGCGACCAGCGCGAGGGTCACGATCCCGTCGAATCTCCGTGCGCGGGCGATGTCCGCCAGGACGTCAGGCTTGACGTTGTCGATCATCGGCCGCTCGACGTGAGGGCGGCGGCCGTGCTCCGCACCGGCGTGAGCACGCTGTCGATCCCGTGGATCACGCCGTTGGAGCAGGCGATGTCCGAGCGGACGATCATGGCGTCGTCCACGAGCACGCGGCCGTCGCGGATGCGGATCGTCAGCGGCAGGCCGCCGAGACTCGGCGGCGTGGAGCCGGGGGTCTTGAGAATGTTCGGCAGGGTCAGCCGGCCGGTCACGACGCAGTACGCCAGCGTCGCCGTGCGGCGCTCCACGTCGCCGAGGAGCGCGTCCAGCGCGCCCGCCGGGAGCCTCGCGAACGCGGCGTCGGTCGGCGCGAAGATCGTGAACGGCCCGTCCTCCCGCAGCGTCTCGGCGAGCGTCGTGTCCGTCAGCGCGCGGCAGAACGTGGTGAATCCGCCCACGGCGCTCGCCACCTTGGCGACGTGCTCGGGGAGCTTGGGGTACCTCAGGGTGCCGTGCACGAAGTGTGGTCCTGTGCGAAGTGTGGCCCGGCCGAGCGGGTCGATGCCGTCTAGCGAACGTCCAGAATATGATACCGTCGTCGACATGCCGCGTCAATGATTTGTCTAGATATTGCCTTGACATGCCATAGACACGCCTGCATCCTGTCTATGTGCCAAGCGATGCCGAATTCCGGGTGCCGAGGCATCCCATCGGGGTAGTGGCCGAGCGGACGGGACTCTCGCCGCACGTGCTCCGGGTGTGGGAGCGGCGGTACAGCGCGGTCGAGCCCGGACGGGCGGAGGGCGGCCAGCGCTTCTACGCGGACGCCGACGTCAAGCGGCTTCGGCTGATCCGGACGGCCATCGCGGCCGGCCGCAGCATCGGGCAGGTCGCGCGGCTCTCCACGGACGAGCTGACGCGTCTCGTCGGGGAGGACGAGACGGCGCGCCAGGAGGTGGTGCGCCGGCAGGGAGGGCGCCAGAGGGTCCAGGGCGCGCCGGCGCCCGCGGAAGACGAGATCGAGCGGGCGTTCGCGCTGGTGCGCGCGATGAGCGCCGCGGAGCTGGAGCTGCTGCTGCGCCGCACGGCCGCGTCGCTCGGTGTGCCAACCTTTCTCGATGCGGTCGCGGTGCCCCTGCTGGGCCGGATGCACGACGCGGCGCGCGGCGGCGAGCTCTCGCCCGCGCAGGAGCATCTGGCGACGGCGGCCATCCAGCGGGTGGTGGACGGGATCGTCCACTTCCTGGCCGTGCCGCCGGGCGCGCCGAACCTGCTCCTGGCGACGCCGGTGGGGGTGCGGGACCGCATCGGGGCCGGCCTCGCGGCCGCCGCCGCCGCGGTCGAAGGGTGGCGAGTCATCCCGATCGCGGCGGAGCTGCCGGCGGCGGAGATCGCCGGCGCGGCGGACGGGGCGGACGTGGTCGGGGTGAGCGTCGTGCAGCTGGCCGACCACGACCGGCTCCTGGGCGAGATCCGCACGCTGCGCACGCTGCTCCCGCAGTCGGTCCCGCTGCTGGTCGGGGGCGCGGCCGCCGGGGCGCTCGCCCCGGCGCTCGAGCGAACCGCGGTGCGCGTGGTCGAGGACCTCTCGGCGCTGCGCGCCGCCCTGCGGCACGGCGGGTCGGTCGGCGGCTGACGCGGCGCGCCGAGCGCGGCGGGCGCGGCGTCGCACGTCACGTTAGGCCGCCAGGCCGCGGTCCCTGTCTTCAGTCGAGGTCACGTCCCGATGCTGCTTCCGTTCGCGCGGCGCCACGGAGCGCCGGTCGTCCATCACGTGGGTCGGGTCGGCCGCTGGTCGGGTGACGCCCCGGGCGCCGACCCGATCGACATGGCCTGGCGGCTCGCCGCGGTCGTGCTCAACGCCGAGGGCGCCGGCCGCGACTCACCGGGTCGGGCTGTCGGCGGCGACGTAGGTGAGCGGGTCCCACCAGCTGTCGGACGGCCGGGACAGATTCCCCGCTAGCCGGTGGCGCCAGTCCGCGTACAGGTGCTCCGGCAGCGAGGCCGACAGCGCCAGGCGGGGGATCGACGGCGTGTCGTAGTCGGCGCGCTGCCAGTGGCCCTGCTCGTCGACCCGCCAGGTCGGATGGGAGAATAGGAAGCGCACCAGGCAAGCCCTCAGTGCTGGCGTACGGGTGCCTCGGCCCGTTGGGCGCACCGGCCCGCCAGGGGAGCCGGTCGAGGCGGCGTCGCCAGAAGCGCCGGAGAGTCGGCGGCCGCACGTGCAGCGGCCGCTCCACTGCGCTGGTGGGGAACATCGCAGTGACTGCAACATAGCGCCCGGCGCGCGCCGCCGGAGCCGCGCGTAGTGGGTCAGTTCGAGGGCACCGAGAACAGCAACGGCGACGGCAGTTTGACAGGATGAACTGCGACAGGATGGACAGGATGTGAACAGGATGAAGGGCCCCGGGAGACTGCACGTCCCGGGGCCCTTCATCCTGTTCACATCCTGTTCATCCTGTCGCAGTTCATCCTGTCGAAATGCCGTCGCTTCAAACTGACCCGGTACCGAGCCGCGCTCACTCCGCCGGCGTGCCGCCAGGACTGTTGCCTGGCCGGCCCCGGGGGCGTCAGATAGTGAGGCGCCCCGCGCCCGGTAGGACGACGATCACGGCCGACGACCCACTGCCCGGAGGCGGCACATGCGCGGCACGATTTCCCTAACGACTGGACGCGCGGCGCGCTCGGCGCTGGCGGCGCTCGCGGCCGCGGCGTCGCTGACGGGCCCGGCGCGCGCGCAGCAGGGCGCGCCGCGGGGCGCGCCGCAGGGCGCGCTGCCGGCGTCGGCGGCGGGGGAGCCCGCGCGCTTCCTCCAGCGCTACATCGGGCTGAGCGCGGAGCAGGTCGAGCAGGCCCGGCGCGGCGCCGTGGTCACGAAGGTGCTCGACTCGGCCGACCCCGAGGAGATCGCGCTGTTCGGGATCGTGGCCGTGGACGCGCCGCGCGAGCAGGTGGTGCAGCGCGTGCGCGACCTGCCGAGCTTCCTCCGCGTGCCGGGGCGCACCGCGTTCGGCCTCTTCGGCACCCCGGCCACGCCGGAGGACGCGCGGGCCTTCGTCGCCGACCCGGGCGACGTCGAGGCGCTGCGCGCGTGCAAGCGCGGCGACTGCGACGTCAAGATGCCGACGCCGCGCTTCGACCTGTTTCGGAGCGGGGTGAACTGGTCGTCGCCGGACGCGGGCGCGCAGGTGAGCGCACACGTGCGGCGGGTGATGACCGAGTACGTGACGCTGTACCGGCGCGGCGGCACCGCGGCGATGGTGGAGTACGGGGACCAGAAGACCGCCCGCCGCGCCGGCGAGGTCTTCGCGTCGCTGCTCGCCGAGTCGCCGTACCTGTTCGACTACGTGCCGGCGTTCCACGACTACCTGGCGAAGTACCCGGCGGCGCCGCTCGCCGGCGTGACGGACGCGATTTACTGGTCGAACGACCGCCTGCCGTCGCTCCGCCCGATCCTGGGCGTCACGCACGTCTCGATCTACGCGCCGCCGGGCGCGCCGCTGACGCTGGTGAGCGCGAAGCAGCTCTACGCGAGCCACTACTTCCTGGGCGCGTTCACGCTCACCACGGTGCTCGACCGCCCCGAGGCCCCCGGCGGCCGCGGCTCGTACTACATGGTCGTGCAGCGGATGCGCTTCGACCACCTCCCGAGCGGCGGGCTGCTCAACATCCGCGGGCGCGTCACGGGGAAGATGCACGAGGCGCTGCGGGCGGAGCTCCAGCAGCGGAAGGCGGGGTTCGAGGGGAAGTAGGGCGGCCCGGCGCGCGCCAGGCCGCCCGCCGGCGCCGGCTCAGGGGTTCCGGTCCTGGAGCACGACCGCCTTGAGGGGCGTGCCGCCGGCGTCGGCCTCGAGGGCGACGACGGTGCGGACCTGCCCCGACGTTAGGCTCAGGGTGCCGGCGTCGAGCAGCACGGTCTTGGCGCCGGCCGCGGTGAGGCGCAGCTGGCGGTCGCCGGCGTCGACGTCGAGGTACTTCGACGCCTTCTTGAGCTGCACGCCGGCGGCGCTGGGGGTGGCGGCGGCGAGGTCGGCGCCCGGCGCGGTGACGTAGACGTCCACGCTGCCGTTGGCGGCCGGCGCGGCGTGGGCGATGCGCAGCCTGGCCTTGCCGGCGGCGGGGGCGGTGTTGGTGTCGGCGAGCGCGACGACGCTGTGCGCGGTCCCCTCCTTCACCAGCAGGACCGTGTACGGCTCGTCCCGCTTGGCCGTGACGTCGCCGGTGGCGAGGTCGGTGGTCGCGGCGGCGGCGCGCACCTTCACCGAGCGGACGCCGGCGTCCACGGTCTTGTAGGCGGCGGCGCTCGAGCCGTAGCCGACGGCGGTGAACGCGTCGCTGTTGTCCCACTTCACGGTGACGGCGCCGGCGCCGGGGGCGGCGTTCACGAAGCGGAGCTGCGCGGCGCCGGGGCCGGGCGAGGCCGGGTCGTCGTCGTCGCAGGCGGCGGCGCCGAGCGCGGCGGCCAGCAGCAGCAGCACGGCGGAGAGGGTGCGGCGGGTCTGACGCTGACGGTAGGGCATGGGCGAGTCCCCGATGGTGGGTCGGTGTGCATAACGATTGGGCCCCCGGCGCGGGCCGGCGGGCGTGTCGACTGAGGCGAGCGGGCGGGGCGGCCGCACCCGCGGACGCGCGGCGCGGGGCGAGCTCACCCGCGCGTCCGCAGCGTCACGACGCTCGTGTGCAAGAACCCCGGCAACCGGCGGCGCGTCACAACCGGCAACTGCCGGCAACTGCCGGCAACTGCCGCAACCGACGACCGACGGCGGTCGTTCGACACAGCCCCGCCGCGATCCCTTGACATCTAGGCATCCCGCTCCAATCTTGCCCCCAGACATCTAGGCAAAGGAGCCATGTCCGCCACCGACCGCCTGCACGGCACGCTCGACGCGCTCGTGCTCAAGTCACTCACGCTCTCACCCCGACACGGCTTCGGCGTCCTCCGCTGGATCGCCGAGCGCACCGACGACGTCGTCCGCGTCGAGGAAGGGTCGCTCTACCCAGCCCTCTACCGCATGGAGCGCGACGGCTGGAT